>DASWHX010000001.1:0-1832 GCA_036397995.1 Cyclobacteriaceae bacterium
CCACAGAAAATATGGATCTTGCCTTGAAGATCCGCACCTAGTTTTTCCCAATCCCGTTCCAGGATGTAACGCAAATCGTAATTCTCCTTCCAAAACTCCGCAACTTCCGGATTGATTTCTCCGGTCATTTTATCCCAAATCCGTTGCGGGTAGCCGTCGGAGCCTTGTGGTGAATACACCGCTTCCCAGATATCAAATTGATCGCCCGACCGGGATTTTGTTCCTAAAACCAATTCTCTGTGATTCATACTTTGCACAGTGGCATTTATCTGTCCCAGGTAATCCCGATGGGCAGGTTTTAGCAATTCCTTATAGGCTGATTCGTAATAATACGCATTCTTATCTTCATAGATATTCACAGTAGTGTAGGCCCTGAAATCAATTGGGTCCGGACAAGCGGCAAAACAGCCGTTGTATTCTTTCGGATATTTCACCTGTACAGCAAGAGCTTCCCAGCCGCCCGTTGAACCCCCGTAAAGGAACCTTGCCCAACCTTCGCCAATTCCCCGAAAGCGTTTTTCAATTTCCGGAATCAGTTCATAGGTAATGGCATCCCCGTAAGGCCCAAGGTTTTCTGAATTCACCGCATAACTGTCGTCGTAGTATGGGTTTTGATGTTGAATTTCTATGGCCAAAAATCTTGGGAAATCAGCGCTAATCCATTTTTGATAGAAATCATATGCTTCTTGTTGTTGAATAATGTTATAACCTTCCAACCGGAAGCGTTCACTGTAATCCGGCTCAAGATTCGGATCAGGAGGTTCAGTTCTGAAACCTCCAAAATCGGAGGGATAATGTCCATGAAATACCATCAACGGATATTGAGCTTCCGGATGATCTTCAAATCCTTCAGGAACCAATACATGAGCACCCAGAAACATCGGCGTTCCCCAGAACTCTGTCAGAAGTTTACTTTGAATTTTAATATGCTTTATATATTTGGTATCTACCGGTTCTTCAATGGGTGGAATTTCATTTTCCATGATTACATTGATAACTTCCTCCGAATTCGGATTGTAATGAATTTTTTGCGCGGAGCTATAAAAATTCTTTGGCGACCGGTTCCAATGCTGGCCTTCGCCTTGATCCATAGGTAATTTTACCTGGTGACCTGTGGAAAGATTGAATGTTTCGTATTTATGCAGTAATGCCTGCACATAATAATCTCCTTCGGGTATTTCTGACAAACTTTTCAGAGGATACCCAAAAACGGCCGCGTCAATTACCCGATTTTCGCCTGGTTTGTAATCTTCCACATCAATGCCATAAATCAGCTGTGTGTTGTGTCCATCATTAATTTGAAATCTGGGCTCGGCCGTGTCATTATTAGACAGTATTAATAATAGCCGGCCATCAAACGATTCTGTCGACATGGCATCAGAAAATGAAATTTCAAATTTTGGTGAAGTTGGTTGGTTTTCCGCAGTACAACCATAGAAAAATACCGCGGCTGATAAATAAATTAAGCTTTTCATAGTGGATGATTTTAGAATAGTGGTGATTTTAGATAAACAAGTTATGAAAAGGAATGGAAAAGACCAGTTTCATTTACTGGAATTGCAATACTGCATAGCCTTGCTTTGGACTAACAGTTCCAGTTAGAAGGTCTGTCCAGAGCTTGCATCTTTAAGAGCTATGACATGCATGACGCTCAATGAAAAGGGCTTGCCGGTTGATTATGGCAAGCCCTTCGTTTGGTTGAGCGTTGAATTAAGAATATCTGTTCGATCAAAATAAATCCATATCAATGAGATTCTCCCCATTGTTAAATCTTCTGCCAATTGTGTTGACAACATAAGTGAGGACAACTGCTGCAGCAACTCCGGCCGTGA
>DASWHX010000002.1:0-8663 GCA_036397995.1 Cyclobacteriaceae bacterium
GGTTGTCGTTGTGGCGATAGGAGATGAAGATGTCGTATTCGTAGCCGGGGACTATAGATGGCATATTTCAAAAGATAGTAAATTCCAAAAGAGTGACTTACACATCGGTAATCACATCAAAGCCTTTGAAGCTACCCACCACGGCAAGACCGGTGACTTTTTTTGAGATGCCTTTCTGTTTTATTTTTCTCGCAATTTGATTCATTGTAGAACCGCTGCCAACGGCATCGTCAATCAAGAGAAGGTGTTTGTATTTTACTGTCTCATTTACCGCGAAGGTATGCTCAGCATTATTGATTCGCTCTTCAATTTTGCTCAGTGATTTTTGAGGTACCGGTATGATGCCTGATATTTTCTGAATCTTTATCCTTGGCAGGTTTATTTTTAGATGTGTTTCCAGGTACTTCATAATCTGAACTTCTCGTCTGATGGTAGGCGGTACAAAGCCTACCGCATCAAACGAATTTGTCTTTATGAGAGTATCTACTCTCGGTTTGATTTCGGAGAGCATAATTCTCATCAGAAATTTGTTTTGCCCTTGTTTGGCGTAATGCAATAGCGTACCCAATCTGGTCTTGCCGAATCGCTCAATAGCGTAAAAGTCCAGGTAATAGATGTTATTCAGGTTTATTTTGCTAAAACCTTTTGTGTTGGTGAGTTTTTCCTTTCCATTGATAAAACCTTTGGCATCGAAATAAGCATCGTATTTACTTTTTGTTTTTATATACTCTTCGGCTGTTTTTTCCATGGGTAGGTTACGTTGTTTACACCAAAGACTAAAAGCTTCTGCGCCTTCCAGCATTTTGCCTAATTCAGTGATCACCAGAAAATTCTTTGATAGATATTTTAGGGTTTCGGTATTGGTGATGTCATGGTCTTTGACCACGAAAGTTTTTACCCGGTGTAGCCGGTAGATGGTTTTGGGTGTTCTGCCAAATTTTATTATCGCATCCGCTTCCAGAAGTTGATTAATCGCCACGTGAATTGCCTGTTTGGAAACATTCAAAGAATCTACAAGTTCTTTCACGCTCAAATCGCCTGATTCTTTTAGCGCAGCAATGATTTTGTCCTTAATTTTCATTTTAGACTATTGACTATCAATAGTCAAAAGTAATGTAACTATTACTGCTTTACAACGTCAATTATGGCTTTTTTAATTTAATTAAGGCGATCCCCAAGTTAAGATGCACAGACGTTATCATTCTGCCCTTAGGAGATGAGGATGTCGTATTCGTAATTGGAGATAAAGGAGGGCATGGTTCAAATATACAAATGAAATTGTCTTTGTTGGAGAGGAATTGGGAAGGCAACGTCCCGTAGGGACAATAATGATGGTAGCGGTTGGGTAGTTTGCGCGATGCCTGTCCCGTTAGGGACGGAATGTTATAAATCATTTGTCCACTGAAATGTTGCAACTCCAATGGATATGTATATGCTGGTTATATATATCGTAACGTGTTTATAAATTTCTAGGTTCTGCTACCGTCTTATGCCCCGCCAAAGATTGTAACTATCTTAAGTCCATCCCATTCCGGTTAATGGGTGGCGTACCTTTACTATTTGCACAAATCCCTGAAGAAATTCTCTAAACCAATTTTAAATATTTTCTTTTTCATTCCTGATTGAAATCATTTCTTTCCTCCGGTTGAAGGCCGAATTTCATATGTCTATGTTCAAAGAAAGTAAGTTCTGGAAAACAGCAATTCTGGCCTGGGTTATTTTTATCGGAATTGATTTCTTCTTCCATGCCGCTGTATTTGCACAATTATGGTCAGAAAAGGTGGAATCATTCAAAACACAGGCAGAGCTTTTCAGGCTAATTCCTGCAGGATATGGTAGTTTCTTGCTTCTAACCATCCTGATTATTTTTACCTTCAATCAAAGTTTTAATTCTACTCCTACCTTGAAGAAAAGCGTTACCTTTTCTCTTGTTTTCGGGTTGTTGTTTTCAGTGAGCTATTTTCTTGGTCTTTATTCATTCCTAAGAATACCCGTCCCACACCTGGCAGCTTTCAGTATGGTTTATTTTATTGAAATTTTTGGAGTTTGCATGATTTCACATTTCTCGAAAATGGTCTCATTCAGGAAATTGACATTATTCACACTCTCTGTTTTCTTCTTCCTGATTATTATTGGTATTCTAATTCAAAATTTATCAGGAAATCTCCCGTAAAAACCTCCCGTATATTTATTCTTGCCGGGCTGAATTCTAATGTTTACATTCACAGTTATTGCTAAAAATTAGTTCCCAAAAAAATCTAACTAAAAACTAAATTCCCATGAAATTAATTACCCCTTTTTTGCTATTCACTGCAATTGCAGTGCATTCAGCAGCCCAGGACAGGATGCTGGAAGCTGAATCTGCCGTTACCACTGTCCATGAAGTGACCATCAAAGGTCAAAAGATTTCTTACAGTGCAACCGCCGGCACCCAGCCTGTTTGGAATCAGGATGGGAAAGTAATTGCGTCACTTTTCTATACGTATTATGAAAGAAGCGGTATCAGTGATCGTAGTACCCGGCCCCTGGTAATTTCTTTTAATGGCGGTCCCGGATCAGCTTCCGTCTGGATGCATATTGCTTACACAGGTCCAAGGGTTTTGCTAATCGATGATGAAGGTTACCCGGTTCAGCCTTATGGCGTGCGGGAAAATCCCAACTCTATTCTGGATGTTGCCGATATTGTATATGTTAATCCGGTGAACACCGGGTACAGCAGAATTTTGGATAAGGATACGAACACTTCCGTATTTTTTGGCGTAAACCCGGATATAGAATACCTGGCCGAATGGATAAATACTTTTGTTGGCCGGAAAAATCGTTGGCGCTCACCCAAATATCTGATTGGCGAAAGCTATGGAACCACGAGAGTTTCAGGCTTGGCTTTGGAACTTCAGGAATCACATTGGATGTTCTTTAACGGCGTAATTCTGGTTTCTCCAACGGGATTAGGCATAGAAAGAGATGGTCCGGTTGATGCCGCCAACAGGATTCCTTATTTTGCAGCAGCTGCATGGTATCATAAAAGGTTACCCTCAGATCTTCAGTCAAAAGATTTGCTTGAAGTTCTGCCTGAAGCTGAGAATTTCGCGATTAACGAACTTATTCCAGCTATGGCTATGGGAGGGTTTCTTACTGAAGATAAAAAACAGGAAATGGCTGCAAAAATATCCAGGTATTCAGGGTTATCAGAAAAGATAGTTCTCCAGCACAATCTTGACATTCCAACTTCATTTTTCTGGAAAGAATTACTTCGTGATAAAGGATTTACAATCGGTCGACTGGATTCCAGGTATTTGGGAATAGATCGCCAGGATGCGGGAGAAAGACCCGATTTCAATTCAGAATTAATTTCGTGGGAACACTCATTTACCCCTGCTATAAATTATTATCTGAGAGAGAACCTGAATTATAAAACCGACATTAAATATAATGTGTTCGGATCTGTTCGTCCATGGGATAGGGAAGGCGATCAAACGGGAGAAAACCTTAGGAAAGCCATGGCGGAAAATCCCTATATGAATGTAATGATCCAGTCCGGATATTACGATGGCGCGACTACCTACTTTAATGCAAAATATACGATGTGGAACCTGGACCCCAGCGGGAAGCTCAAAGACAGGCTTCGGTTTGAAGGCTATCGCAGCGGGCATATGATGTATTTACGCAAAGAAGATTTAGCATCAGCCAATGATCATATAAGAGATTTCATAAGGAAGACGATTCCTCCAAAAGGGATGCCGGCTAAATATGAAGTGAAGTAATATCTGCGGCTAAAAATTTCATTATGTCGAAAATCTGAGAAACCGGATACCCGAATTAGTATGTTCATTTATATAAAACCCTTTTCAGGGGTATGGGTCTGCACCGTACACTTCTATTGTTCACATCTGTACAGATTAAATTTCCATTCACGTACAAATCAACTCTAAACTACTGATTTTCAAAAGTTTAATTTTTTTGGCATAGCCATTGGAAATAAACAGGTATCTCAAATTAAATAGCGATAACAGCTAAGATTCGTCCCCGGCATACCGGGGCGAATCTTACAACTCGGATTTACAAGGTTAATAATGGGTTAAGTAGGTAGAAAAGAGGGCGGGTGCCCTCTTTTCATTTTAAGTAATTACCGGCGAGCTATAAGTTCCAGACTTTTAACCATCTGAATGAACTCAGCTCTGTACCCTTCTGTGTCCACTCCTTTTGCACCATTAGCAATCGTCAGTACCTGACCATAAGAACTCTTCCCCTTAAATTCCGAATCGCGCATCAGCATCCCGAACCCGGCAACAGACGCCGACCAGCGGAAATCTTCTGAAGCCTTCTCCCAGCTTCTTTCTTCATCCCTAAGTGTTTTTACGATTAACCTGCTAACATCTTCATCCGGTTTTTTGTATCTGAATTTAACCGTTAGCAATTCCTTTCCGGATGTGGTAACAGGTGAGTTATTGTTTTGATATTTTAAAGGGTCAACATCTTTTATAAATTCAGACTCCACTCCTACCGGGATTATTTCATACAAAGCCGTTACAGTGTGTCCGGCGCCCAGTTCTCCGGCATCTTTCTTATCATCATTGAAATCCTCACTGTTCAGGATTCTGTTTTCATAACCTATTAACCTGTACGCGGCTACAATGTCAGGATTAAATTCAACCTGAATCTTAACATCCTTCGCAATGGTGAACAAAGTAGCACGGAGTTCGGTAACAAAAACTTTCTTCGCTTCAGATAAATTGTCAATGTAGAAGTAGTTTCCATTTCCGGCATTGCTAATCTGTTCCATTCTTCCATCTTTATAATTTCCCATTCCAAAACCGGCAATAGTCAGGTATATGCCGCTCTTTCTCTTTTCTTCTATCATTCGTACCAGTTCTGAAGTTGAAGAGGTACCAATATTGAAGTCGCCATCAGTGGCAAGGATTACCCTGTTGTTACCCCCTTCCCGGAAATTCTCCTGCGCTACTTTGTATGCCAACGCTATTCCGGCTCCTCCGGCGGTTGATCCTCCGGCTGTAAGTCTTTCCAAAGCACTGATTATAGTTTGCTTATCTTTAGCGGGAGTTGATGGTAACACCAGGCCCGCGGCCCCTGCATAAACTACAATTGCTACCCGGTCGTCCGGTCTTAGTTCATTCACCATTAATTTAAATGAAGAAATCAACAGAGGAAGCTTGTTCGGATCGGACATTGATCCACTGACATCCACCAGGAAAACAAGATTTGAGGGTTGCATAGATTCATAATCTGGTTTTATTCCCTGCAGTCCGATATGAACCAGCTTATGATTTTCATTCCATGGAGCGGCAGCCACTTCGGTGATGATGGAAAACGGATGCTCACCTTTGGGCTGCTCGTAATTATAGGTAAAATAATTCACCATTTCTTCAATGCGAACTGCATCTTTTGGTGGCTTCTGCCCATATTGCAATAAGAAGCGACGCAGGTTGGAGTAGGATGCGGCATCCACATCAATCGAGAATGTCGAAAGTGGCGCCGAGGCGGGTGTCTTGAAAATGTTATCCTGGAAATGATCATATTCCTCGGTATTGAAATTGGTATTTATATCCTGATTAAGTGAAACATCTCCATATCCCCCTGAAGGAGCTGATTCCATAAAAACCGGAGCTGATAATCTTCTCTGATCAGCGAGTGAATGTTTATCCTTTTCCACTGGTCTGAATACATTCAATGTTGTCTCTTCTTTTTTCCCATCAGTCACGGTTCCCTTTTCCTTTTCCAAAAGAATGTTAACATGCGTTTGGTTGCCAACTACAAGTTCAAAGTTTTCAAACCCCTTCTTTTTGAAAAGAATAGTGTTGCCATATTCAACTTCTAAGGAAAAATCACCATTCTTATCAGTAATAGTAGAAATACCAGAATCATTATTTTTTACCGATACTTTTTCAACCGGAGAATTATCATAGGCAAATATTACCCTGCCTGTCAGCATCTTCTTTTGTGCCAACACCGACCCCATACTTAATAATGCGGTCAATAAAATTGTGGTCATCATCGTTTTCATTTTCAGTATATGTTTTCTTAAAGGATGCCGAGCGGTGGAAAATTCCACAAATAGTTTGCTTAATTTTACGTTTCATGTTGTAAGTTCTTATGACTCAGAAGGAAAGAAATAGCAACCTGTCTGACAAGCAATTGATTGAATTGTTTCAAAAAACCGGTAGCACTGAATATTTAGGAATTGTTTATAGCCGTTATATTCACTTGATCTATGGTGTTTGCCTGAAATATTTGAAAGAAAGAGAGTCTTCCCGGGATGCTGTTATGGATATTTTTGAAAGTCTTCTTTCGAAGATGGAAGGGCAGGAAATCAGGGATTTTGGAAAGTGGATTTATGTTGTTGCTAAAAATCATTGTCTGATGCGGTTAAGAAAGCGAGAGATTGTAATTAATAATGAAAATGCCGGGCATTTTATTATGGAATCAGCAGAAATCATGCATCTTAATAATGAAGAAACTCTTTATAATGAAGAAACTCTTTCTGAAAATAAAATTAAAAAATTGGAAGCGGGGGTAGACGAATTGCCTCTGGAACAAAAGATCTGTATAAGACTGTTTTATTATGAAGAAAAGAGTTATTCGCAAATAGCGGCGGAAACCGGATATGACCTGAAGAAAGTGAAGAGTTATGTTCAGAATGGTAAAAGAAATTTGAAAATTTGGATGGAAAATAAAAGTGAGCGAAAATAAAAACCATATAGCCCATCTCAGTCTTTCTAAAATGAAGGATTACCTTTCTGGCAAGCTCACGGAAAAGGAATCACATCAAATTGAGATACATATGCAGGAATGCAATTTATGCGCGGATGCATTGATGGGTATGGAGAGGATGGATCCTGGAATTATTGGGGAAGATGTGAGTCACCTCCAAAGTCTTGTAATTGAAAAAACCAGGGCGAGATCAAGAACTTCATGGAAGGTAAGAATTGCAGCTGCAGTTGTTATACTTGCTATAAGCTCTTATTTGGTAGTTTCTTACCTGCAGTTAGGTGGCAAGAATCAAATCGTAGCATCCGAAGATAGTGGAACTGAAAGTGATGCTCAGGCCAGAGAAGGTGACGCCTTGGCCATGAAAGATTCCATTCAGGAAATGAACAAACCTGCGGCAGCAGAAGATATTGAAATTGCCGGCAGGCAGTTGCCCGATGAAAGAGATCAAACTTTTATAGAAAATGAAATTGATACAGGTGCAGGAACAGATGAGGTGACCATAGACATGAAAGTAGTTCAGGCAGAAACTGAGGTTGATATGCCGGAGAAGGGATTAGCGGAAGAAGTAATTATTACTGAGGCGGAACCTGAACTTTTGGCTGACCAAAAGCTTGAGGGTGTTAAAGAAGAATTGGTAAAGGAAGAAGCGATTTTCCGGCGTAATTCCAAGAGCGCTGCCCAAAGCATAGCTGATCAGCCGGTTGAAGCCGCACCTGAATTGAATACTCTCTCCGGCTTTGCTGCAAAAGAAGTCCTACTTATAATCCGGGTCATCCAGGGAAATGAAAATGCTGACAAAAATGCTGAACCAGAGTCCGGAACCATTGAATATGTAAATCAAATTCTGAACGATCTGCAATACCCCGAAAAAGCATCCATTGCCGAAGTCAGGGGACGAGTTACTTTGATATTCCAGGTTGGAGAGGATGGCTCACTTTCTGAATTCAAAATCACACAAAGCCTTGGTTATGGCTGCGATGAAGAAGCCATCCGCGTAATTAAAAAGGGATCCCGGTGGAACGCAGCCATTCTGGCCGGTAAACCCGTGAGCCAACAAATTGAGGTCATGGTACCTTTTCCCAAATCAGGTAAGTGATTTTCACGACTTTTTCTAGAAATCTGCGGTGATCTGTGATATCAGCGGGATTAAGAAAAATTTTCTCCCGCAGATTACCTGGATTTGCGCGGAAAACTCCGGAAATAAATTCTGCGGTGATCGGCGATTATCAGCGGGATTAGAAAAAATTACTCCCGCGGATTACGCGGATTTACGCAGAAAGCTCCGGAAATAAATTCTGCAATGATCAGCGAGATCAGCGGGATTAAGAAAATTTTCTTCCGCGGATTACAAAGTTTTACGCTGAAAGTCCTCGAACCATTTTTTCCCCAGTGGTGATCTGCGATATCAGCGGGATTAAAAAAACTTTCTCCCGCAGATTACGCGGATTTGCGCAGAAAACTCCGGAAATAAATTCTGCGATGATCTACATTATCAGCAGGATTAAGAAAGAATTTGCTCCCGCAGATCACTCGGATTTGCGTAGAAAACTCCGGAAATAAATTCTGCGGTGATCTGCGTTATCAGCGGGATTAGAAAAAATTACTCCCGCAGATTACGCGGATTTGCGCTGAAAACTCCGAAAATAAATTCAGCGGTGAGCTGCGATATCAGCGGGATTAAGAAAAATTTCTCCCGCGGATTACGCGGATTTGCGCAGAAAACTCCGGAAATAAATTCAGCGGTGAGCTGCGATATCAACGGGATTCTATAAAATTTGCCCCTTCGGATTTGCGCGGAAAGCTCTCGAACCATTTTTCCCCGGTATGATCTGCGATATCAGCGGGATTAAAAAAACTTTCTCCCGCGGATTTGCGGATTTGCGCGGAAAGCTCTCGAACCATTTTTCCCCGGTATGATCTGCGATATCAGCGGG
>DASWHX010000003.1:0-3593 GCA_036397995.1 Cyclobacteriaceae bacterium
GAGGGTGGCGGCTTCGCCAACACCGGTTCTAATGAAATTCCTCTAAATAATGATTAACACCTTTCCCAAATAGTCAATTTCTGACTTCTCGCCCGGTAGGCAATTCCCCTAAATTAATAAAATTGAAAATTTGCCAAGATAGCCGCAGGGCTTCTGTCGTTTCTTTGTGAAGTTGAAACTAAAAAACAAAATGAAAAACGAGATTACACAAAATGAAATGAAACTAAACAACAAGATTCATAATAGAATATTTATAATCTTTTGGTTGTTTATGTCCGGCGCCTTATTGGCCGCTTCCTTACTGGTAAAGTTTGGATTTTAAGGTAAATGTATAACCTATAAAAGGAGCAAGCATGAAAAAGTTAATCATCATCAGGTTGTCCATCATACTTAAGTTCATAACACTGACGGCAACCACCGTATATGCCCAGGTTGATCCCATGTTTAGTCAATATGATAATAATAAAATCATAGTGAATCCCGGTTATGCTGGAATTAATGGAGATGTAAATTTCACGCTTCTTTCCCGTTACCAGTGGGTTGGTTTGGAAGGAAGCCCCAGAACCTACACTTTATCCGTTCATGGGCCATTAAGAAACAGAAACGTAGCATTGGGAGGAAGTTTGGTCAGTGACAAGATAGGTGTGACCAGCCGGAATTCTGCGATCGCTTACTATGCTTATCAAATTAAAGGTGACAATAATAGAATTTTCTCTATGGGCGTACAAGGGGGAATTACTCTGGTTACAGAAAAATATTCCTCACTTGAATTATCCAATGATCCCACATTTTCAAATGATCAGAGTTACATAATTCCCAATTTTGGGTTTGGAATTTATTACTCATCAAATAAATTTTTTGGAGGCATTTCAATACCCAGACTAATGGAAAATGGTTTTAGAGAAAACTCCGGTTTTACTAACACGTATGTTGCACAAGCAGGCTTGAACCTGGGAATTAACCGAAATATTAATTTTATTCCCTATGTAATGGCAAAAATTACCGGTGAAGGCACAATCCAAATGGATTTTAACTCTCAATTTGAGTTTGGGCAACACCTAATGGTTGGAGCCGGCTACAGACATGGCGAATCGATCTTGCTTAAAGCTGGAATTATTGTTTCCGCGAGCTTCAGATTGGCGTATTCTTACGATAGCGGGTTAATTGGAATTGCACAGAATGGTTCTCACGAGTTAATGTTAAATTATAGAATTCCTTCCAGAACCTCAATAAAGGGAAATCCGAGACACATCTATTCCCAGATGTGGTAAAATCAAAAAAAATAAAGTAAATTAATGAAGAAATTCAGATGATACCAATCAACATAATACTGGTAGATGACCATAAAATAATCAGGGATGGCCTTAAAACCTACCTCGAAGGAGATAATGAATTTAACGTTATAGGGGAAGCCTCCAACGGAAAAGAGGCAATGGAAATCATTAAAGAAACCTCGCCAGATATAGTAGTTACTGATGTTATGATGCCGGAAATGAATGGTATTGAACTATGTAAAGCTATTGTTGATTTCAACAAAAATATTAAAGTTATAGCCCTTACTATGATGGGAGATCGTCAATTTATAAGGCAAATGCTTAATAACGGAGTTTCGGGCTATTTGTTAAAAAGTTGTACTGATGACGAACTTAAACTTGCCATTAAATCGGTAAATGGAGGGAAGAAATACTACTCACAAGAAGTCACAGAAGCCGTTATGACGGATTTGATGGATGGGAAAAGCGGTAAGTCAAAAGTTGCTATGGATATGCCATTATCTGAGCGGGAAAAGGAAGTTTTGCACCTGGTCCTTAAAGAATACACAAATCAGGAGATTGCCGATAAACTTTTCATTAGTACCCGCACCGTGGATGCTCACAAAAGAAATATTCTGGATAAGACGGGTTCGAAAAATGTTGCAGGATTAGTGTTTTACGCCCTGGAGCGCAAGCTTTTTGATGACTTTTAGCGGATAGGTATATTTACCTTGATGTGAGTTCCAATCCCGACGCGACTATCAATATTTAGTGACCCCCCAATTGAATTTACGCGACTTGCCATATTATCAAATCCATAATGACCATCCTTTTCGAATATTTTTTTTCGATCGAAACCTTCGCCATCATCAAGAATTGATAAACTTAATAAATTAAATGCACCGGTAATCTTGATGGTTACATTGCTGGCATTGGCATGCTTGATTATGTTATTTATACACTCCTGGGTAATTCTAAAAAGATTAATGTCGATATTCTGATTTTGGTATGGTTCTTCCACTTCGCTTTCAAATTGAAATGAAATATCAGGCAGGTCTGAAAATGAATTTAGCAATTCCCTGATCATGGTACTGATGTCTCCCGAGTAATGTGGAGCCAAATTATGAGCAATCCGCCGGCTTTCCTTTATTGCAGACATTATATATTGTTTTGATATTTCAAGAGGCTTGGAGGTATTTTCTGCGTCTAAGGATATTTTCTTGGAAAGTATATTCAGATTTTGATTCACCACTACTAGCATTTGTTGCAAATTGTCATGAATTTCTGAAGCAATTCGCTTCCTTTCTTTTTCTTCCGTCTCCCGGATTGTCCGGATCAATAAATCCTGAGACCTTTGCAATTCAATTTTGTTTGAAACCACTTCAATGACAGATTTAAGAAAGCTGACTTCTCCTTCAGAAAAAGAACCGGTTTTATTTGATTCATTTCTGTCGAAAACCTCGATAACAAGACTCAGTTCATTTGAATTATAGATTTCCCTAATTCCATTATTGGAGTATATATTCACGTCAGTGGAACACCACTCCTTATCTTCACATGAAATCTTTATGCCAATTTCAGCCGGATTCTCAAACCCATGAATAATCAATTCTCCTAATTGCTGAAGTTCTTGAACTGCCAATTGGCTTTTTTGAGTAGTAATGGATGATAAATTGTAAAGTGCCTGAAGTTTATCGCTCTTCATGGTCAATTGAAGTAACAATTCTTCACGCTGTATCTCGACACTCTTTCTTCGCAGGTATTCTTCCTGTTCAGTCATAACTCTTTCAATGGTAAACGGTAGCTTATTCAGATTATTTTTGAGGACATAATCGGTTGCGCCCATTTTCAATGCATCAATGGCAACTTTGTCGTTTATACCTCCCGTAACCAGAATAAAAGGAATTTCTTTATTGATCGCCCTCGCAGCCACGAGGGCATCCAGTCCGCCAAATTGATTAAGGTTAAAATCCGAAATTATTAAATCATACTTGTTACGTGATAACTCATTTTTAAATTCGTCAAGATCATCCAGAATTATTAGTTTTGAATTGAAGTTTTCATTAATTACAAAAGTTATTAATTCTGCATCAGCAGGGGAGTCTTCTAAAATTATTGCTGAAATTTTTCGTGCCATGGATTTCTATCAGTGAGAAAATTTGCTCAATAAGTTAGTATTTTTAAAGCAAAACTCAATATGTTGATTTCCACATGTAATGGTGAAGATAAGCTCTAGGTATTTTACCTAATAAGGATAAATATGAAATCCACCGATAATTGCCCATATTCCCGATTGTACCTTTGACCTAATCCAAGATATTTTGGAGAAAACAAAAAAAA
>DASWHX010000004.1:0-25283 GCA_036397995.1 Cyclobacteriaceae bacterium
GACTGTTACGGTTGAAGGTGTTGGATCATTGGACATTGTCTTAAGCGGCTTTGTGGATAACGGTGTTACTATTACAGGAAGAATCGAAAACTTCCCCTTAGGATTGGATCTTAATTATGCATTAGGTTCCGTTTTACCAAGCAGTAGCCCGATGTTTGGGTTACCTTCCAATCCAAATAATATCAATTTTCAACCTATTGTTGTAGATGTAGTATTTACGAGAACAAGCTTATAATCCGTAAAAAGATTTTGAAAACCAGGCCCGGCTAATCCGGGTCTTTTTTTTGCTCAGATAGTGGGGATACATTTCAGTGGTAGATTTACTTATAATCTCAATTGCTTTTTTCCTTGAAAAAAACATTTTCATAAACAACGAAGCGATCCGGTTTACTCTTCCGGTTATAAAACTTGGGTTCTGCCCAATCCTTGCCAGGGCCTCTTTCACAACAGCGGCTGGATTTAAAGGTGCCGGAGTTCCCATGCTGGTCTTCTCAGGTTTGCTGTTAACATAGTTGGGTGTTGAAGTAGCACCGGCGATCACAGCCATCACATCCACATTCCGCTTTTTAAGTTCATACCACAGACCTTCCGCTAATACGGTATTATAGGCTTTTGATGCCGCATAATGGGCTACCATAGCTGATCCCTGCTGACCCGCCATGCTTGACATAAGAATAATTGCTCCTTTTCCTCTTCTCACCATAATATTTCCAAAGTGATGCACAAGAGTCATCGGAGTTGAAATATTTACCTGAATAAGCTCATGGTGTTTTTCAATCGGTTGATCAATAAAATGACCTATAAGTGGAAATACGGCATTGTAAACAAATAAACCAATTTCAAGATCCAGGGTTTGATTGATGATGCCGGAAATACTTTCCTTTAGTGACAAATCAACCGCTATTGTCCGCACCTTAACTATTTTTTCCAGCCCCGCTTTCTTTTTAGCCAATTCTGATTCGCGCCTTGCAATAAGAACTAAATTAAACCCATGGTCAGCAAGCTGTTTTGCAAACTCTGCTCCAATTCCTTCCGAGGCACCTGCAACCATCGCCCATTCCCCATATCTACCTGATAAATTCTCATTCATAGTGATTAATCCGTTTCTTCAGTAAAAGGATGTGGGTTATTTCTGAATCTGAAAATAATTAATAGTGGCATAATTACCCATGCAGCATTAGCCATCAAAACAATTCCTATGCTGTTTGAAGCATGTTGGCCCAAAATTTCCTCCCAAAGAATAATGATGACGTTGGTTAATAACATTGAAGCGTAAACAATGCTGGGGATCCGGATCCATTCCTTGCTTTTGGTAAAAGCATAAATTGCCAGGATATAGAATGGACCAAAGAATAATTGATCGATCCAGATTGTTGCCCGCCACCATGGTTCGCGAGCCATTAAGGCCGGATCAAAATTCCTTCCCCACCAATGCACCAAATCAATAATAAACGGCGGAGGCCAAAGCGGGTATTCAAAATTGTTCACATCTGCAATTACCAGCTGCTCCAAATCAATTAAGTAGGTAATAAAAAGAATATTGATCCAGAAAAAGGAAAGTATACCAATATCCAGGGGGCGTTTCTTCAATGGAATGAGCTTTCTCATTTTTAAACTACTTTTGAAGAGTAAATATAAATAGTAAAACCTCAGTATTTTAAAAATTTCATGGCCGCTTCAGACTTAAAGTATAGCAGGACAGAGTCATTTTTGTTTGTGATTGTCGCTTATGCGGTGGCTTTGATAATTCCATGGTTAATGCTTCCTTATCTGAGTGAATTTCACCAGCTAATCAAAATTGGAATTCTTGATATTTTTGCAACCCTAATCATTTTCGTTTTTAGCTACCGTCTCAAAAATTCCAGCATGTATGATCCATTCTGGAGTGTAGTTCCTATACCGATAGTGATATATTTTATGACCCTGTTTCCGGATGGAAATTTTTCACGGCAAATTCTTATTGTCATGTTAGTGTCGTTTTGGGGAATAAGACTAACCTTCAATTGGGTGCGGGGTTGGCACGGACTACATCACGAAGACTGGAGATATCAGGACTTGCAAAAACAACATGGAAAGGCATACTGGACTGTCAGCCTTACCGGAATTCACCTTTTACCCACAATACTTGTATTCCTCGGATTAATTCCAGCGTATTATGCCATGTTGAATCCCTACCCGTTAAATTGGATTGATATCATTGCCTCAATAGTAACATTTCTAGCAGTAATAATTGAATGGGTTGCAGACGAACAGCTGCGAAGTTTCAGGAAACTCCGGGAGTTCAAATCCGAAACCATCATGGAAATGGGATTATGGAAATATAGCCGGCATCCCAATTATTTTGGAGAAATCTCCTTCTGGATTGGGCTGTCTCTATTTGGGTTAAATTTCAATCTGAATGAGTATTGGTGGACGTTCGCCGGTGCGTTAAGTATGATTCTGCTATTTGTCTTTGTCAGCATTCCCATGATGGAAAAACGTTCCCTTGAAAGCAAATCAGGTTACAAGGAACACAGGAAAAGAATTTCAATGCTCATTCCATGGATTCAAAAAAATAATTAAATTAAGAATTAAGCCATATTACTTATTTAACTTAAATTCAGTATTATATGAATAAGATTGATAAAAGCGAGGAAGATTGGAAGAAGGAATTGACGGAGGAGCAATATTATATTTTAAGAGAAGGAGGAACCGAACACGCATTTGCCGGAAAGTACAATAACAATAAAGATGACGGTAATTATTACTGTGCCGGATGTGGTAATCTTCTTTTTGATTCGAAAACAAAATACGACAGTGGGTCGGGCTGGCCAAGCTTTTACCAACCTATTGATAAGGACAAAGTAATTGTTCAATTGGACAAGACTCACCGCTTGATCCGCGAAGAAGTTCTTTGTGCTAATTGCGGAGGTCATTTGGGTCATGTTTTTAATGATGGACCACAACCAACGGGCAAGCGATTTTGTATGAACTCGGCAGCCCTTGACTTCAAGAAGCGAGATCCGAAATGATCTACGATATTAGCGTAATTGGAAGCGGCATTGTTGGCCTTGCATCAGCCCTAAAAATTCTGGAGCGTAAACCTGGCCTGAAAATTCAAATTATTGACAAAGAAGCCGGGCCCGCATTTCATCAGACCGGACATAATTCAGGGGTAATTCACTCAGGTCTTTATTATAAACCTGGAAGTCTCAAAACCACCAATTGCATTCATGGATACTCATTGCTGCTTAAGTTTTGCGATGAACATGAAGTTCCCTATGAGCTTTGCGGGAAGATCATTGTTGCGACAGCGGAGTCCCAACTAAAAACCCTGGAAACCTTGTATGAAAGAGGTGTCCAAAACGGACTTCAGAATCTCAGAAAACTGTCGGCGGAAGAAGTCAAAGAGTTTGAACCTCATGCATCGGGAGTCAGAGGATTACACGTACCTCAGACGGGAATCATAGACTTCAAAAAAGTAGCTGAGAAAATGCTTGAGCTGATTCAAAAAATTGGCTGTGATGTTCATTATTCGGAACCGGTGAAAAAAATTGTAAAACAATCGGGTGGAAATTTGATTATTACACCGAAGAACACTTATCGAAGCAGATTAATCGTGAACTGCGCAGGTCTCCATTCAGATCGTATTGCCAGAATGACCGGTGTAGCACCAACCTTTAAAATTATTCCCTTCCGTGGTGAGTATTATAAGATCAAAAAAGAGAAACGTCACCTGGTGAAGAATCTTATCTACCCGGTTCCCGACCCTGCTTTTCCCTTCCTGGGAGTTCATTTTACAAGGATGATAAACGGAGGAGTGGAAGCAGGACCTAATGCGGTGCTGGCGCTTGCCAGGGAAGGCTATAAAAAAACAAATGTTAACATTAGGGATATTGTAGAAAGCCTTACCTGGCCGGGATTTCAAAAAGTTGCAATGAAATATTGGAAGACAGGTCTTGGTGAAATACATCGATCATTTTCCAAAAAAGCATTTACGGATGCTCTCAGAGTATTATTACCCCAAATTGAGTTAGAAGATCTGGAACCTGGCGGAAGCGGCGTCCGGGCTCAGGCCTGTGACCGGGATGGTGGCTTGATAGACGATTTTATGATTATTGAAAATGATTTCGCGGTTAATGTCTGCAATGCACCTTCACCGGCTGCAACTTCTTCCCTTTCCATTGGAGAAACAATTGCTAAAATTGCAATTCAACGTTTTAATTCCGTCAGCAGTTATAAGTTCTAGTTTAATTTAACCTTTTCTAAAACCTGCATCCCTTAAGCCTTGCTAATCATGCAGGGACTGAAGACCTTATTGGCGAAAGAAAGATGACAAACAATCATGTTTAAGTATATTTGAATCTGGTTAAGATGGAAAGAGAAGATCTAAAAAGATACAGTCGTCATTTGGCCCTTCCGGATTTTACGGAGGAGTCACAGGATAAATTGAAAAATTCAAAAGTTATAGTTGTCGGTGCCGGCGGGCTTGGATCACCAGTATTGCAATATCTTACTGCCGCCGGAGTTGGAACGATTGGCATAATAGATTATGATGTGGTGGAAATCAGTAACCTGCAACGACAGGTAATTTTTACAGAAGCCGATTTAGGAAAACCAAAGGCGCAGGTGGCTGCCGAAAGACTTAAACTCCTGAATTCAAAGGTAAAATTTAACATTTACCTGGAGAAACTTACCAGCGATAACGCTTTGGAATTATTAAAGCCGTATGATCTTATAATTGATGGAACGGACAATTTTCCAAGCCGATACCTGATTAATGATTCGTCTGTTATTCTTAACAAACCTTTTATTTATGGTTCTGTATACAGGTTTGAAGGGCAAGTTGCGGTATTCAATTACGCGTATAATGACGGAAAGCGGGGATCGAATTACCGGGATTTATTTCCGGAACCCCCACCTCCTGATTTAGTCCCGAATTGTGAAGAAGGGGGTGTTATTGGAGTTATGCCCGGTATTATTGGAACTATGCAGGCTGCAGAGGCGATAAAAATTATTACAGGAATAGGTGAAGTATTATCCGACAAACTTTTGATAATTGATATTCAAACATTCCAGATTTCAAAAATCAAAATTCAAAATAAAAAGGATAGTACAGTTATTAATGAATTGATTGATTATAATGAATTTTGTGCAACTAAATCAAAGAGTATGTTATTCGGACCGAAAGTAAAGGAAATGGATTCCATCGCGCTGAAGGAGCTGATGGATTCCGGAGAGGAATTTCAATTAATAGACGTAAGAGAATCGTATGAATACGATCAGGATAATCTTGGGGGTGAATTGATCCCTCTGGGACAAATAATGAATGAGTCATCGAAGATCAGAAAAGACATTAAAGTTATTATACATTGCAGGAGCGGCTCCAGAAGTGCGGCGGCAATCAAGCATCTGGAGAAGCAATTCGGTTTTGATAATCTCTACAATCTTAAAGGCGGTATAATTAACTGGCACACAAAATTCGGCTATTAATAAAATTATTTCATTAAATGCATATTGCAGTCTCCGGTAATATCGGCTCGGGTAAAACTACTCTGACGGAGAGATTATGCCGTCATTACGGCTGGACTCCGCACTTTGAATCCGTAGATAACAATCCTTATTTAAAAGATTTCTATGAAGACATGCCAAGGTGGGCTTTTCACTTGCAGATATATTTTTTGAATACCCGATTTAATCAGATTAAAGATATCCAGGCTAATGAAAATACCGTGGTTCAGGACAGGACCATCTATGAAGATGCATTTATCTTTGCCGCTTATCTAAACGAAGCCGGTCATATATCAGAAAGGGATTACAAGAGTTACCTGGATATTTTCAAATCTATGATTGATTTTGTAAATCCACCCGATCTTTTGATTTATCTGAGAGCAGATATCCCAAAACTTGTCAATCAAATTCAAAAACGTGGACGCGATTTTGAATACGCCATGAGGCTTGACTACTTAAGAAATCTCAATACATATTACGAAAACTGGATTAAGCAATATGACTTGGGCAAATTGTTGATACTTGATGTAAATCAATTGGATTTTGTAACTAATGTTGAAGATTTCTCAACCGTAGTTGAGAAAGTGGAACTGGAACTTCATGGATTGTTCAGCTGATTAATTCCCGCTCCATCCTTGTTTAGGCACAATTTGAAATGTCCTGGATAAATTAAAGCCAAACCTGATTTTCCCATCCCGCACATCACCGGTTGTTTCGTGGATGATAGCTTTGTCAATCATCGCAGTGGCATTGGTAAAATGCAGCTGAAAAACATGACCGCCGGTTTCAATATCAACACCTATTGATACAGCATCGGGGTAATAGGAGTTGTCAAGCGAATTCACCTGAAATTTATTAGGATTAATCTGGTAAAAATACTCAGCATTAAATGTAACACTGGGTGATAACTTCAATCTTCCACCCAAACCAATTGCAAACAGCGTGTTGTCGTCTTCTCTGAATGTTACAAGATTTTTATGAGTAACTGAAGGTGTAAGTTGAAGCGAAAACCCTTCGGTGAATTTTCTTGCAATAAGAAACTGATAAGTGTAAGCCATTCTGTGCCTGAAGTCAAGATCCATATCTGAAGCAACCTCATTGGTATTTCTTGCCAAGCCGGCCAGTACCACCATGGTTACCGGTGAGCCCGGGTGAGATTGCCGCAAGAATCTATATTTGATGAAGCCATCATAGGTTTTAAGGATAGAACTTCTTCCAATCCCAATATTTAAATTATCAGTAATACCGTACTCAAATGCAATTCTAATATTCGCATCATCCAAACCAAATGCATCTGACATACCATTATCCATTGATCCGAAACGGTGCATCACAAATAATTCAAGCTCCTTTGTTTTTCTGGTTTTGACGGAATGACCAAGAACCACGCGGGTTCCTTTGAATATTGCAGTTGCATAATTCTTGCCTTCATCGGTCTCTTCTTCCAAAAGATCCATTAAATCCTGGGCGTTTACTTTAAATGAAACTAATAAGAGGAGTGCGGTGGCAAGTAAAATTTTAATCAGGAATTTACTCTCCATATTCCTTATATGTTAATTCTACCTTAACCTCAATCTCTTCGGCAATGTTTTGAAACAAAATGGAAGGAATTTTTATTTTATAATCTTCAAGTTTAACAATAAAGGAAGAGTTCATAAAGACTTTGCCGTCTTTAAATTCCATCACTCCGTTTATTGTTACTTTATTAGTTACACCATGGATAGTTAATTCTCCTTCAGCGGTTGCATTTTGTTTGCCGGGCTTTTTAGTGAATCCTGTAACAGCGCCATTGAAGGCCGCCTTAGGATATTTTTCACTCTCCATATATTTTTCGTTGAAATGCTCCTGCATCAATGATCGTTTGAAAGTGAATTCTTTGATAGGAATAGAAAATGCGATTTCTCCCTTATCACTATCAAAGATGCTGGTGGTTTTATTATTGTGCGCGTCAATATCTTCCAGAGGTGCTTCTGAATAAAAACTTATTCTTGAAGATTCGGTAATATATTTTTGTCCAAATGAGTAATCATGAAGAAATAATACAGCCAGTAAAAAGAAAATCCGGTTCATCGTTTTAATTGTTTAGCGCTCCACTTTCTACCCAGCAGCCAATCTGAGCTATTTGTAAACTAGTAAGAACTCTCCCTCCTCTGGGCATATCTCTCGTAGAAGTACGCTCGCGTATTTCAGCCGCATATGTTTTAATATTTGAAAACTGGGTAAAGTCGGGCAGTCCTGTTCCGATAACATGACAACCACTGACAGTACAATTGGTATCAATGATCGGCTTAATGATGTCGGAAAATGTTACTAAATCCGGGTCACAAAAAAAATTTTTCGAGCCAAAAAGATCTTCCTCATTATCGTCAGAACATGACAAAATCACAGATAAACAGCAGATTCTCAGGTATACTCTAAATCTGGATTTATTCATTATTTATAATTAATTTAGAATTAAGAGTTTAGACACTCAACTAAGCAAGTAATGGGCCGAAAATACGAAATTAGCCCCTATTTCCCTGGAAAGGTTGTATTTGATCCTATAACCCACATAAAATAAAGCAGTGCTATCATAAAAATTGCGAAAATGAATATGAAAATTAATTTTGAACGCTTCATTAATTAAGTCTGGGCTCCAGCCACAATAAACCGATGCAAATTGTGAAAATAAGATAGAAATATAATGGCGAAACGGGGTAATTTTCCAATACGATTTTTCTTTCTCCTTCAACATTGAATGTCAAATTTCGTTTATTCGTATTCTTCTTCCTTTCAAGCTCCAGGTTCACCCAGTATTCATCCGGGAAAATGAAAATCCAGTCAATTATTTCATTATTAATTTGAACTGGAAGCCAACCGGTTTTATTTGGCCAGAATGTACAGGTCCATAAATCACTAAAATAAAGATCTTGCCTAAGCCCAATTGGGATACTGTCTATTTTTAGCTGTGGATTTTCAAGGGTTGAGCTTATAGTGAGATTTACGGGTAGCCCTACCCTGCTTATTGACGATGAATTTATTGCGACGTATTCCTTATTCCAGCTCTTGCCTAGTTTATCAAGAATTTCAGCCCAATAATCTGAATAGGTCTCCATGAAACCGTTTAAAGCAAGAGTATAGGTTCGAGGCAACAGGGAAAAACCAACCTTTCCCAAACCATAAAAAGAACCAAAACTTATAGCTTCATTCTTTGAGTCTTGATTTATCGTGAATGTAAATGGGTTTGTTCCTGGTTTAAGCTCAATCCTGGGAGTAATGAATTTGACTCCACTCTCACGAAGTATCAATTCTGCTGTCATTTTGTTGTGTTGCTGAAAGTGATTCCCTGAGATAAACATTTTCAATTCTGATTTTGAAATCCGGGAGGCCTCATCCAGCAGAAATAAGACTCCCAAACCATTATCGCGAATTTCCTTGGCGATAAGATCTTTCTCCGAAGCGCTAAGATCGATCCATCCTTCAAAATCAGTGATTATCAAATCCAGTTTTTCAATCCAATTTAAGTTAATGACATTTGTGAGGGGTTTTTCGATGTTAAAGCTTTCTAAAACATAGTCGTTCCTGGAAACCTTTGATCGTACTACTACTTTATGCTTTTTTTGTTGCAGCCAATCTTTCAGAAACCTGGTTTCAAAGGTTGGGTATCCCTGAAGAAAAAATACATGGATAGGTTCCGGATCTGAAACTCTATAAGGGACTACTCCTTTATCAAGTAAATTCTTTTTATTGTCAAAAAGTTTTATTTCTAAAATAAAATTACCACTTACTTTTTCCGGCGTCTTAATATTAAGTTTCTGCACACCGCGGGTGGTAGCAAAGGAATCAATTCTTCCAGACGAATGTTCCAGCACCAGGAATCCATCCTGGTCGGTTTTTGTTTCAATTTCCAACTGTAACATCTCTCCGCGTTCAATCCTTGTATTGTAATTTAAACCTACAATTCCTTTTATTGAATCTGAAGGCAAGAAGTTCGAGGGGATTTTTGACAGAAGATTCAGCTCATGAATTTCAAGTCCGTCACCCATTACAAAGACTTCACTCACAGAATTCTCCATTAGAATTTTTTCCAACTGATTCCTTTTTGCGGTCAGATCAATTTTTACAAGATTGTTTCTTATAATAAGCAAACTATCCAAATCTTTTTGTGAATAATTCATTGTGAGTAACGCCAGTGGCCTTGGCGATCCAGATTTTCTTATGGACGGCCTAACGGCAATTGCAAGCAAACAAATCACCGCCAGAACTATCGAAATAAATCTTAATAATTTTCGTCCTTTCCGAAATGATTCTTTCCATATTAAGAATCCGGAACAAATGACAAGGCCCGGAACAATTATGGTCCAGAAACCTGGATATGGATTGAAAGTTAACTCCATCAAAAATTTCTTCCCGATTTAAAATAATTGGCTTTCAGGGGATCCTGTGGTATAGCCTTAGATCCTGGCTCCCTGGATTGACTTATAAGTATTTCATAAAATTCTGATTTTAGTTTTTTCAGTTGTGTCCCCACCTGAGTATCGCTTTCGGAAATTCTTTTTATCTCCTGTAAAATATCAAGGTATTGCAGGGGATTAGTTTCAACCAGGTACGCGATTTCATTTCCGCAAGCCACTAGTAGTAATTTCTCATTTTCCGTCAAATCCCGGTTTGAAAGAATAGCATTATCCAGTACAGTGGTCACTAGCCTTATGTTAGGAAACTCTGCCCTGACTTCATTGATAGAAGCTGTTTGTCTCGGATCTACTTCTTCCTGCTTGCCGGAAAGCCTTTTTTCCTCTGTCAACGGAGGGGGGTCAAATCCAACACGCTGAACATATATTCTTGCATGATTCTTTATTTCCATAATCAATTCCAAAGCCCTATACTGGTATGGCAATGATTTCTCCGGTTGATAAAGACGAAGATATAATTCAGCATCCCACATCTCAACCAGCGCTGCTCTCAATTTCGATTCTACAGAGATTGAAAAAAAAGTAACTTCTTCTTCAGTATCGTGAGCGTGACTGACTTGCTCCAAAGGATCCTCTTCAGCATCCGGATTCAATTCTTCATCATGTTCATGGCTCTCCTCTAATATCCGCAGCGCTTCATCGGAAGCAGGAGTTTCATCACTTTCCAATTCTATGCCTGATAAAAATTCCTCACCCAAAAACTGACTATACTTTAATCGAAGCACTTTTTGATCAAAGCCGAGTTCATTACTTATAGTCTTAAAATTCCTAATAGGTAATTTAGGGTTATCTTTTATCAGCTTTTCTGTCTCTATAATAATCTGTCTTTGACTTCGAAAGTAATCAGGCATTAGATCTACGGCAAGGCCACCAAAGCCGGAGAATTCAGTTGAGCTGGTATCTTCTATCACAAGAAAGAAAGTTTCTGTTCTTGACCGGTTAGGATTAGGCGATTTATTATCCCAAGCCTCAATAAAATAATAAAGCTCTGAACCCGGCTCCAATTCCAATTTACTTCCATCCATTGTTGCTGAAAGATTTACTCTTTTCTTCCCTGTAATTTTCTCAGCAAAAGGTATTTTTATTTCTCTGAATTTCACGCCTTCACCAGCTCCTTTACTTACAGTAGTGACAAGGTAAGCATCAGATAACCCGTAGTCATCTGATATAGCAGCTTCAACCGGTATAATAATTTTGGCATTAAAACTTAAGCGCTGATACAATTCATTTTGAATAGTTAATATTTTGGGCGGGAGATCAGGAATAACATCAACCCGGTAAAATTCAGTTTTTAGTGTGTCGTTATTACTTGTAATGGCAAGAGAATAGAATCCACTCGAAGAAATAATGGTTTCAACAATATAAGACTGTCCCTTGATGTGCATTGGATTAAAATTATCCAAACCCCAAACCAGGTTTGCGGTCTCGATGGGCATATTAAATTCCAGTTGCCAGGAAACTTTGCTGCCTGAAGGAATCTCCAGGTGAAAATCTTCCTGAATAGCCGGTTTCAATCCAGTATAGGATGGAGGCACAATGCTTATCTGGCTATTTGTTATTCTTATTGATTCAATCTCTCCGGAATGCTCATTTGGGGCTACAACCGAGGTTTGAGTAAGAATCGGTGGATTGGTTTTCGAGTTCTGAAAAGCGCCAGGCAAGAATGATGAAAGCAACAGGACCCCTGCAACTATCAGCGGAACTTTAAAGTTTACCGGAATTTTCACTTTAGTTGGTAAGTTATCGAAGAGAGGAATAATCTTCTCGCGTTGAATTTTAGCTACCGCAGTAAACTTATCTGACTCAAAGAGTAGATGACTGCTGTCCTCCAACTGTTCAAACTGCCGGTCTAATAATTGGCCAACCTGTTTACTTTTAATTTTTCCAGGTTTTAGAACAACTGCCATAATAAAAGACAGTACAATGAGGAATGGAATGCTATAAAGCATTGCATTAATGGAAAAAGCATTTAAGATTTGATGAAAAAGGAAGCTTGCCGGTAATGAAATAATTAAGATCTGGAACAAAATGAGCAAATTCCATTTTACCTGGATACTGTTCAAAGCTCTAACTGCTGCCTTACTCTCTTGCATTATTGCCCCCTCCGTTTAGATAAAATTCGCTCACCAATTATCAGAGAAAATACTGCCAGCCAAAATGGGTAACTAAAATCTGTCTGTCGCGAAACTGGTCCAGCCACCATGTTTTGTTTTTCAATTTCCTGAGTAAATTGCCTATAGTCTGAATTTTGTAATTTCTCCGGAGAAACATCCCCACCAAAAAATAATTCGAACACAGTTCTTAGAAATTCTTCATTATAAATAGCTTCAGGGGTAATCCTTCCCATGGTTTCATAAAAGTTAACTTGTGATTTAATAATCGAAATCGGACCAGTTATATTATTAGTTTTCAAAGGATTATAATTAATAACTCCTGGAGATTTTAGATCTTTGCCGGGCTCCGGACCTATCCAAATTACGTAAGTATTCATCAGTGAATCTTCTGAAAAACTTTCGGGAGCGTAGATGCCCTTAAATTTGAAATTAAATTCCGGCTGCCTGGCAATGGCTTCCAAAACCCTTACCCACTCCTCAACTTCCTTATCGAAACCAGGTTCCGTTACAATAATTGCAAATTTTGAATTTACTTCACCCAATTCGCCGGTTTTGAAACTTCCGGCATCTATTATTTCCGTGCGACTTATCAGATTGTTGCCTTGCAGGTACTGACCGATAAGTAAAACCGAATCTTTACTGAATTGTTTTTTGACTATCGGGAACTCTCCTGGAGACGATGGGATTTGATACCAGGTTAACTCAAAGCTAAATTTTGGGAAAGCTCCCGCAATATTCTTAAGGTATCCATGACTAAAAAGTACGACCTTGCCATACCTGTTTAGCCCTTCCAATTCTTCCAACGCAAGGAATAAATTATTCCTCAAAAAGACAGAGTCATCAATGCTGTTTACAATTTTATTATTATGTAAATATCTGATATCGTAAGCATTATAATCAGTTGTATCAAGTTTTAAATTAATAAGATTCATTCCCGCAACTTCCGAATCGATTAACAACAGATTCCGTTTAACCAACGTTTGATTACTTTGAATTACAGGGTTAGCCAGGATAAAAACCAGCGCTGCAAAGATTAGTGATCGTAAGGCTAAAAGTGTATACTCGTTTAAGCGAATGCTACGAGACCGCGTTTTTTCTACTTTCTTTATCCATGAGATATTGCCCACCCAGATTGTTGTGCCTTTGCTTTTGTTTAACAAATGAATTATCAATGGAAATGTTAGCGCAAGCAAACCCCAAAATGCGGCAGGATTTAGAAAGATGAGATTCATACTAGTCGCTTTCGAATTTGAAGGAAACCGGACAATAGCGTCGGGAGATCATCCCCCGAATTGAATTGGTGATAATCTATTTCTTTTGCAAGGAAAGTAGTCTGGAAATGATTTTCAGCAATCCGCTTTTTTTCAACAAAAAATTCCCTGGCTTTATCCGCATCAGTTAACACTTCCTCGCCTGTTTCTAAATCTTTGAAAGTGTGAAAGCCTTCATAGGCGAATTCAATTTCATTCTGAGCAACCATGTTTAGAACCAATACTTCATTTCTTTGAGTTTTTAATGAGGTGATAAAATCCATTAACTCATTTTCTTTTTCATACATATCGGATAAGAATATAACCATCTCTTTACGCCCCGGATAGTAAATGTCCTCTAAGCGAGCCGGCCTTATCGGCCATGCACCAGCTGTTTTCAATTGAATGAGCATTTGCAGTAATCTGGTGAATTGCTGTGGATGAACTGTTGGAGAAAGGCGGCTGATGTTTTCATTATTTATGGTAAACAAACCAAAACTATCACCCTGATTTCGTGCCAGGTAAGCTAATGAAGCTACAATTATCCGGGCCAGGTCAATTTTTCGAAGGCCACCACTTTCGTGTTCCATAGATTTGCTGGCATCAATAATAAACCGAATTGTGATGTGCGTATCAATCTCTGATTGCCTGATGTAATACCTTTCTGACCGGGCATACATTTTCCAGTCGAGTAAGCGGAGATCATCTCCGGGTTCATAACTTCTGTATTGGCTAAACTCCTGCCCCATTCCCAGTCGGTGGCTGCGGTTATTTCCGTGAAAGAATTCTTCAACAACTATTCTGGCAACCAATTCCAGCCCTTCGATAGAACTTATTATTTCGGGTCGAAGAAGATCGGATATTTTTTCATTCGATTCTTTAAGCTTTGCCATTCATTGGAAGCCGGATAGTATCCAGCAATTTTTCTGTAACCATATCAGGTTGAATTTGGGCAGATTCTGCTTTAAAGTTAAGAATGATACGATGGCGCAGTACCGGATAAGCGACGTGTCTGATATCATCAACAGTAACTGCAAAGCGCGCGTTGAGCAATGCTCTTGCTTTAGCAGTAAGAATAATTGCCTG
Organism: Cyclobacteriaceae bacterium; assembly: GCA_036397995.1. Taxonomy (GTDB): domain Bacteria; phylum Bacteroidota; class Bacteroidia; order Cytophagales; family Cyclobacteriaceae; genus DASWHX01. The sequence continues at coordinate 14,392 of DASWHX010000004.1, forward strand.
GCCTGCACGCGGACCTGCACCCCACCGTACCCACTCTTTCACATATTCTGAAATCGTATTATCAGGGCGTGTTGCACGGACTAATTTATTTACATATTCCACCAGGTCATCACTAATAGGAACCTGACGGACAAGATTTTGAATTTCGATAATATCATTCCCATTTATAACCCTGCTCACCTCCGCCGTTACCGTACCCGTGGTTTGCTCCAGGACTGTTTTTTCTTCTGATTCTCCCGGATAACCAATCCGGATATAAAGAAGGAACCTATCCAGTTGGGCTTCCGGAAGAGGAAAAGTACCACTCTGCTCGATGGGATTTTGAGTGGCAAGAATAAAGAACGGTTTATCAAGGGTGTAGGTCTTGCCACCATAGGTAACTTCTTTTTCCTGCATCGCCTCCAATAAGGCGGATTGAGTTTTGGGTGGTGTTCTGTTTATTTCATCGGCAAGAATAATATTGGCGAAAATAGGTCCCTTGTTAAACTTGAAGAACTTCTTTCCGGTGGCATGATCTTCTTCAAGAATTTCAGTGCCGAGAATATCACTGGGCATTAAATCAGGAGTAAACTGAATCCTTCTGAAAGACAAATCAAGACACTTTGCAAGGGTACGAATCATCAATGTCTTAGCCAAACCCGGAACTCCCTCCAACAGTGCATGTCCGTTGGCCATAAATGTAATAAGAAGGTGGTCAATGGTTTCTTCCTGACCAATAATAACTTTCCCAATTTCCTTTTTTAATTGCGGCAATTTATTAATCAAAGCCAGCACTCTTTCTTTTGTCTCTTCCATTTTTATGATGTCAAGGCATAAATAACCAGATTCACGCCAAATTTTGTATTATCGTTCTTATACCATTTTTTGTTTCTGAAATCGTAATCCCATTCGCATCCGTAGTCTTTGTTGCTATAAAGTACGCCAATTCTTGTATTGATTTCCACTGCTTTCAAATAATCATGAACCAGGTCATCGCCCCAACCATTTAATTCCTGGGAAGTAGTGGGTGGTCCCTTTTCAAACCTAAAAAAGCAATTATATATTTGATGATTATCAGGCAGCTTTCTCAATATGCCTTTACCAAATATTCGAAGCATTTGTTCCTCAAATGATTTGGCGAAGAGTCCGTCAATATCATGATTGCAGTCGTCTGCAAAAATAAATCCTCCATTTTCAACGTATCGTTTAAAATTTTTCGATTCCTTGTCAGTAAACTGTACTAATTTGTGACCGCTTAAGTAACAAAACGGAGAATAGAAAATTTCATCACTTGACAAGGGAATTACTTTCTCTTCGGTATCAACTTCAAGAGTTGTATACTCTATTAATGAATTCAGAATATTCGACGGCATTCTTTGATCCGTATCCCAATCACCTGACTCATATTGAAGTCTGGTGAAAAAAAACTTCTTCCTCAGCCCTATTATTTTCAATTCGAATCAAAATTGATTTACCTGGTAATTTGCAGAAAGCCGGATTACATGAACGGTCGTTTCTAAAAAAATATCCTCCAAAATAAAGGAGGATATTTCATCAAAAACAATTCCTAAATCAAATTCTAAACTGCATCCGACAAACTTGTAAAGGTAAAGTCACGTACCTTCATGGCAGGAATGAGATTTCCGTTTACTCGTTGCTGCTTACCCAGGGCTTCCAGGTTATTAAGCATAATGACAGGACTTTCGTTAAATCTGAAGTTCTTAATGGGATGTTTAATTTTACCATTTTCGATAAAGAAAGTTCCATCTCTTGTCAATCCCGTATATAGCAAAGTTTGTGGATCAACAGTACGGATATACCAAAACCGGGTCACAAGAATTCCCCGTGTTGTATCTTTGATAAGATCCTCCAGGGATGCATCTCCACCAACCATTATTCCATTACTTGGCCCTGGTACCGGCTCAACACCTTTTTGTTCGGCCCAGTATCGGCTATAGAAGAGATTCTTCACTATTCCGTTTTCAAGCCACATCGTTTTATTCAGTGGTTCTCCATTTCCATTCCAGGTGGCAGCGGGCACTTCAGGATGCAGTGGATCGCTGTATATGGTTACCCGCTCATCCACAATTTTCTCACCTTTTTTTGTTCCTCCTCCTTCTTTAGCGAGAAAACTTCTGCCTTCATCCGCATTCCGGGCATTGAAATTGAAAAGCATATTCTGTAGCAGATCATGTGCGGCGGCGGGTTCCAGGATAACCGTATATTTACCTGGTTCGATTGCCTGAGCTTCTTTTGAAAGTAATGCCTTGTCAATAGCAATCTTTGAGGCTTCTTCAGAATTAAATTTATTTACATCATTATAATCCCTGGTTACCCATCCTGAACCTGTTCCGTCATTGGATCGCATTGTTACTGTAAAATCTATGTTTGTTCTCCGGTTATACGCGAATAAACCTTTCGAATTCATCATGGAATTCATGCTTACAGAATCATTGAAAAAACCCGCCGCTGTTATGTCACTTGTTCGCGCCGGACCAATACTTGATTCAGCCACTTTCGTTCGGTACTCAGCGGATATTTTTGCAGTGGATTCAACAAAGGATTTACTCTCAGCGAATTCCTGCGGACCTAAAATAGGTACGAATTCAGGATTTTCCGGAGATAATTGAGCCAGTTCCTCCGACCTTCGGATTACTTTCTCCAGGGATGCATCATCCAACTCATTAATGGTTGCGATTCCGGTTTTCTTTCCAAAACTGGACCCTGCCACCAATTGAATATTGGATTGATATCCGCTCGTGCTTACTGTATTTCTCGCATACCTTATATTGCCTTCATCGGTAGAACCGAGATTTACTTCACATTCATCCGCCTTAGAAAAGCTTAACGCTTTTTGCAGAATCTGTTGTGCTTCGTCTTTTGTTAATATTGCCATTTTTTTTATTCTTAAATTTGATAATTTGATTAAATGGTCCTACCGGTATTTATGACATTAACACCGTTAAATCTGGAAGTTGAACAGCCATGGGAAACCGCGCTAACCTGAGAAGGCTGTCCTTTACCATCGAAGAAGCTGCCAAAGAAACGATAATCACTTTCATCACAAATCTTCACGCAGGAATTCCAAAACTCCTGTGTATTAGATTGATAAGCTACATCATTCAACATGCCTTTTATTTCGCCATTTTCAATTTCGTAGAATAAAGTTCCACCAAACTGGAAATTATACCGCTGCTGGTCAATACTGTAAGAACCGCGGCCAATGATGTAAATACCTTTCTCTACATCCTTAACCATATCCATAGAAGAATACTTCTCGCTTCCTGATTTCAGAGACACGTTCGGCATTCTTTGGAATTGTACGTCATTCCAGCTTTGTGCATAACAGCAACCATGCGACGATTTTTCACCCAGAATATGAACTTGATCCCGAATGGCCTGATAATTGACCAGGATGCCTTCCTTTACCAGATCCCATTCCTTGCACTTAACTCCCTCGTCATCATATCCTACGGCACCCAGACTTCCTACCTGGGTTTTATCAGCTATGAAATTCACTAATTTACTTCCGTAGTTAAATGATTTTGATTCCCATTTTTCCATGGTAGCAAAACTTGTTCCCGCGTAATTCGCTTCATAGCCAAGGACACGATCCAATTCCAGCGGATGACCTACACTTTCGTGGATGGTTAACCCGAGATGGTTGGGATCCAGAACCAAATCAAACTTCCCTGCTTCGACCGACTTGGCAGTAAGCATTTCTTTTGCCTGTTTAGCGGCTGCTGTGGCGTCTTCAATTATATCATAGTATTTACTGTAATGAATTAAGCCACCCGGTCCTTCCACTTTACCTGAAGCATCGCCACTCATGTATTCATAACCCATTCCCATGGGAGCACTCAGCGACTGTCTTGTCTTAAATTTACCGGCAGCCCTGTCAACAGCAGTTACATTAAATGTCGGCCAGATGCGGTGAACATCCTGATCAATATAAGAACCGTCTGAAGAGGCGAAATATTTTTGCTCATTTACCATGAAAAGCCCGGAGTTAACAAAACTCGCCCCATTTTCCATAGCGGAAGCATTTGCAGAAAGAAGTAGTTCTACTTTTTCTGAAACCGGGACTTCGAAGCAGTTTTTCTCAATGGGAGTTTTCCAGGCAACCTCACCATGACTTTGAGCAGGCGCCAAAATAACAGGTTCCTTTTGAATTCTACTATTCGCTTTTGCAATAGAAACCGCCAATTCAGCAGCTTTCTTGATGGATTCGGGAGAAACATCATGAGTGGATGCAAATCCCCAGGTTCCATTGGCAATTACCCGCACTCCTATTCCAAAGGATTCGGTGCTTACCACGTTCTGAACTTTGTCTTCACGTGTAAATACGAATTGGTTTAAGTAGCGACCAATCCGTGTGTCAACATAAGTTGCCCCTAACGCCTTTGCGGAATTCAGGGCAATATCGGCCAGCTTTTTTTTGGCTGTGACATCCAAAAATGGTGTCAGCAATACCTCTTCTGATACAGGAGTGCCGAGTATGGGTATAGGTAGCATTGCAGCACCAACTCCAAGTCCTGTCCATTGAATAAATTCTCTGCGTTTCAAGATTCTTAGTGTTTAGTTTGATTTTAGACCTATTCGTAAAAATGAGTCTTGATTTCTATTATTTTGCAAGATTTAAGTTAGTTTAAGCGGATCTCAATGACAAATTAATCTTTTATAAACGGCGTCATAACAGGCTGTTCAGTTAGTTTTTAACAATGTTTAAGAAAATCATCCATATTGACATGGATGCATTCTATGCATCGGTGGAACAACGGGACAACCCCAACCTTGCCAATTTGCCGGTTGCAGTGGGCTGGGATTCATCCAGAGGCGTTATTGCAACGGCAAGTTATGAAGCACGAAAATTTGGGGTTCGATCCGCGATGCTAGTTTCCGCCGGTAAAAAACTCTGCCCGGAATTGATAATTGTTGAACCAAGAATGGATGCTTATAAAAATGCTTCTGTCCAGATTCGGTCCATCTTTGATGAATATACAGATCTGGTTGAACCCCTATCCCTTGACGAGGCGTATCTGGATGTAACTAACAATAAGCTAAATCTGCGTAGTGCCACAATCATTGCAAGAGAAATCAAAAGAAAAATCAAGAACCAAACCCATTTAACTGCTTCAGCCGGTATTTCAATCAACAAGTTTCTGGCAAAAATAGCGTCGGACATGAATAAGCCGGACGGACTAACCCTAATTCACCCAAACAAAGCTTTAGAATTCCTAAAGCAACTGAAAATAGAAAAATTTCATGGAATCGGAAAAGTCACTGCGCGAAGGATGAGAAATTTTGGAATATCGAAGGGAATAGACATTATCCATTCCGGGGAAGAATTTATGTTGAAAAATTTCGGCAAGAACGGGAAGTTTTTCTTCCAGATTGCACAAGGAATAGACAACAGAGAGGTGAGCCCGGCAAGGGAGCGGAAATCGGTTAGCGTTGAAAATACTTTTGCCGAGGATCTGACGATCACAGAAGACATCCATTATGAATTAAGAAAGTTAGCTTATGTATTAGCCAAAAGGATCCATCGAAATCAATTTATAAGTAAAACTTTAACTCTAAAGATTAAATTTTCTGATTTCAAGATAATTAACAGAAGTAAGACAGGGGATAATTTGATTGCTGATGAACAACAAATCAGAGAACTTGGTGAGTCAATGTTGGATCATATTCAAATTGAAAAAGGTGTACGGTTATTGGGACTTGGAGTGACCAAACCCGGAGGTAATAAAGAAGATAGCGCAAATTCTCCCAGTCAATTGACCCTTGACTTCTAGGAAACTTTACTGAACTTACTGTAGACAAAAGCGGTAGCTCCGCCCACCAGGGCACCAAAAAGGTGAGATTCCCAACTTATTCCATATTGTCCGGGGAAAATCCCATATACAAGAGTCCAGTACACGGATAAAATCACAATGCTTATAAATATAGATTTCAGATCTTTCCTGAACAGTCCAAAGAAAACCAGGAAACCGGCCAGCGCGTATATAACTCCGCTGGCCCCAATATGGAAGGATTCACGGCCAAAAATCCAAACCAGTACTCCGGTTCCAAGGTAACATTGGATGAAAACTTTGCCCGCGATTCTTGAATAGAAGAAATATAAAGTTGTGCCAAGAAACAGTAGCGGAAAGGTATTTGAGGCAAGATGCATAAGATTTCCATGAATCAGAGGACCGGTAATAACTCCTATCAAACCAAACCAGGTTCTTGGGTAAATCCCAAAGATTCCTAAATCAAAGTTGACATATTTCTCTCCGGTATAAATAAGCCACATGAAGAAAACCATGCGGGAAGGGACGATAATTGCTTTACTAATGGTAGCTTCCCCCATTCTATAGCTGCGATGGGTCTTTAATCATTTTGAGATCAATCACTCTTGATTCCTCATATCCAACGGACATAAAGCCGAAAACGCCGCCAGATGACTCCGCGATCCTTAACGCGATTTCTATCAGGCTCTCATAAAATCTTATGCTAAAATTCTTATCCAGCTTTGGAAAGATTGAATTCAACTTCTTCAATTCATCGGTAATCATATCCGTACGCTTAATAGTATTTGAAGGAAACTCATGCAGCAAGACCTTCAATTTGTCTTCAACGTCTTCAGCAACAAGAGTGTAATAATCAACCAATTCCTTCCTTGATTTCTGAGGTCTCAGCGTTATAATATTTACCGCTTCCTTCAGCTCGGACCTGTCAACTGTATCGTCAGCTCCGGCTACTAATATGGCAGTGAGCAATGGGGCTTTAAACATCAGGTCAACCTCATCATTATTAAGTTTCTCAAATTCAGGAATCATAATCAGGTAAGTTTACTTCAAAGTAATAAAATACGTTGTTTGTAATGAATTTTGAACAATTTTATCTTTTTTTTTGAACAGTTTTCAAGGAATTAACCAATAAATTAGGGTAACATTATTCTTATGGAAGAGCCATTACCGTTTAAGATTTTTGTAATCGAAGATGATCCAACCTATCGAAAGTTTTTGGAGTACGTTTTGAGTTTAAATCCGGACTTCGAGGTTAGCACGTTTGAGAATGGTAAAAGTTTCATAGAAAGCCTTGATAAGAATCCCAGCCTGGTAACCCTGGACTACTCCCTTCCGGATATTAAAGGGGAGGATGTACTATCTTATATAAAAAAATACAATCCTGATATACCTGTGATAGTAATTTCTGCACAGGAGAAGATTGGAACAGCAGTGAGTCTTCTCAAACTTGGCGCTTTTGATTACATTGTAAAGGATGATGAAACGAAAGACAAACTACTTAACACAATAAATAACGCTCGAAGAAATATTTCCCTGATCACCGAAATAGTCAGTTTAAGAAGAGAGATATCTGAGAAATATGAGTTCAGCAAAAGTATTATCGGAAATAGTAAGGCAATTAAAGATGTTTTTAAGTTATTGGAAAAAGCTGTTTCCACTAACATCACTGTTTCCATTACTGGAGAAACCGGAACTGGAAAGGAATTGGTGGCCAAGGCAATTCATTACAATTCAGCCAGAAAGAACAAGAAATTTGTAGCCGTGAATATTGCCGCCATACCAAAAGAATTAATTGAAAGTGAATTATTTGGACATGAAAAGGGAGCCTTTACAGGTGCGGCGTCGCGCAGGCTGGGGAGATTTGAAGATGCCAATCGAGGTACAATTTTTCTGGATGAAATTGGAGAAATGGATATTAATCTTCAAGCAAAGCTATTGAGAGTTTTGCAGGAAAAGGAAATTTCCAGGATTGGCGGGAATGAAGTGATTAAACTTGATGTAAGAGTGATAGTGGCAACCCACAAGGATCTCCCGGAGGAAGTTAGTAAAGGCAATTTTCGGGAAGACTTATTTTACAGACTCCTTGGCCTTCCTGTACATTTACCTCCCCTGCGGGAACGCGATAATGATATAATTCTTATTGCAAAATCATTGCTGAGAAATTTCTGTAAAGAAAACAGGATTCCCGAGATCCAAATTAGCGTGGCGGCACAGGAAAAATTGATGCAATATTCTTTTCCGGGAAATGTACGCGAACTGAAATCAATTATTGAGTTAGCCGCAGTTATGTGTAATGGGGAATCCATAAATTCTGATGATCTTAAATTTGGCAACCTGGCGCGTCTGGAAAAATTACTCACTGAGGAACTCACTCTTAGGGAGCTCAATATTAAAGTGATTAAATATTATCTTGAAAAATATGACAGCAACGTAAAACTTGTTGCCGATAAACTGGGTATTGGAAAATCAAGTATTTACCGTTACCTCAATAATGAACAATGATAATTTATGAAGGCTGATAGCATTTCAATCCGGAATTATATTAATAAGGGTAGTTTCTACCGGGCAGTAGTTGAAGATGGTGCAGATATAATTTTCATAGTAGATTACGAGGGCATTATTTATTATCACAATCCATCCGTAAAAAATTTTTTAGGATACAGTGATGGGGAATTAATTGACAAGAACTTTATTGAGCAAAATCATCCTGAGTACAGGTCCAGATTAACGAAGACGTTCAAAGAAATTTCAAAAGAGAAATATGCGGACAATATAGAATTTTATTTTAGAAAGAAGAACGGTGAATATACATACCTCGAATTCAATTCCATAAATCTTCACCATAAGGACCAGATAGATGCCTTGCTGCTTGATTGCAGGGATATTTCACAAAGGAAGAAAGACGCGGAAGAACTTATTAAAGCTCAAAAGGCAAAAGAATTATTTCTTGCTAACATGAGTCACGAAATTCGCACGCCAATCAGCGGGATTGCAGGCATGGTAACTTTATTGGAACAATTTGACAGGAACCCGGAGGAAATGAAATATTTAAATGCGATTAAGCATTCAGCCGAGCATCTTAAAATCATTATAAATGATATTTTGGATTTTGCAGCCATAGAAGCAGGAAAATTAACCTTTGAAAATATTGGTTTCAGACCTTATGAGCAAGCCGGGAATGTGGTGAACTCCTTTGAATATAACCTAAAAGATAAGGGACTTGAAATTGATTTCAGTTTTGATGGAGAAAAAGATTTAATAGTGAAGGGGGACCCTGTAAGGTTAAATCAGGTTCTGGTTAATTTAATAAACAACGCGATAAAATTTACTCCTCAGGGAGGAGTTAATCTAAGTGTAAAAATTAGTAAGCAAGGTGAAAAGTATTTGGCCACTTATTGTGTAAAGGACACGGGAATTGGAATTCCGCATAATAAAAGAATGAACCTGTTCGAATCATTTTCGCAGGCAGATACCTCGATTAACAGAAGATTTGGAGGTACAGGGCTCGGTCTTGCTATTAGCAAGCATATTGTAAATATTCAGGGTGGCCGGATATGGTTTGAAAGTGAAGTTGATCAGGGAAGCACATTTTGTTTTGAAATTCCATTTGAACCCGGTAATGTATCTGATTTGGTTACTGAAAAGAAAGAAAAAAAATCTGATGAAACGAGTCTGGATGGGTTACGGGTATTGTTGGCTGAAGACAACGAAATAAACAAACTCTACACAACCAAGGTTTTATCCGGGTTAAATTGTAAGGTTGAAACGGTTGAAAATGGCAAAGATTGCGTTGATCTTCTGGAGAAAAATAACTTCGATTTAGTTCTGATGGACCTTCAGATGCCAATAATGGATGGCTTTGAGGCCACCAAAATAATCAGGGAAAAACTCCCTAATCCAAAGAAAGAAATAACCATCATTGCTCTCACTGCAAACGCGATAAAAGGTGACAATGAAAAATGTATTGCTGCTGGAATGAATGATTATCTTTCTAAACCCTTCACACCAGAAAACTTAAAGAAAAAAATTTTAAGATGGGTTAAACGCCCTGGTCATTCTGAAATTACAAAGGCAAGCAGTGATTCGGTTATTGATTTGACCTATTTGAGGACGGTTTGTAATAATGATGAATCATTCCTGAAAGAAATGATCACCACATTCCGAAATTCGACTCCGGAACTCCTTGATCAAATGGAATCTGCATTGTCACAAGATGATATCATAACTGTTTCTAAAATTGCCCATAAAATAAAACCATCGATCTCATTTATGGGCATACAATCTGCATTGCAAGGAGTGAGTGAAATAGAAAATACTAAAGCTGCTCCGCTCCCTTCCGGTTATAATCAAATGGTGTTGGATTTTCTTAAAGAAATCAGGAAAGCGTTAATTGAACTTGACACAATTAGGTAATTCTACCTGTGCATAACTGCTATTTTCTTGTAGGTAAATGGGCGGTTTTCAACGCCAATTACAAGGAAATAGATTCCATTGTTAATTTCTGATACCTCCATCTCAAACAGGTTTCCTTTCAATTCTACATCACCCTGGTTGATGGTAACACCTCTCTGATCCACAATCTTATACGTGTAATTATAAGGCCCGGGATTTGGAATTTCAACATTCAAATACTGGTCAACCGGATTTGGATAAATATTCGCTTGGTTCAACCTGGATTTTATGTCTTCCTCCAAACCAACAATTAGCGGCGGCATCTTATCACCGAGTTGAGTAATAATGGTTTGATATATCTCCCTCGTCGCCCGGTTTTGAATAAATGTGATTACCGCCAGTTTTGTGGCATCAGATATTTTCACGTCTATTGGCCAGGTCAAATCAAATGTTGCTGATCCTCCGGTATTCCAGTCTTGTGTATATAATGTACCAGCAGCATCTGGCAGCAACTTTCGGAGGACATTATAATAAACAGTTCCACTACCATTAAGTATTTCTTCCTCCACAATCGCGTTATGCACCACTAATTGCTGACCAACAAGGTCATTTCTGGAAGTAATCGTTGTGCGGATACTTATATCACTTTCTACAGCGCTCAATTCTGTTACGGCTATATCAAACTGCGGATCAATCAGCGCACGCTTATTGATATCAATATCTGTTGCA
>DASWHX010000005.1:0-8376 GCA_036397995.1 Cyclobacteriaceae bacterium
TTTTTTTTCCTGGAACTTTTTTGATGCTATTCTTCAACAAAAAGAATATTTTTCCCCTTATATTTTTGAAGAACTTGCCCCGGGAATTCTGAATGAAAATCCTGATTTGAAGAACAATTTTGAGGAAAGAATTAAGGCTGACTCTGTCTTTGCTAACAGTCCATTTCAACAACTCAATTTCATTTATCAAAACTCAAAATACAGGGAAAAAGATTTTATGAGATATCCGGTTTACAAAATAAAGTAGTTATTTCTTAAACATCTCAGGGTGTTTCTCATCAAAATCTGTTGCTTCCTGGTAAGCTTTGGCTACAGCAAGGATTGTGGCTTCATCAAATAGATTTCCTAGAAAACTGATGCTAACCGGACTACCCCTTTCATTAAAACCGTTTGGTAAAACTACGACCGGATGGCCGGTAAGATTTGTTGCCAGCAATTGCGGCCCACCGAAACTTGGCGTAACAATTACATCAAACCCGCTCATTAATTTGTGCATGGCCGCAATCAAGTCGGTGCGGATTCGGTTAGCCTGGATATACTCCACGGCAGGGATAAACCTTGATCTGCGAAATGAATTTGGCCAGGCATTCTTGATTTGCCGCACCAGCAGGCTGTCCCTGTTTGATCGGGTGAGTTCATCAAAAGCTGCGGCAGCTTCGGCATTCAAAATTATTCCCAGCGAACTTATTGGAATTCCTTCGGGCATTTTTGTTGCAATAAGTTTAGCTCCTAATTTTTTCAGCACTTCCAGAGACATTGAATCCGCGGATTTGGAATTGTAATCCCGATCAAATAAATCTTTAAAGTACCCAATTTTCAATTTTGACAAATCAACATTTTGTTTATAATTAAATACACTCGTATAAAGTGTGGGATCAATTCCATCAGTGCCCTGAATTGCCTGAAAAACTATAGCACAGTCTTCGGCAGTTCGACAAATGGGTCCAATCTTATCCATGCTCCATGACAATGCCATGGCGCCATAACGGCTTACTCTTCCATAAGTTGGGCGCAACCCGGTAGTGCCACAGCGGGTGGAGGGGGAAACAATCGAGCCCCAGGTTTCGGTTCCAATTGCGAATGGAACTAATCCGGCAGCGGTTGCGGAAGCTGATCCGGCTGATGAACCACTTGAACCCTGATTTAAATTCCATGGATTGCGTGTTACTCCACCAAACCAAACATCACCCCAGGCCAATGCCCCCATGCTTAATTTAGCTATCAATACTGCACCAGATTCTGTTAACTTTGCTACTACAGTTGATGTTTCATCTAAAATTTGCTCTTCATAAGGCCTGGCACCCCACGTTGTCTTATAACCTTTAACTGCCAGCAAATCTTTTACACCATAAGGTATGCCATGCAAAGGACCTTTGTATTTGCCGCTGGCAATTTCCTGATCTGCCTTGCGGGCCAGATTTAGTGCCAGATCTTCTGTGAGTGTAATGACACATTGCAAGGTATCTCCGTATTTCTTCAATCTATTTAAAAAGAAAGTGGTTAATTCTAATGAAGAAATTTTCTTCGTCTTAATCAATTCCGATAATTGGGCCACAGTATAAAACGCCAGATCATTTTTGTTGTCTGGTATTTCCGCATCATTGAATTTCCAATCTATTTTTTCCTGCTTATCCGGGATTATAAATCCTGGCGGGATAGGATTAAATAAGATGGCCGGCATATTTGAATTAGCAAGTGGGTATTCCCGCATCGCCCGGTAAGATTCCTTCAGATCTTCCAGGCCGTCGCGCAAAGAATCGCGCTCGGCTTGGGTAAACTCAAGACCGATGAGTGTTTCAGCTGCCGCGATAGGATCAGTTTCCTCATTCGAGGATTGAAATGAAATTAACAGTAAGAAAAAAATAATCAGAAATGAATTTTGAATCAGGTTTTTCATGAGAATCAGGGTTGAAGATTATTAAAGATACCGGAATTTTTTGTTAATTGTAATGAAATATGTTAGACAGGAAATCACAATTTCTGCATGATTGGGAGTATGATCATTGGGCAAACGAGCGGTATCTTAAGTTCATTGAGGAGAATCAAATTTCAAATGAACGGGTGAGCAGGATTTGCGGTCATGTCCTGGTCGCCCAGGTTCTCTGGATAAAGCGAATTATTCCGGTGGAGATGGATGATTATTCACTCTGGGAAAATTATTCTCTTATTGAAATGAATAAAATGAGTGAAACCTGCTACTCAGTATGGAAAAATTTTCTTGAAGAATATCCTGATAATGCATTTTCTGAAATTATTTCATATACAAACACTCAGGGTTTGGCATTTAAAACTCCGGTGAATGAAATAATCAGTCATGTTTTATATCATGGAGCTTACCACCGGGGACAGTTGGCGATTCTTATTCGCGATTTAGGTTTCACTCCCCCCTATACCGATTATGTTGCTTTTTTGAGAGGTCAGTAATTTTGCGGTTTTTTTTGAATCAAAAGAGCTGGTATTCTTCCTCTTTGACTCTGTTTTTCTACCTTTATGTTCATGTCTAAATCCCCAAAAACGCTATTCTTACTTGATGCCTACGCCCTGATTTACAGGGCGCATTTCGTTTTCAGTAATCCCTCTACCAAATACAACCCCATCAATTCCAGGGGAATGAACACCGGTGTTCCCTACGGTTTCACTAATTCGTTACTGGAAATTCTGCAGAAACAAAAACCGTCGCACATCGCGGTAGTTTTCGATACATCCGCTCCAACTTTCCGTCATGAAGAATATGAAGAATACAAGGCAACCCGGCAAGAGACCCCTGAAGATATTAAGACCGGTATTCCCTGGGTTAAGGAAATTGTGAATGGTTTCAATATAAAAATTTTGGAAATGGATGGTTATGAAGCGGATGATATTATCGGAACCATTGCAAAAAAAGCCGCCAAAAAAGGTTTTGAAGTTTTTATGATGACACCTGATAAGGATTTCTCCCAACTCGTTAATGAGAATATTTATCTCTATAAGCCTGCTTATATGGGAAATGCCGTTGATATTTTGGGCCCCGAAGAAGTAAAGAAGAAGTGGGAAATTAAAGAGGTGGATCAGGTGCGCGATATTTTAGGGTTAATGGGAGATTCCGTTGACAATATTCCCGGAATACCGGGAGTGGGCCCGAAGACAGCCGTGAAGTTTATTGAACAGTATGGATCTATTGAAGAACTTATAAAACACACGGAAGATCTGAAAGGGAAGCAAAGAGAAAATGTAGAAAAATATGCTGATCAAGCCATATTATCGAAACGGTTAGCCACTATAAATACTGAAGTTCCAGTGGATTTCATCGAAGACGACTTTGTTTATCGGGAGCCTGATGCGGAAAGATTAAAAACTGTTTTGCGTGAACTGGAATTCCGAACGTTGTTTTCGCGGGTATTTAGTGAAAAGGAAGCAAAAATTCCGGTAGCGTCCGGACAAATATCAATGTTTGAATCAGGTGATAATGATGAAAACACAAAAACCGAAGGCAGACAGTTTACCAATATATCAGAAGAAACATCCAGTTATAATTTAATTACGTCCGAAGCTGATCGAAAAAGTCTGATTTCGAAACTGCTTAAACAGAAAGAAATAGCGTTTGTCACACTTTCTGAAGGATCTGATCCTATGTTAAATTCACTGATTGCATTCTCCATCTCATTTAAGAATGGCGAGGCCAGTTATGTTCCTTTTCCGGATGATGAGAAGAAATCGGTTCAATTGTTATCTGAGTTTAAAAAAGTTTTTGAGTCTCCTTCAATTTTGAAGATTGGTCATGATGTGAAATTTGATATGATCCTGTTCAGGAAATTGGGAGTTGAGCTAGCGGAACCATTTTTTGATTTAAAGCTTGCCCATTACCTGGTTGATCCGGAAACAAGTCACGAGTTAAATGTACTCAGTGAAAATTACTTGCAGTATTTTTCTATGCCGCTGGTTGACCTTACCGAAAGTGGCAAGAAGCCCGGTGATTTGAGAGATACAATTCCAGAAAAACTAAAAGATTTTTGTTGCGAAAAGGCAGATTTGATCTTTCAACTAAAAAAAGTTCTCCAGGACGAATTGAAAAAAGAAAAGGTAGAAAAATTATACAAAGAAGTTGAGCATCCGCTATTACGGGTTTTAGCGGAGATGGAATTTGAGGGAGTGAAGATTGATGAAAACACGCTGGGTGAAATGTCGGCCGATTTTGAGAAGAAAAGTGCAAAAGTTCAAAAGGAAATTTTCGATCTGGCGGGTGAAGAATTTAACATCGGATCTCCTAAACAACTTGGCGATATTCTGTTTGAGAAGCTTGAGTTAATGGATAATCCAAAGAAAACAAAGACCGGCCAATACGCAACCGGTGAAGAAATACTAAATAAACTGGCATCTCAGCATAAGATTGTGAATAAAATTCTCGACTTCCGGGAATACCAGAAATTGAAATCCACCTACCTGGATGCGTTGCCTCTAATGGTAAATCCCTACGATAACCGAATCCATACCAATTATAGTCAAACTGTGGCGGCTACCGGTCGTCTCAGTTCAATCAATCCTAATTTGCAGAATATTCCCATTCGATCAGAAAAAGGCAGGGCCATCCGCAAAGCTTTTGTACCCCGGGATAAGAATTACGTTTTATTGTCGGCAGACTACAGTCAGATTGAATTGAGAATAATGGCTTCTTTTTCTGAAGATAAGGAAATGATAAAAGCTTTTAATGAAGGAAAAGATATTCATGCCATTACTGCCTCAAAAATTTTCAAAATGCCACTAGAAAAAGTTGATGCCGACATGCGAAGAATGGCTAAGTCTGCCAACTTCGGGATGATTTATGGTATCTCCGCATTTGGATTATCGCAAAATCTAAATATTCCCAGGAAAGAAGCTGCAGATATCATTGAGTCGTATTTTAAAGAATTCAAAGCGGTAAAGAACTACATGGATGGAGTTATAACCGATGCCAAAAAGAAGGAGTATGTGGAAACAATTCTGGGCCGGAGGCGATATTTACGAGATATTAATTCGCGTAATGCCGCCACGCGGGGATATGCTGAGCGCAACGCTATTAATGCACCAATACAGGGCAGTGCAGCCGATATGATTAAGATTGCAATGGTGAAGATTCAGCAATGGATGAATAAAAACAAATTGAAATCGAAAATGATCATGCAGGTACACGACGAACTTGTATTTGATGCACATAAAGATGAAGTTGAAAACCTGAGAATGCATGTTGTAGAATTGATGCAAAATGCAATTAAAATGAAAGTTCCTATTGAAGTTGAAACCGGTATCGGTAAGAATTGGCTGGAAGCTCATTGAAAAAAAAATAATATCATTAGCGTTCATGACTAGTATTCCTACTCTGGAAGATATAAAATTGGCGGCAGAAAAAATCCGTCCCTATGTACGCAGAACTCCGGTGTTTACCAGTCAGACTTTCAACAATTGGACCGGATCGAAAATTTTTTTTAAGACTGAAAATTTTCAGAAAGGCGGCGCATTTAAATTTAGAGGTGCTTGCAATACTGTCTTGTCATTAACAGATGAGGAAAAGAAAATGGGGGTAACTACACATTCCTCCGGAAACCATGCTCAAGCTCTGGCATTGGTTTCTAAAATGGTGGGCATTAAAGCTTATATAGTAATGCCTTCCAACGCGCCAAAAGTGAAAAAGTATGCAGTGCTGGGTTATGGAGCAGAGGTAATTGAATGCGAACCTACGCTACAGGCAAGGGAAGCCAATGTAAAAAAAATAATTGCTGAAAAAGGTTCCGTTCTTGTCCATCCATATAATGATTACCGGATAATTGCCGGCCAGGCAACTTGTGCAATGGAATTCATTGAAGAGATTAGAGATTTGGAAATTATGGTGGCGCCGGTTGGCGGCGGCGGTCTGCTGGCAGGGACTAGTCTTACCTGCAATTACATTTCTGATAAAATTGATGTTTTCGCAGGCGAACCCGAGGGAGCCAATGATGCATTCCTGTCCTTACAAAAAGGCGAAATAGTTCCCTCTCTAAATCCTGACACCATCGCCGATGGATTGCTGACTTCCCTGGGAGACAAAACCTTCCCTATCATTCAAAAGCATGTTACGGAAATCATCACAGTTTCAGATAACGAAATTCTGGACGCTATGAAAAAAGTGTGGGAGCGCATGAAAATTATTATTGAACCTTCTTCCGCGGTTCCGGTCGCGGCCGTACTAAAGAATCCCGATAAATTCACGGGAAAAAATGTGGGCATAATTCTGAGCGGCGGTAATGTGGACCTCGAAAATATCAGATTCTGAAATCAGTATTCTCCCAGGAATTCAACCTCTGGTTCGGAAAGCACCCGGTTAAAGACTATTATCTCATCGATAATTCCTTCAAAATATTCCGCGCTTTCAGCTGGACCTGCTCCTATTACCAGGTTATCATTCGGTGTAACTGTTTCACCCTCACCATCAGCTTCACCAAGTACAACCAGGATCCCATTAATGAAATATCCCGTGGCAGTCGGATCTCTCGCCAATGCAATATGATACCAGGTATTATTTTGCACCGGCATTGAATATGTACTAACTAAACCTCCGGCCCACAGTGTTAGCGTACCTGCCTGAATCTCGGCCCGAACTCTCCCGTATTGCAATACATTATCATCAAGAGATATAATTACTTGCTTTTCTGTCTTCATCACATTAGTCGGATAAAACCAAAATGAAACGGTTCGAAATTCATAATCAAGAGTGGCAGATGTGGTAATAACATCATCAACACCATCGAAGCTGGCCGCAAGTCCTTCCTCACCGTGCCGGTCCATTTCATAAATTAAGTCACCGACTTCAGTTCCACGATGGCTCAACGGGCCCAAATCAACCGCGCTTCCATTCAACGGATAGTATGCACCAAGGCCAATTGGATCCACCGGAAAAAGGATAGTGTAATTTCCAATTACATAAATAGCATCGCCGGAAATTAAAGTGACCTCATAAATTCCCCAAGGTAGATCAGGAACTATAAACTTAATAAGCGTAGGTTCCGCGGAGGTTACTTCTGCTTCAACGTTGCTTAGAAAAACTCTGTTTTCCGCCAAATCCGGATTGAAGCTCACTCCCATGATGCTGACTTCATAACGAATCAATCCAGCCAATGAAACCAGATAGGGAGTGTTCTCCTCATCTTTTTTGCATCCCGTGAGCATTAGCAACGCTAGCGCAATTCCAATTATAAGCTTTTGGTGTTTTCTACGCATGAATTAACCTACTTATCAAAATTCATCAATTCCACTCAAAAAGCGTGCTGGCAAATGTCGAATCTTGTAAAGAAAATTTAGTACATTGTTGTAGTTCATCCTCTATCAATGGTTTAATTTTTGTTGCCTGTTGTCAGATTGCGCAAGTTCTTACAATGAATAGAATTCTGATTAGTCTACTCATTTGTTTGATTCCATTGATTTCCTGGGCTCAGATCATCATTGCTACATCCAATGGAAACCAATTAAAGCTAACCTCAGAAGGTGAATGGGAGGAAGTCTGGGAAACTCTTCCAAATCAAGCTGAATATAATTCCTTCACCCTGCCTGAAGAATCCAGAGCCTTGTTGAAAACAAATAATGCGAAATTCGGGATTCAGTTCAATAGCGAGAAATGGGATGTTCTTAGCGGTTCTCATTTCCCAGGATCAGGGTTCGAAAATTTCGAATTTGAATTCTCTCACAGGAAAAGTCTTGCCATTGGATTGCTTATGACTGATCCCTATCCTGCTTCCATAGAGAAAGTTATTTCCAGAAGTCTCAATCAAATTAAAGAAACTGCTACAGAACTTACCGTTGCCTATGGAGAGGTTTTCAGTGTGAACAAGAAAACTGTATATATGGTAATCCTGCAGACAGTTGAACATGGGATTCCACTTACTTACTATAACTACTATTATTCCGGTGATGAGGGTTCCGTGCAATTTCTTGGATATTGTAATCAGAAGGTATTCTGGAAATATGAAGATGATATCAAAGATCTGCTGAATGGATTCCTGGTCCTAAATTAGCCAAATTCAAGCTAAATACTTATTATTGTGACCAGCTAGTCACATGCCAAAACACACATTCAATAATCTCAAAAAGGAAAAGAAGGAAATCTTTCTGAAAGAAGCATTAGAAGAATTTTCCCTTAAGGGATATTATGGAGCCAGCCTAACCCAATTGGTAAAAAAACTGCAAATGGCAAAGGGGAGCTTATACCAGTACTTTGATGATAAGGATGAAATGTATGCTTTCCTGATTGCAGAAGCTTGTAGCAGAAGGTTACCATTTTTTAATGCCCTTGATGGCAAACCCAGAGAAGATTATTCCTTCAATTACCTTATTATTTCATTAAAATTTGATGTTACCTATCCTTACATCGCTTCATTATTCTATAATGGGTTT
>DASWHX010000006.1:0-14794 GCA_036397995.1 Cyclobacteriaceae bacterium
GATAAATATGCATCCTATCTGTCTGATGAGGATATTAAGCGATATGCTTTGCAGAGAAATGAAATTATTTTCTTCTGCCAAAAAGATAGCGGAGACCTTCGATAATAAACCCAATTCCGTAAGCGGTTAATTGAATAAATGTGGCAGGTATGCTTAGCAGGGCAATAACCGGATTTAAAGTTTTAGCGAGGCTTAGTAAAAAAATCAAAATAAAGTAAAAAGCGTAAGAATATACTAAAACAATTGAAATCACCGGCGCTACAAACAGCGCAAATATTATTGTAATGATTCCAAACACAAATATGGCTGGGAAAAAATGGGTTATTTTTAACGACTCCGGATGAAATCTGTAAACATTAATCCGGGCACGGCCGAAGAAATGGAGCTGCCTGAAGAATTGCAAAAAGTTTGTTCTTCTCTTATGAAATACGAAAGCTTCGGGTATTAATCCCACCTTAAAATTATTTTTCCTGATTCTGATACTAAACTCAATATCCTCCCCCATCCTGGGAAGAATGTATCCTCCGGTTTTATTGAATACTTCCGCGGTGATGCCCATATTAAAACTCCTGGGAGTAAAACTTGAAGCGGAACTTTTGTCTCCTCTTATGCCACCGGTTGTTACTTTGGACGTCATGGAGAAATTAATTGCCCGCTGCAACCAGGTGAACGAAGTGTCAGCATTGTCAGGTCCTCCGAAAGCATCCAGGTAATTTTGGTTCAGGGAGTCTTCCACCTTTTGAAGATAATCCTGTGGAATAATGCAATCTGAATCAAAAACTAGGAAGTAATCTCCTTTTGCATTTTCATAGCCGTAATTCCTGGCAAACCCTTGTCCGCTATTTTCTTTCCAGTAGTAGTGAATATCAAGCTGATCCTGAAATTTAGCAATCACCTTATCTGCCTTTAGGGTGGAGCCATCATCAATTACAATAACTTCAAATTTTTTATAAGTCTGCAGAACAAGACTAGTGAGCAATTCATCAATTTCAATCGGTCTGTTATAAACCGGAATTATTATTGAATAGAATCGCATTATTCCATGCCAATTTTTTCAGAAATTACTGAATCACCTTTGGATTTTTGCTGACGGATTATCAATTCACCCAGAAAACCGGCGAGGAAAAGTTGAACCCCAATAATAATGGCAGCCAGTGCAATGAAGAATATTGGCTGGTCCACCACCTCTCTTTTCACCGGGAGATGTTGATAAATTGCAGAGATTTTCTCCCAGATAATTTTAATTACAAGTCCAAGGCCAACCAGAAAAGAAAGTGTTCCCAGAGTTCCAAACAAATGCATGGGACGATTGGCAAACCTTGTTACAAAGGTTACCGATAAGAGATCAAGGAATCCGTACATAAATCTTTCTATACCAAATTTAGTTTTTCCAAATTTTCTGGGCCGATGCTCCACAATTTTTTCTCCAATTCTCGTAAATCCATTCCATTTTGCCAACAGGGGGATATATCTGTGCATCTCCCCATAAAGGTGCAAACTACGAACTAATTTATAATCATAGGCTTTCAGGCCACAGTTAAAGTCATGGAGTTTTATTCCTGAAAATAAGGCCGTAACCCCATTAAAGAATTTTGAAGGGATAGTTTTGGAAAGCGGGTCATGGCGTTTCTTTTTCCAGCCTGAAACCATATCAAAGTTTTCATTCCTGATCATATCGGCCAGAGCCGGTATTTCATCAGGGGAATCCTGCAGGTCTGCATCCAGGGTAATAACCACTTCACCCAGGGCCGCTCTGAATCCACAATCTAAAGCAGCCGATTTGCCGAAGTTTTTACTTAATCGAATTCCTTTTACTTCAGGAAACTGACTTGCTAAAGAAGAGATAACTTTCCAGGAGCTATCCGTACTCCCATCATCGACAAAGATTATTTCAAAGGTAAAACTACGTTCCTTGCATACTCCCACGATCCGCTCACATAACTCCGCAAGGGATTCTTCTTCATTGAGGAGAGGAATTACTATGGAAAGGTTTTTACCGGGCTTCAAGTATTACTCAGACATTTGCGGATTTGAATTCTTGGTGATGGCTGAAACAAGCAGAGAGACTATAAAACCAATTAAAACCCCTCCTAAAATACCCATAATCATTAAAAAGCCCGGGCTCATAAAGGTCTCTGAAAATCCCATTGCCTGATCAATCTGTCCCTGCGACATTCCCCTTGCCTCCATATCCGAAATAGATTTCTCCCTGATATTTTGAATCATTGTATCATCAACATAGCTGAGATATACAAAAGTGAATATGTTGCTCAGGATTGCTGAATATAAACTAGTTAGGGTTCCAATTCCTAACCCCTGGCCATACGACATGAAACCATCCCCTTCTTCTTTAAAAGTTTTATGGGCAAGATAGATTACGGCAATTGTAAATATGATTCCCAGGTAGTTCCATAAATTGCTTTTGCCCAAAACATCGGCAAAGCTGAGTACGAGAAAATAAACAATGCTAAGTAAGCCTAAAATGAGGCCGTATTTCATGGCTACTTTTCCGATGGTGGTTTTTTCTTCCATTTTATTCTTTTTTAGGTTGACGTTTTAAAAATACAGAAATTATTATAGTGAAAAGTAACCCCAGAACAATAGTTTTCAGCAAATAATCTATGGAAAGGTCAAGGGCGGTTGTAAAAGGCAATTTGGCAAGATTAGCCTCATAAGATTCAGCACCTATTGACTTAATGAATTCGGCTTTATTTTCCACTAATTGTTGCATTGATATTCTTATAAATTCAGACAAAAATTCGCTATTAATAGCGCTGAACAATAGTATGAAAATTCCAGTAGTAATGCCCATTGCCGAGTAGCAAAGGAAGCCGAGGAACATACCCTGCCAGTATTGTAAAAGCCGGCCATTTTTATAATCTCTGAATTCTTTGGCAGCCAAAAAAACAAAAATTGGAATTGCTAATAATCTAAAGTCAATAATAATTGGAATGAGCAATGGGTGTTTTCCTTCAAAGAAAAGAATCAACAGGAGAATGGATAAAAGCAGACCTCCAAAAGCTCCAAATTTCAAAGGGACTTTAAAAAGATCGGGATTAAATTTCATCAGGCCCTGTAAACCTTTTTATTATTGAAAGTGGCAAGAACTTTTCCGCGTAATTTCTGGTTCCAGAATGGCGAATTAATTGATTTTGATTTATTATTTAATTCGTTGTAAACCCATTCCAGAGAAGGATCAAATACTGTCAATTCAGCCGGAGTTTTTTCTTCAATCCTGGGATTTTTTAATCCTAAAACTGTTCGCGGACCCTGGGTAATTTTTTCAATTAGAAGTTCGAGCGGAATTTCTTCGGTAATAATACCCAACGCATGGAGCATAGTTTGAAGGCCGGTGGCACCAAAATCTGCCAGGCCGAATTCCAGGTTCTTGCTTTCAGAATCTTGTGGAGAATGGGCGCTAACAATGGCATCTATAGTCCCATCTTCAATTCCACGTAACAATGCTTTGATGTCATTCTTTGTTCTGAGCGGAGGATTGAGTTTAAAATTTGTGTCAAAATCACCCACACTGGTATCATCAAAGATTAGATTTATGATAGCCACATCGCAGGTCACGTGCATTTTTTTTCTTTTGGCTTTTCTGATCAATTCAACTGACTTTGAGGTTGAAATGGTTGAAAAGTGAATTCTCCCACCGGCATATTCTAATAAATCCAGGTCTCGAGATATTATGATTTCTTCCGACAGCGAAGGCATTCCTTTTAAACCCAGTTCTGTACTAACAATTCCCTCGTGCATGTTACCAAACAAATTTAGTCTTGGGTCTTCAGGTTTATTAATTACCAATCCATTTACCTTTTGCAAGTATTGGAGAGCTTTGAGAAGTATATCTGTGTGCCAAATCGGCTGATCACCGTCTGAAAATGCAATCGCGCCGGAATTGTGGAGGTCCAGCATTTCGGTTAGCTCCTCACCAGTCAGGTTTTTCGATACCGCAGCAATTGGATACAATTGAGTAACCCTTTTGTTGTTACCTTCTCGCAAGTATGTGATTTCATTCTTGGAATGAACCGGGGGGTTTGTATTGGGCAGCACAGCCACACCGGTGAAGCCGCCTGATGCCGCCGCTTCACATCCGGTACTTAAATCTTCTTTTTGTTCGAAACCGGGGTCATTAAAATTTGATCGTAAATCAAACCAACCGGGGCTCACAATCAGGTTGTTGCTCTCTATGATTTCGTCGGACTGGTAGGTCTTCCCGCCAATTTTAGTGATGATCCCGTCCCTGATTAGAATATTTTTCTTCTTTTTGTGAAAGGAAGAGCCAGGGTCAAGAATTCTGGCGTCTTTTAGAAGTATTTTCATTTACCTTTTATAGGAATCTTTATAGGAATCTGATTAGCAGAATTTCAACCATTAAAAATATTAGCGCTAATATAAGTGCATATTTCCATAAAGGCACACCAAGATTACGTTCTTTTATTTCTGCGCTAAAGGATTGGGCGTTTTCTGTTTCGAAGATGCGCATATTCGGTATTTCCTCGGAAATGGAATTGAGTTCTTCGGTATCATATTGGGCAAGAATCGATTCAGTTCCGGTACTGTTAAAAGCTATTTGAGTTTTCAATTTTCCGTCATAAACTACCTGGTAGAAACCGGCGGCCAAAGAATGTTTGGGAAGTTCCATAATCAATTCATTCCCGCGCACCACCTGAAATGGAATAAGTTCAAGGTCTTCTTTGGTTAATTTTGCTACACGGTCAGAAGATAAACTATCCAGGGATAGTGTAACGGAAGTCCTGTTCAGGGAGTAGAAAAGGGGATTGGATGACCGTTTCCCTGAGGCTGCAATTTTATACATCACCGGAACAAAAATTGCATGCCTGTCAATTGTATTATAATTTTCAGATAACGGTGAAGCCATCAAGTAGAAGTACCCGCTGCCACTATATCTGGCCAAAAAAGGATCACCGCTCCTGAACTTGAGCAGCGCATCGCGGTCTCTTATCCATGTGATTACAGGTCGCGCTTCCGGCATACTGAAGTTTTCATTCTCATTTTCAAATATGCTTACGAAAAAAGGATTTCTTAAATCCGGCGGCAAAATTGGTTCCATTAATGCAGAGTCGACTCTCCTGATTCCAATCCTGGCAAACAAACTTGCATAACTTTCAATATTTGGAGTTGCCGATGGAATTAATAGAGTATTCCCGTTATGGGCTGAAAAATCCAATAATGCAGCACTTAACGCTAAGTCAATAGTCTGAAGGCCATTGATAACCACGAGGTCGGAGATTCCAATCTGACTGTAATCGAGATTATTCGTGTTAAAGGATTTGAAGTCAAACATTTCGCTATTTCCATAAACACGTTCTACAGAAGTCACGGCAGAGGTTTCTTTAATTTCCAAAATTCTTATTCTGTCATTTCTGTTTATGGTAAAGAAAAAATCATTGTCGAAGGTCACAGGGTATTCTTCAAACGAAATTCTGCCTGTATTGAAAGAATTTTCAAGTTGAAAGCCAAGGTCAAAATGAGTTTCTTCACCTGCGTTAGCCTTTAGGTCTACAGTAGCTGTTGCTATCTGGGAGTCATTAAAAAAAAGTTTGAGGAGCAAATCATTTACATCTCCTGTTCCGGAATTGCGCAGTTTAACTTTAAGTGTATTGCTTCCTCTTGAAAGAAGGAAAGGATTTTCCAGATAGACTGAATCGACAAAAACATTATTGATACTGGTGAAAGTGAGCGGGATGAACTCATACCTGCCAAGAGAATCTTCAGTAAGAATATTGAAATTACCGGCGGTAGATTTTTGAAAATCACTAACCCAGTAAATTTCTCGAACATCATTATTAAATAAGAGAGTGCTGTTTCTGAGCCGGGAACTAATTTCACCTGTTGACCTTGAAACTCCTGATAGTTTAATTTCGGTTAAGAGTTCCAGAACCTCGCTTTTACTTTTCAGAATACTTGAGAATGCAGCAAATTCATTGGTTAACAACAGGTATTGTGTGCTGGGCGGATACATTTCAACAATCTGCTGAACATAAGAAATTCCTTCCTCAAACGCGGTTATTCCATCGTCAATTTCATTAGACATACTCATTGAATTATCCAGGTATATTGTTACATGATTCTGAACGATATCCTTGTCTTCAGCAGGTATGATCGGCTGACTAAATGCCATCACGAGAAAAAAGAGAAAAAGCAACCTGGAACAGAGAATCAATAAGTGTTTAAGCTTCAGTTTGGAACTGGATGCTTCCTTTACATGTTGAAGAAACCTCGTAGTTGAAAAGAAAACTCTCTTGGTTTTACGAAAGTTAAACAGGTGAATAATTACCGGTATTGCCAGTGCTAATAAGCCAAATAAAAACTGAGGGAAGAGAAAACTCACGATTCGATCTGATAGATTACTTCTTAATTAACGGAAATTAGATACCAACAGGTGATTCCGGGCAAAATTTGGTCCCCAATTCAGCCCTTATAATTCTAAATTCTCTGCAATTTTATAAATTAAGCATCAATAACTTTTCATCTTGAAAACATATTCTCAAAAAACCAATGATTTTTTCCCCCGTCAAATTATCTGGCTGGGCTGGGCTTTCATTGCAGGCTCGGCAGCGATTGCTTACTCAAATTGGGTTATTGGCTTACTTTTCGGTTCTTTGAGTTTATTGTTGATCAGTGGCCGGGAAGGTATTATCATTAATTTTCAAAGAAAAAGGATAAAATATTATTGGGGTATTTTGGGTCTCAAATTTGGCACTTATGAAGATTTGCCGAAGTTTGGCAGGGTAACGGTATCTCCTCAAATTAACCTGATTAAAGGGAGAAAAGAGGCCTCAAGGTCCAAATTCGAAGTGCGGCTTTGGTTCAGGGAATTTAATGATTATGTGCTCGCTTTTACGGGCAATCACCCTACAAGTTCAGAAAAAGCCCGAATTCTTTCTAAAAATCTAAGAATTCAGTTTGTTGATGTTTCGAAATCAAACGGAAAAGCTCATAAATAAGAAAGGGCTGCTTTTTGCAAGCAGCCCTAACTCCAAACTTACCTAATTAAATTTATCAACCACCTTTAGGAATTAAACAAAATCGGTGCCAAAAGGTTTCATTTTTGAGCATATTTTAGTAGGCCATAGCCATTAGGAGATCATGTTGGGTAATTATGTGGACCTCATTATTTTCATCTCTAACAAGTAAAGCTTGCTGGCTATGATCTATTAATGATGACAGTACATCCACGGTGTTATCCATTCCAACAAAGATCAACGGTTCATCCATTATTTCTTTTACAGGTTCATTTCTGAGGTCAGGATTCTCAATAATCTTGTGCAGAATCCGTGAATCGATGATGCTTCCTACAAAATTCCCGTTGTCTTCTACAGGAAGTTGAGAAATACCTTCCTTGTTCATTAGAAGGATTGCCTCTCCCGTTTTCATAGTTACAGGAATGGTTTTCAAAACCTGTTTTCCGTTTCTCCTGTTAATGATATCCTTCGCGGTGGCATAATCTCTGGCTTCCAGAAATCCATGGTCACGCATCCAGTTGTCATTAAAAATTTTTGCAAGGTAGCGGGTACCATGGTCCGGCAGAATTATCACCATCATATCACTATCCTTCAAATTTTCTTTGGCATATTCCAAAGCGCCATGCACAGCAGATCCGCAGGACCAGCCCACAAAAAGCCCTTCTTCACGAGCCAGTTTTCTGGTCATCACCGCGCCTTCTTTATCCGTTACCTTTACGAAATGGTCAATCAGGCTAAAATCAACGTTTTTGGGCAGAATATCCTCTCCAATTCCTTCAGTCAGATATGGATAAATCTCTTTTACATCAAAAACTCCGGTTTCCTTATATTTCTTAAAGACACTTCCGTAAGTATCAATCCCTATGGATATTATAGATGAATTTTGCTCCTTGAGATATTTTGCAGTTCCACAAATTGAACCTCCTGTTCCGACGCCAGCAGCCAAATGGGTAATTTTACCTTCTGTTTGTTCCCAAATTTCCGGACCTGTAGTTTCGTAATGTGCTTGCAGGTTAGACAAATTATCATACTGATTGGCATAAAAAGAATTCGGAATTTCCTTATTTAGTTTTCGTGCTACAGAATAGTAGGAGCGCGGATCATCAGGAGCAACATTGGTTGGGCATACAATTACTTCAGCTCCCATTGCTCGCAGGATATCGATTTTCTCCTGGGATTGTTTATCGCTCAGGGTGAAAATACATTTGTATCCCCTGGCAATGGCAATTAAGGCAAGTCCCATACCGGTATTACCGGAAGTTCCTTCTATTATAGTCCCCCCGGGTTTGAGCAAACCATTTTTCTCCGCATCATCAATCATTTTAAGAGCCATTCTGTCTTTCATGGAGTGGCCAGGATTAAAATATTCGACTTTAGCCAATAGTGTTCCTTTAATGCCCTTTGAAAGCTTATTCAGTTTGATTAAGGGAGTATTTCCTATTGCCTCAATTATTGAATTATAATACATAACAGAATTCGTTGTATGACGCAAAGTTACAAATTTTACACTGCTATTAAGGGAAGGGTTTTGTGGTAATATTTATTGAAGTATTTTTATTGTCGATATGGATAAAACGATAGGCATAATTCTCATCATAGGTTTCATTGGTTTCCAGGCGTGCAAAAAAGATGACGAGGTACTTACCAACCATCAATTACTTGCAGGAACGACAGCGGATGGAAAATCATGGGTTATTGCCAGCCAAAGCTTAAATGGAGATCCTGTTACCATTGGCAGTTGCATAGCAGACGATGTCACCTCTTTTTATCTTTCGTTAATTTATATTTTTGATGAGGGTAGTCAGAAATGCAGCGCAGACGACCCGCAAACAATTACCGGAGGGTGGGTTTTTGAAGAAAATGATACCCGCCTGCTCATTTCAAATGGTCCGGATATTACAGATTTTGAAATCGTTTCATTGACCGCGGATGAGTTAATATTAAAGGCTCAATTTCTTGATCTGGAAACTGTAATCACCTTCAATCCTTTGTAGGATTATTGCGGAGAACCTGCAAGCAGATAGAGAACCGCCATTCGAATAGCAACACCATTTTCTACCTGGTTCAAAATTATGGAATGGTCTGAATCAGCGACATCACTTGATAGTTCAACTCCCCTATTGATGGGACCTGGATGCATGATGGTAATCTTTTTATTTAGCGAATCCAGCATTTTCTTATTGATTCCAAAGTACAAAGAATATTCTCTGAGGCTGGGGAAATATTTTATTTGCTGTCGCTCCAGTTGGATTCTAAGCACATTGGCCACATCGCACCATTCAAGAGCTTTTCTAACATCTAACTCCACTTTCACGCCCAGGGATGCAATATGCTTGGGCAACAGAGTATTAGGCCCGCAAACCATTACCTCCGCTCCCAGTTTTTGCAATGCAAAAATGTTTGAGATTGCCACGCGTGAATGAAGTATATCTCCAATTATGGCAATCTTTTTCCCAGCCACAGTTTTGTGTTTTTCGCGTATAGAATAGGCATCAAGCAAGGCCTGTGTCGGATGTTCGTGAGTTCCATCACCGGCATTAATAATATTTGCTTTTATATGCCTGGCCAGGAAATGAGGAGCACCCGGGCTGTAGTGCCGCATAACTACCATTTCAACTTTCATTGCCAGAATATTATTCACTGTATCCAGGAGAGTCTCCCCTTTTTTGACGGAGCTTGAAGATGACGAGAAATTTATGACATCTGCTGAAAGTCTTTTTTCAGCAAGCTCGAATGAAAGCCGGGTGCGGGTAGAGTTTTCGAAGAAGATATTGGCAATTGTTACATCCCTGAGGGATGGCACTTTCTTAATAGGCCGGTTAATAATTTCTTTGAAGTTGTCGGCGGTTTTGAAAATAAGTTCAATATCATTGGAGGTAAGGCTTTTTATTCCAAGCAAGTGCTTTACGCTAAGCTTATCCATAATGATCTAATCTTCTTTTGTTATTAACCAAACGTTATCCGATTTGCTGCCAGACTTAACCCATTCAACCAGAACTTTTTGTGATTCAATTGTATTAACATTTTTGCCAACATAATCTGGTTCTATGGGTAATTCCCTGGAGTATTTTCTATTTACGAGTACAAGTAATTCTACTTTACGCGGACGTCCAAATGCCATCATGGCATCCATGGCAGCCCGGACTGAACGGCCGGTGAAAAGGACATCATCCACAATAATTACATTCTTGCGCTCAATGATAAAGTCAACCTGGGTTGATTTTGCTGTCACCGGGGTTTCCCTGCGTCTAAAATCGTCCCGGTAGAAAGTAGTGTCTAAATAACCAAGCAAAACAGATTTTTTCAGAGATTTTTCCAGGTTTTCCTTAATTTTCTCGGCCAGGTATATACCACGGGGCTGCAATCCCATAATAGCGGAGTCATCAAAATTATTATGGTTTTCGATTAACTGCTGGCACAACCGGTGGATGGTTATTTGTAATTGGTTGGAATCCAGGATAAGCCTTTTATGCATTGCTGCAAATATAGGAAAGAAGCTTAATTTTCAGAAGCTATTTATAGATGAGCTTATTTACAAAAAATACTCTTCGATTGAGGTCTACACCCGAATCCTTCATATTCCTGATTCTTTGAACGCCATAGGCAACGAAAGTATCATCACTCCATTTTTCTATCCCTCCAAATTCCACGTCCGAATTCCGCACCTGGTCATTTTCATACTTTAATCTAAGATCTTCATATGATTTACCTTCCAAAACCTGATCCCCCTGAATAATTTTTGACCTGATAATATTCTCAAAAAGGTATAGTAGAACAATATTGTCTCCTTCAACCGTTGCATTTACAAACTGATTCAGGTTTGAAGTTAATACATCGGTTATCTCAAAACTGTTATCCCATTTTATTCTGCCTTTTTCATCAAATTCTATCACAACTGCGTGCGTGTATTTATAACCTTCAAGGTACATTCCCAGATAATTACCGGTCATCGGATTGAGCACTGCTTCGTACCCCATAGATCCCCGGCTTGAGTATTTGGGATAAAACGCTTCGCCAAGCATTATAAAACCATCTTCAGTATCAATTATTTCATGCACCAGAAGTCTGTAGTTGAAACGCAATTTTTTTCCTTTAATTTTTTTCCTGGCAATTCTTTCTCTGACTCGTTTCTCCCGGCTGGCCTTCATATAGTTGAAGAAATTTTTCAAATCAGCATAATTATAATAGTTCGAGTTTTCGCTCCCATCTTGCCCAAGCCTGCTAATAAAAATTCCCCGGCTATACGCTGATTTAGTAGTAGAATAAGTTCCTGCCACCAGTACTGCACCGGAGTCGTCTCCAGCTACTCTTCCAAAAATAAAATTGTTACCCGCACTTGGCTCCAATGCATTTGATAACAACAAGGCGCCATCCTTGTCGAAGTGTTTAATGGCAATTGTTATCCTGTTGTCCTGTGTTCTTTCACTGATTAACACTGTAATTGTATTATCATTATTAACCTTTACCTGGATTATCTCTGTATTCCTATTATATATTGTAGGTAAAACGATAGGTCTTTGGTTTGAAAATCCAAAATGAATCACAACCGGCTTATAGTTCAGGTACCCTCCAAGAATAGCCGCATTGTCACTCACCTCAAAATGAGACAAATACATTGGGAACAGGTTGGTTATCGTATAATTACTTGGTGAATTTCCTTCAAAATCAAATTCATACAATTCAAATTGCTTGTTGTTTGTTTTTTTATTAGAGAATAATAAATAGAAATACCTGGAGTTGCCCGCATAACCCACTAATTCCAGTTCGAATGGCAACACATACTCTTTATCCCAGATCATTTCAAGATTATTATCCAGATATATTACCTGCCACGTTCTACCATCTCCACTGCGATCGTTTGTTTGTCTGTAAAGAACTATTCCCCTGTCTTTTAATGCTATTATTTCAAAGCCCCTGTCAAAAGTTCCCATTCCAATCTCAAATCTTGTAGGCTGTTCTATTTGAGAAAAGCTTTTGAAAATAAATGAAATTGAAAATACAAAAAATAAAATTGCCCTGGCAACTCTAATATACATCTACCTAATCTTTATTTTATTTATATAAAATACGTTCCTGCTCTTGGGAGCACGCTCATCCAATTTATTCCTGATTCTCTGATAACCCCATGTAAAAAAGTTGTCTTCATACCAATATGACAGACCGCTAAATTGTTTAGCTTCTGATCTTAATTCATCACCTTCAAATTTCAACTTTACGATTTCTTCAATTGTACCTGAACTTTCTCCACCCTTTTCAAAAATTATCGCAATTAATTCACTATTGTCCTTATAAATAAGCACAGACCGGTTATTGATGGTGTTTATATGTACCATTTGATTTAAATAAGCCACATACAATTCATTCAGAACAAGACTGTTGTCCCACTTAATTTCCCCGGTCTGACTGAATCCGATGATTATGGCTTGTTTGTATTCAAAAGTTGCCGGACGGTCAATGGACTGTGCATTGGGTAATGCTACCCTATAGCCGCGATAACCACTGTTAAAATTATTCATATAATAAGGTGTGCCATACGGAGAGTTGTTCATTGTTCCAAAATTCACATCATAAACCTCACCAAGCATTATGTATTCGCTTCCTTCAGGTATTAACTCATGTAAAACAATTCGTGATTTCACATTCAATTCCTTCCCTTTAGCCTTTAATTGTTCGATTCGAGTATCCATTCTTTCCTTTTGTTTGCCCGACAGGTAGTTAAAATAATTTTCTAACTCAGTAAAATTATATTGAAGGAGAGCGGATTCCTGCTGTTCCTGAATTCTTACAAAATATACGCCTTTCGCAAAATCTGAATTTCGCTCACCAAAAGTTCCGGTAATAACCTGCTCGCCCCAATCAAAAGTGGTGGTCTTTGCTGACAAGATATTTGTATTTTCATCGAGGCTTACCTGCTTGTCGGTAAGAATATCACCGCTACTATTAAAAGTCTTAATTGTAAGATTATTTTCTTGTTGTGAATACCTTTCATTTATAACTATGGAGAACGTATTATTTACTTCATCCGCGCTTAAATCAAGGAGATATGCATTCTTCCTGTACAAACCGGGAATTACTTTGAATTTGTCTTCTGCAAAATTGAACATTAGAACTGTTGGCAATCCATTTGCATAACCTCCGAAAACAGCACTTTCTCCTACCGTGATAAAATCTTCAAGCTCCAACGGTACCTGGTGCTCCACAGAAAAGTTTTTAATATTACCGTTTGCTAATTGAATACGCATGATTTCATATTTGCCTCTATCCTGGGAACCTTCCTGGAAGAGAAGGAATAATTGGTTGTTGCTGTAGTCAAATCCACGGAAAGTATTACGTCTGTCAGCGGGAAACTCTTTCTCCCATTTCAAATTCAGATCTGTATCCAGCATCAATACCTCCCAGTATTTATTACCTAAATCACTTCTTCTATTTTCACGAAACATTGCTATGCCAAATTCATGGGCGGAAACTACATTCCAATAACTTTCATTGGCTTTCTTCTGTATTTCAAACCTCATGGGTTGGCTAATCTGGGCTAAAAGTGAATCAGCAGGAACAGCCAGCAGGCTAAAAAAGAGGTAAGTAAAGATTTTCAATAAGCTTAAGGGTTTCGGTTTCATTTAAAGGAAGCAATTATTATTCCCAATTTACTGTTACTTACTTTTGGTAACGATCAGGTTATACTCCTCTTTTGTAACCGGTTGGACTGAAAGCCTGGGCTGTCTTGCCAGTATCATGTTAGTCAACTGAGAATCTGCCTTAACCTCTGCCAGCGTAACCGGATTCTTTAATTTTTTTACCGGTGACAAATCCACAGCAATCCATGGGCCTTCCTTTGCAGAAGGATCCGGATAACCCTCTTTAATGACTTTACACACACCCACAACTGCCTTTTGTTCACCACTGTGATAAAACAAAGCATGGTCACCTGATTTCATTGCTTTTAAATTATTTCTGGCTTTAAAATTTCTAACTCCGTCCCAGCAGGTTTTTCCATCTTTTTCAAGATTGTCCCAGGAATAAGTTCCCGGTTCCGATTTTACTAACCAATAGTTCATTTGTATGTGGGTTTATAAATTTAAATTTAATCAAAAGTCTAGTAATTTTAAGGCAATGGACAATTTAGGTAGAGTCTCAGGTGGAGTCTTTTAGGTGTGCCACACCTTTACCAACATTGAAAATCAATCCATTTTCACCTAAAATAAAAAGTGGAAGTTTGGCACAGTTGATGTTAATTTCATTTGGATTTAAACGGAGACACTACCACAATTTACTCGCTTACAACTTAGAAATGTCTTTGCATAATAATAATCAGATAGCGACAAAATGAAAGTATTGATTTGCCATACTTCGGATTTTGGTAATCTTATTTTTGCTACTCCCTTGATCCGAAATCTGAAAATGAATTTAGAAGCAGAGGTATTCTGCCTGATTGATATGGAAAATAAGGATGCAATTAATGAAAATCCATACATTTCTGAAATATTTTTAAAGGAAGAAACAAGCGTTTCAAAACTCATCCGGAGCAATTCTTTTGATTTAGTAATTGATTTGGAGATTAAGTTCACCACCTGGCTATTTTCCATACTCTCCGGAATAAAAATATTGAAACCGAAAAGCCAAAAATTCGCGGAATGGTACATGGTAGCGCTAAGAATTGATCAATTGCCGGATAAGCATTACGCAGACCAGCTGCTTGAGGTTCTTGACAGCCTGAGTAGCAATAGGGATGTGTTGGGTCTGGATTATTTTATTCCTGAAAAGGACGAAATTGAAAGGAGTTGGTTACCCGACATCTTTCAGAA
>DASWHX010000007.1:0-15483 GCA_036397995.1 Cyclobacteriaceae bacterium
GAGTTCCGATGAAAACATGATTTCCTTCCTGTTCAAGAAATCCGGAGTAAACAGGCAAACCTTTCTGGAAGGTCTGGAAGACATCGTGACCAAATACCCAAAGGTAAGCGGTCAGCAACCTTACCTTTCCAACGATAGCAATAAGGTATTACAACTTGCCAATGATTTTTTAAAGGAATTTAAAGATGAATTTGTCGCTGTGGAGCACCTTTTTCTTGGAATATTTTCCGGTAATGATAAAGTTGCGGTGTTGATGAAACAATCCGGGTTTACAAAACCTGTTCTCATTAAGTCAATTAAAGAACTTCGCGGAAACGCCCGGGTAACAGACCAGAATGCGGAGTCCAAATATCGATCGCTTGAACGCTATTCAAGGAATCTGAATGAACTTGCAGCAAAAGGCAAGATTGATCCCGTTATTGGCAGAGATGATGAAATCCGAAGAGTTTTACAAATTCTTTCAAGACGAACAAAGAACAATCCCATTCTCCTGGGAGAACCTGGCGTAGGTAAAACGGCAATCGTGGAAGGGCTGGCTCAAAGGATTGTTGATGGAGATGTTCCAGAAAATCTGAAATCAAAAATTATTGTCTCGCTTGACATGGGACTCCTGATTGCCGGTGCAAAATATAAAGGGGAATTTGAGGAAAGACTGAAGGCGGTAATTAAAGAAGTCACCGATTCCAATGGTGAAATTATCATGTTCATTGATGAGATTCATACCCTGATCGGTGCCGGATCAGGAGGGGAAGGAGCCATGGACGCTGCCAACTTGCTAAAACCTGCTCTGGCACGAGGGGAATTGCATGCAATTGGAGCCACTACTTTGAAAGAATATCAGAAGTTTATTGAAAAGGACAAAGCCCTGGAAAGAAGATTTCAGACGGTTATGGTGGATGAGCCAAGCCTTGAAGATTCTATTTCTATCCTGCGGGGTATCAAAGACAGGTATGAGTTACATCATGGAGTAAGAATAAAAGATGACGCGGTTATTGCCGCAGTGGAACTTTCCAGCCGGTATATAACAGACCGCTACCTGCCCGACAAAGCTATTGACCTGGTAGACGAAGCTGCTTCCAAATTGAGACTTGAAATTGATTCATTACCGGAAGAACTTGATGAATTGCAAAGAAAGATTATGCAATTAGAGATTGAACGGGAAGCTATCCGGCGGGAAAAAGATAAAGACAAGGAAAGAACTTTGAGTAAAGCCATTGCTGAACTTGGTGAATCCAGGGATCATTTGAAAGCAAAGTGGAAGAATGAGAAGGAAATTATTAGTGGCATTCAACATGAAAAAGAAAATATTGAAAAATACAGACTTGAAGCGGAGAGAGCAGAAAAAGCAGGCGATTACGGCCGAGTAGCGGAACTACGATACGGGATAATTCAGGAAGCCGAAGCAAAACTTGAGTTGTTGAAAAAGCAAATGAACGAAATTCAGGCTGAAAGTCCTTTGTTAAAAGAGGAAGTAGATAATGAAGATATTGCCGATGTAGTTGCAAAATGGACTGGAATACCGGTGAGTAAAATGTTGCAAAGCGATCGCGAAAAACTTTTGCACCTTGAAGATGAGTTGGGAAAACGTGTTGCAGGTCAAAGTGAAGCGATCCAGGCGTTATCAGACGCCGTGCGCAGAAGCAGGGCCGGCTTACAAGATCCAAAACGCCCGATTGGCTCGTTTATCTTTCTGGGTACAACGGGAGTGGGTAAAACCGAGCTTTCAAAAGCACTGGCCGAGTATCTTTTCAATGATGAAAATGCAATGGTTAGAATTGATATGTCTGAGTACCAGGAGCGACATTCTGTAAGCAGGTTGGTGGGAGCCCCTCCGGGATATGTAGGCTATGATGAGGGCGGACAGCTGACGGAATCGGTTCGAAGAAGACCTTACAGCGTAGTTTTACTTGATGAAATTGAAAAAGCTCATCCGGATGTATTTAATATCCTGCTCCAGGTACTGGATGATGGCAGATTGACCGACAACAAGGGCAGGGTTGCCAATTTCAAGAATACCATAATTATCATGACAACCAATATCGGTTCACACATCATCCAGGAAAGTTTTGAGCGAATGAATGAGGAAAATGCAGAAGAAGTTATGGAAGCAACAAGGTTGCAAGTGATGGAGCTGCTGCGTAAATCAGTGCGGCCGGAATTCCTGAACCGGGTTGACGAAACCATTATGTTCAGGCCTTTGACGAAAGAAGACATTCGAAAAATCGTTGAATTGCAGTTTGGCATTATAAAAAAGAGACTTGATGAAGCAGGTGTAAAAGCTGAAATTTCAGACAAGGCTATTAACTACCTGGCAAAAGCCGGCTTTGACCCACAGTTTGGTGCCAGACCGTTGAAACGAGTGATGCAAAAATTGATTTTGAATGAATTGAGTAAACAGATTCTTGAAGGCAAAATTGCGAAAGACGGAATTATTGGAATTGATGTTGGAGATAACAATCAGCTGGAGTTTTTGAACCTGGATAAGGTAGAGCTCAGTTAGTAATTAGCTCCAAAAATAAATCTTGAAGGAAGAGTATGGTAGAAATATCCATCACATCAATTCGTTGGCTAAGTTGGCTAACTCGGACCTTTCTCCTTTCTCCAGAGTAATGTGCGCATACAGATTGTGATTCTTGATGCGATCAATGATATAAGATAAACCGTTGCTTTGTGAATCCAGGTAAGGAGTGTCAATTTGATTAATGTCTCCTGTAAAAATCAACTTCGTATTTTCCCCTGCCCGGGTTATAATGGTTTTAACTTCATGGGGAGTGAGATTTTGCGCTTCATCCACGATAAA
The DNA here is from genome assembly GCA_036397995.1 of Cyclobacteriaceae bacterium. Classification (GTDB taxonomy): domain Bacteria; phylum Bacteroidota; class Bacteroidia; order Cytophagales; family Cyclobacteriaceae; genus DASWHX01. The sequence continues at coordinate 2,801 of DASWHX010000007.1, forward strand.
AAAAATGTTGGATAAACTTCTTCCCCGGATATATGCCAAAGGCGTAATTACCAGTTTCTCCTGATTCACCATTTCTGTAATTTTTGAATACTCCTTATCGGTTTCCTTGTATTGATTCTGAATGAATTTCAGATTATCCCATAATGGTTCCATGTACGGGTTCAATTTTGATTTGATATCTCCGGGAAGATATCCAATATCTTTATTGCTGAGGGGCACGATCGGCCTGGCCAGATAAATCTGTTTAAAGTCACGCTTTTGTTCCAGTGCTGAAGACAAAGCCAGCAAGGTTTTACCAGTTCCTGCCACACCTATAATGCTAACGAGTCTTACCTTAGGATTCAGCAAGGCATGAATAGCAAATGTTTGCTCCGCATTGCGCGGTTTTATTCCGTAAATCATTCGCTTCTCTACCTTCTCTACTAATTGACTTTCCGGATTATAATAAGCCAGCACAGATTTTTTATCATTTTTAATAATGAAGTAGTTATTGGCAATGAGTATAGACTTATAAAGAATTTCTTCAGGAGCACAGAAACCTTTTTCATAAATTTTATTAATCACTTCAGGAGGAACTTCATTAAGTTCAGACTTACCTGAAAAGAGTGAATTTACATTTTGAATCTTGCCGGTTGTATAATCTTCAGCGGGAAGGTTAAGTGACTTAGCTTTAAGCCTTAGATTAATGTCTTTGGAAACCAGGATCACTTTCCGGTTTGGGTTTTCTCTCTGAAGTGCAAGTGCGGAATTTAAAATCCTATGGTCAGCTTTTTCTTCATCAAAAATCTTTACTGCATCAACACCATTGGTGGTATTCATCACCACTTTAAACTTGCCTTTTGATCGCCCGTTTAAAGGAACCCAATTCTGAAGGGTGTGTCCTTGTGCCAGATTATCCAGCAGACGGATAAACTCTCTTGCTTCGTAGTTAATGATATCATTTCCTTTTTTGAATTGATCCAGCTCTTCGAGCACGGTAATGGGAATGGCGACGTCATGCTCGTCGAAATTCATTATAGAATTGCTCTCGTAAAGGATAACAGAAGTGTCTAAAACAAATATTTTCCCCTGGCTTCTTCCCTTGGCCATATTTCAGCCTGTAATTTTCAGTTTGATGTCAAATTTATCTAAAAAAACAATTAAGCTGGCATTGCAATGCTCTTATTGTTCGGTTGCTATTTTATTTAATCCGAATACATCATGCTTTTCTCCCGGCACCACCATTAAGACATTCGCTAAAACCAACAAAATTAATTTTCGCGCAGCCTGGTAGGGCTTAAGCCTTGCCACCAAAGCATATTGATCAATTGTAATAAAATTATTTTCTTCCAGATAGTTCATCAGAATTTTTTCACTGTCACCGAAATAGAATTGAATGTCTTTGCCTTTCTTTTGCCGCTCCATAATTTCAACAACCTCCCGGCTGGCTTTTACACTTTTATCCCCTACCCGGATAAAGTATTCATCTTTACCGGGAGCCAGCCTTACGGAATGCGGCCGTCGTTCACTTTTATCTATGGTGTATCGCAATACGAACCGGTTTTCTGAAACAGGAATTTGTTCAACATGAAAAGAAATGACAGGCTTGCAGAAAGATTCTATGGCATTTTCAAGAGCAAAGCGGTGCTCATCGGGATACTTTAACCCGCTGATTTCTCTGTTGTCATCAACGCCGATAAGTAGTTCTCCTCCCTGGGTATTGGCGAAGGCAGTAATTTCCTTGATCACCTTTTCAGGATAATCCACTTTCTTCTTAAACTCAAGGTGGTCATTTTCTCCCTTGCGAACCAATGACCTTAGTTCCCTGATGGTCATTCTTTATTTATAAAAATCTTCGTCTTCTTCTCCCTTATCGCCCTCGTCAGGCATGGTAAATAAATTACTCACCAAATCTTTGAACGAACTGCCAGACGAAAGCAGATTTTTGCTCAATAAACTAAATTCCGCAAGTCCATGCAAGGCAAATTCCATGAATAAATACTTCAATTCCTTGTCGCCCGGCCGCGCATGAGTAGTAACCAGTCTCTCCAGCCCCGGAACACTATCCAGCTTCTTTCTGAATTCCCGCGTGCTTTCATCATTTAGCAAATCAAGTGTGTTACCTTCTCTAAACCAGCTAATTATGGTAGAATATGGATTTGACTCCTTTTGCTTTCTTGACTTTTCCGGGTCAGGCAGGTAATTAACCAATTGGGTTCTGACGGCCTTCCCCAATAAAGATTGCGCAACAATACCCGGACCCTCCTGCTCCCCTTCATAGACAAGCTCTATTTTTCCCGTGATGGAGGGAATTACCCCTGCGAAATCAGAAATTCTGATGTGAGTTTTTTCTTCATTATTGATTAAAGTCCTTCGTTCTGCCGCGCTGTACAAATTTTCCATTCCTGAAATAGTCAGCCTGGCACTTACACCGCTCTTTTCATCCACATATTCACTTTTTCTTGCTTCGATAGCAATTTGCTCCAGTAAATCCCTGAGAAAATCATGAATCCCAATTTTTACTTTTTGTTCCTCCCTGACCCGGGCCTCCTGTTCAGTAATTTTTTTGGCAACTTCAATGCTCCTGGGATAATGGGTGATTATCTGGCTGTCGATTCTGTCTTTCAGTGGAGTAACAATACTACCCCTGTTTGTATAGTCTTCAGGATTTGCCGTAAAAACAAATTGTATATCCAAAGGAAGTCTGATTTTGAAACCGCGAATCTGGATATCTCCTTCCTGAAGGATATTAAACAAAGCTACCTGGATGCGCGCCTGTAAATCGGGAAGTTCGTTGAAAACAAATAACCCCCGGTGTGAACGCGGAATCAATCCGAAGTGAATCACCCGCTCATCTGAGTAAGGTAATTTTAAGGTGGCTGCCTTTATAGGATCAACGTCGCCGATTAGGTCTGCAATAGATACATCGGGAGTTGCCAGTTTTTCTGTATATCGTTCGCCGCGATGCATCCAGCTAACAGGTGTGGCATCTTTACATTCTTCAATAATATCCCTGGCCTGCCTGCTGATAGGGTTAAAAGGATCATCGTTTAATTCAGTGTCTTTTATCACCGGGATAAATTCATCAAGCAAATCAATCATGAGCCGTGCAAGTCTTGTTTTGGCTTGCCCGCGTAAGCCAAGCAAGTTAATATCGTGCATGGAGAGAATTGCGCGCTCTAAATCAGGAATAACAGTCTCTTCATATCCCCAGATTCCATCAAATACTTTTTCCTTTTTTTTGAGTTTTGCGATTAAATTATCCCGAAGCTCCAGCTTCACAGATTTGGTTTTGTAGCCGGATCTTTTAAGATCACCTAACGTACTAATTTTACTATAATCAATATCCTTGCTCATTCCCTAAAAATTCTTTCTCCTGTTTCGTTTATAATCTTCAAAAACCAAATGACCTAACCCCTGCAAGCTGCTGTAATATGCATTCCCATTATTTGCCGCTGTAAATTCCCTGACAAACGATTTGAGGTAAGGATCGGAAGCAATCATAAATGTGGTGATGGGTACAGATAATTTGCGGCATTGCGCGGCCAGGTTCAATGTTTTCGTCACAATCTTTCTATCCAGTCCAAAGCTGTTTTTGTAATACTTGATACCTACTTTCATGCAAGTGGGCTTACCATCGGTAATCATGAAAATTTGCTTATTGGGAGTTTTCCTGCGGCGAAGAATGTCAAGTGCAAGCTCCAGGCCTGCTATTGTATTGGTATGATAAGGCCCGACTTTTAGATATGGCAAGTCTTTAATTTCAATTTGCCACGCGTCATTTCCAAACACAAGAATATCTAAGGTATCCTTTGGGTATTTCTGCGTAATCAATTCGGAAAGCGCCATTGCCACTTTCTTAGCGGGAGTTATCCGGTCTTCGCCATACAAAATCATGGAATGGCTGACATCAATCATCAGTACGGTGGAGGTTTGGCTTTTTGATTCAGTTTCCACAATTTCCAAGTCATTTTCCGTAAGCCGGAAGTCTCCAATACCATGATTAATCTGCGCATTTCGCAGAGAGTCGGTCATGGAAATCTGATCCGGAGTATCTCCAAATTGGTAGTCTCGCCTGTCAGTCCCCGGCTCATCACCCTGTCCGCTATGGATAGTCGTATGATCACCCCTCCGCGTTTTGCGCAATTTCCCAAAAATCTCCTCCAGCGCATTCTTTCTAATCGACTGCTCTGCTCTGGCAGTAATTCTGAATGCTCCTGTTTTGGAATCTTTATCGAGATATCCTTTCTTTTTCAAATCCTCAATGAAATCTCCCATCCCATATTCATCCGTAGTTATGCCATACTGGTTGTCCAACTCATTCATCCAGCTTAATGCCTCATCAACATCACCGGAAGTAATGGTGAGTAGTTGCATGAATATGGAAAACATTCCTTTAAAAGAACCTTTTTGCTTTTGTTCCTGTGGAATGAATTTGGTGAATCGATATCCCGTCATTGCTGTGGACTAAGCTAAATAAATTGATTTACAGATTTCAGAAAATCCTTATAAATCCTCCGATAAATGATCAGACTTTTTGAAGTTGAACCGCAGACTCAATTATTTTATTATAAAATAATTCGTATTTGGGAAGAATATTGGTTACATCAAAATCCATAGCCCTGTTGAGCGCATTGATTTTGAATTTTGGCAATTGATCATCCTTCAAAATATAAAGAGCGTTTTTTGACATGTCATCAATATCGCCTACGTTACTCATAAACCCGCTCACCCCATGAATAATCAGTTCTCCAATACCTCCGGCATTTGAAGCAACTACCGGAACTTCGCAAGCCATAGCTTCAAGGGCGGCCAGTCCAAAACTTTCACTTTCGGAAGGCATCAGAAATAAATCGGATACAGAGAGTACTTCTTCCACTGCTTCCAATTTGCCGAGAAATCTAACTTCGTCATAATATCCCAGTTCGCGGCACAATTGCTCCACAGAGGCCCGCTCAGGACCATCACCCACCAGCAATAGCTTTGCCGGAATCTGTTCCCGGATTTTTGAGAATACTCTGACGGCATCATCCACTCTTTTCACTTTTCTGAAATTTGAAGTGTGAACAATCAGTTTTTCATCGTTGGGACAAATAGCTTTTTTGAAATGATCCTTTTTGTGTTTTTTAAACCGATTCAGATCAATGAAGTTTGGAATTACTTCAATCTCTTTATTTATTTTGAAATGTCGGTACGTATCATCCTTAAGGTTTTGTGATACTGCCGTAACCCCGTCAGAGTGATTAATTGAATAAGTAACAACCGGCTCGTATGAAGGGTCTTTGCCCACCAGTGTTATGTCCGTTCCATGTAAGGTTGTGATGATAGGAATGGAAATATTATCCGATTTCAGAATTTGCTTGGCAAGGTAAGCTGCTGTTGCATGTGGAATGGCATAATGAACATGCAATAAGTCCAATTTTTCATGTCGCACAACATCTACCAATTTGCTTGCCAGGGCTAACTCGTAGGGTGGGTATTCAAACAAGGGATAGTTCATGATATCCACTTCATGATAAAACAGGTTCTCAGTGAAAAAGTCCAGTCTTGTGGGCTGAGAGTAGGTAATAAAGTGAATATTATGACCTTCCCTGGCGAGTGCTTTTCCCAATTCGGTTGCAACTACACCGCTACCACCAAAAGTGGGGTAGCAAACAATGCCTATCTTCATTTTAATCTATCTATTTATCTATTAACAGGATAAATCGTCATTCGGTTTCACCATTTTGATGAAAAGATCTGCGGTAACTCCAAATTGACTCATAAACAATGTCATGAATCCGCGATCTGATATTTTCATCGAGGAGTATCCGGTTTTCTGCCGATGGATTAATCCGGTTGGAGAGGAAAACATAAACCAAGCCAAACTCAGGGTCTGCCCAGGTGGCAGTTCCTGTAAAGCCTGTATGCCCAAAAGTATCAAAAGAAGCATACCTGGAAGTTGGACCCTGGGCATTATCTGTTGGCTTATCCCACCCGATTCCACGCCTGCTGGGCATATATTGTTTCGTAATAAAGCTTTGAATTACTCCCGGTTCAAGAAATTTTATTCCTCCGTAATTTCCGCCTTGCAGATTCATTTGCATAATCTTCGCCAGGTCATTAGCATTGCTGAATAGCCCGGCATGGCCCGCCACTCCACCGTAAAGGGCGGCACCCTGGTCATGAACCATTCCTCTTACATGAGACAACCTCCAGGAAGTATCAAACTCGGTAGGCGCAATAATGTCTTCGGGAAATCTGCACAAGGGCAAAAAGCCCATTGAATTCATTCCCATGGGCGCGTAGAAATTCTGATCCAGAAAATCAGGCATGGACTGATTTAATAACCGCTCCGAGATTTTTTGAAGGATATAATATCCCATATCGCTATATGTATAGTCATAAGGTTTTCTGTATGTCTTATCCCGGACCCGGGCATTCAAAGTCCACTTCCAAAGGGAATCCTGGAGGCCGTTTAAGGCGTATAAATTAGGGGCTATTTGTATTGAATATTCCTTTGAATATTCATTCCGGTAATAAATTGAATCTAATTTTGTACCCTGCGTTTTTCGCCAGAAAGGAACAAAGGGCCAGAGACCTGCCTGATGAGTCAGGATATCCCTGATAATCATATCCTTTTTATTGGTGGCTTTCAATTCAGGTAAATAAGAAGCGGCTTTCTTATCCAGATCCATCAATCCCTGGCCATAAAGAAACATCACGGTTTGTAAAGTTGCCGTGACTTTAGTTATAGATGCCAGGTCATATATGGTATTATTATTCACCTCTTTCAAACTATCATATGAAAAATGTCCATACGTCTTATCGTAGATAATGCGCCCATTTCTTGCAATCAAAACTTCGCATCCCGGAGTAGCCCCATTTTCTATGGCCTCATGCGCTATTTGATCAATTTTTTGAAGTACTCTGGAATCCATCCCCTGGTTTTCAGGTGCGTCGTACCCTAATCGCTGGAGTGATCGGGTTACAATTCCCTGCCCTGCAATAAATTCCTTGGATGCCGTTACCGGTAATTTCCCTTTAGCTTCAATTGCTCCAAATATTACTTCAGGTCCAATTATTTCCGTGTCACCCGTATCTTCGTAGGTGATGATGATGTTATCAAATTCCGAAAAGTTCTTCAGGCTGTATGGGTTTCCAAATACTACAAGTACAACTCTTGTGCGCCGGTTTAGCTCTTTCAGGAATTTCATATCAGGTTCCCGCAATCCAAATCCACGGCTTTGATACTGGCTCATATTGTGAATACCTGCAACTACTACATCAAAATGTTCAAGCTTATCCAAAAGATCAGCATAAGCATCATCGCTTACCGGAATATCTTTGATGATGTAATGCTGAAATGGAGCATACGTATTTAAAGTTTTTTGAAAAGTGGTTTCGCCGTTCGTATTTATACTCAATGACGCAAAATGCAGAGTGTCCAGAACGGTGAATGGAAGCAAATTATTTTCATTCTTTACAACGGTAACCGCTTCCTCGAATAATTTTAATCGTAACGCTTTTGCATCAGGGGAATTAAGATTATCCAGCAAGTTATTGGTGGTGAAATTTTGTTGCCGGTGAAGTCCAAGGTCGTACTTAAATGACAGCACTTTCTTAACCCTGGAGTCAATTTCGATCTGATTTATTTGCTTCCTTAACACCGCGCGTGAGATGCGACCTACTGCTTTTGGAATATCAATAGAATAGAGTAACACATCATTACCTGCCATCAATGCTTTCAAATCTGCATCACCCGGTTTAGTTCGGTCTGCAATTCCTTTCATATTCATAGCATCGGTAAATACAACTCCTTTGAAATTCATTTTATTTTTCAGAAGCCCGTTTACAACTTTATACGATAGCGTTGTTGGCTGGCGTGGATTGTTATCCAAAGAAGGTACACTTATATGGGCAACCATTGTACTCATAATTCCCCTATCGAAAAGCTGGTAAAAAGGATATAGCTCAAGCGAATCCATTCGCGCAGCTTTGTGTTTAATAACAGGCAGGGTGAGGTGACTGTCCTTATCAGTATCGCCGTGACCGGGAAAATGTTTCGCTGTTGCCATTACTCCATTATCCTGCATCCCCTGCATATACTGAATTCCCTTTTCAGCAACTTTGAATTTGTTTTCGCCAAAAGAGCGAAATCCGATAACGGGATTCATAGGATTGCTATTGACATCAACTACCGGAGCATAGTTCATATGCACCCCGATCAACTTCATTTGCCTGGCTATCTCGTAACCCATTTCATAGATTAGTTGATCATCCTGGATAGCACCTAAGGTCATCTGCTTTGGGAAACTTATGGTACTGTCAAGCCTCATTCCCAGGCCCCATTCAAGATCCATCCCAATCCATAAGGGAATCTTTGCAAGAGATTGGTAATAATTTGTGTGGTTTACCTGTCTGACAGGTCCGCCCTGGAAAAAAATCAGGCCGCCAATGTGATACTTTGTAATCAATTCCTCCACTTCCTGTTGATGATCTTCTCCTCGATTAGACCACGTTGCAATCATGAAAAGTTGGCCAATCTTTTCTTCATGGCTCATGGATGAAAAAACGCTGTCAACCCAACTTTCTTTTGAGGTGAACGCCGGATTTTGAGCAATCGAATGGCTGCCAATCAACAGAAGGGCAAACAATCGCAAAAATTTTAACATGGGCAAAGTAGAGTTTATTATTAGGATAAAAATAGCTTATTTTTGAATGAAAAGTGGATTATAAATGAAGTTCCCCTCCATCTTCAGAACTCCTTCGCATCAACGGTTTCATTTTGAACCTCGTTATTATGATCCCATTAAAGAGGATATTAAGCAACGACGATCCAGGATTGTGAAGGAACTGGAAGAAGGAAAAACATTAGATGGTGAATTCAAGTCTCAGATCAAAGGAAATTTCAACGGAAGGTTTTATAAAAGAACTACCGGAACTACTTCAGCCGGCTTGTTGCAATTTTTTATTATGGCTCTGCTTTTCGGAGGAATTTTTGGCTACATATATTTCGGTGAAATGATATTCTATTTTCTGATGCCTTTTGTAGCCCTCTTTGTTTATCTCAGGATCAGAAGAATATTTTAGCAAGTGTCCGACATTATTAATTTACTTCCTGATTCGCTGGCTAACCAGATTGCAGCCGGAGAAGTTGTACAGAGGCCTTCTTCGGCTGTGAAGGAACTTATGGAGAATTCTGTGGACGCCGGTGCGAAAAAAATTCAGGTGATTGTAAAGGACGCGGGCAAAAGCTTAATCAGGATTATTGACGATGGGCAAGGTATGTCCGAAACAGACGCCCGCATGAGTTTTGAAAGACATGCGACTTCGAAAATCCATTCAGCGGAAGATCTTTTCGCTATTGCTACTATGGGATTTAGGGGTGAAGCCCTTGCATCCATTGGCGCGGTTGCCCAGGTGGAGATGAAAACCCGGCTTGGCAAAAGTGAGTTGGGAAGCTGCCTGATAGTGGAGGGTTCGGAAGTCAAAAGTCAGATCGCGGATGGATGTCCGATTGGAACTTCCATCAGCGTAAAGAATCTTTTTTATAATGTGCCGGCCCGGCGTAATTTTCTCAAGTCGAATTCAGTGGAGATGAAACACATTGTAGATGAATTTCAGCGAGTAGCGTTGGCGCATCCTGAAATTGAATTTTCCCTCTTCCATGATGACCTGGAGATTTACCAACTGCCTGCCGGGAAATTGAGTCAGAGAATTGTAGATGTATTTGGTAAATCTTACCGGGAACAACTGGCAGCTTGTGAGGAGGAAACTACTCATATAAATATAAAAGGATACATCGGCAAGCCTGAATTCGCAAAAAGAACCCGCGGCGAACAATTCTTTTTTGTAAACGACAGGTTCATTAAAAATCCATACCTGAATCATGCCGTTCTCAATGCATTTGAAGGATTAATCCCTGAGGGAAGTTTTCCATTTTACATTTTATTTATTTCCATTGACCCAGCCAGTATCGATGTAAATGTTCATCCTACAAAAAATGAAATAAAGTTTGAAGATGAAAGAACAGTGTATGGTATTGTACGTGCCGCTGTAAGGCAGGCGCTGGCAAGTCATAACCTGGCACCCAGCCTTGATTTTGAACAGGATGTGAATTTTCTTTCCCGGAAAATGGGCGCGAGTTCAGAAAAACAATCCAGAGCAGACCGTGCCTATTACCAATTTAAGAATGTGAAGAAAGCCGGAGGTGACGATTGGGAGAAATTATTTGAAGGAATCTCTGACAGGCTGAATGTTGAAGGCAGGAAAGATAAACCGGATTTGGAATTAACTTTTGAAAGTTCACTCAATCAGGAACTACCGGCAGGTGAACAAACACCGGATACCTCAGTCAGCCCGTTTCAGTTGCATAACCGCTACATTATCAAACAGGTGAAATCGGGAATGATGATCTTCGATCAGGAAAGGGTTCACCAAAGAATTCTATTTGAAAAATTCAACCAAAATCTTGAAAATAAAAGCGGCAATACTCAGCAATGTCTGTTTCCCCAAACGGTTCATTTAAACATTTCAGATTATTCTCTCGTTATGGATATGAGTGAGGAAATAAGATCGTTGGGATTTGAGTTTGAAGTGATGGGAAAGGATTCTTTGGTGATCAACGGGATTCCATCTGATCTTAGCGGGGGAAATGAAAAAGAAATTTTTGAAGGATTGTTGGAACAATTCAAGGAGAATAAAACTGAATTGTCTTTACCCACTAAAGAAAATCTTGCCATGGCAATGGCAAAACAATCCTCAATTAAACACGGCAAATCATTGTCGAAGCACGAAATGGATTCTTTAATTGATAAACTATTTGGCTGCTCAAATCCTAATTATACCCCGGATGGTCAACCGGTTTATATTATCTTTGACCTCGAAAAAATAATCGGCCTATTTAAGAGAAATTAATGTTTGGAAGATTAACACCGATGGTAAAGGGACTGCTGATAATTAATGTAGCAGTTTATTTAATCACTATGATGACCGGATCGAGCGATGCAAATCTGAATAATTACCTGGCCCTTTATCAGATTAATTCGCCTTATTTTCAGCCCTACCAATTATTCACTTACATGTTTGCACACAGCTCAGGGAGTTTCACGCATATTTTGTTTAACATGATAGGATTGGTGGTGTTCGGTGGCTTTCTGGAAAACTTCTGGGGTTCAAACCGGTTTCTTGTTTTTTACCTTGGAACTGGTATCGGGGCTGCAATTATATACAGTTCAGTTAATTTTATTCAAAACAATTCCCTGGAAAATAAGATCGAAGCCTACAGTATGAACCCAACTCCAGATGGATTTAACAAAATTATTCTGGGTGAATCAAGAGGTTTGTATAATGAATGGTATGATTTCATCAGGGAGTACGGCCGGAACAGTAATGATGCAACATATATTTCTATAAGTAAGGAAAGGCTTGCACAGTTATACAAGTATAAGCAAAGAGGATCGATGGTTGGAGCATCAGGAGCTATATATGGATTACTTATGGCCTGCGCTATGTTATTTCCCAATCTAATGATTATGCTTTTGTTCCCGCCGATTCCAATTAAAATGAAATATCTTGCATTAATTTTGGGTGGAATGGCATTATATTCAAGTCTACAACCCCAGGAAGGCGATAATGTAGCTCACCTGGCTCACCTGGGTGGAATGATTTTCGCATATATAATGATAGTGGTCTGGAGAAAGCAGGGAAAGGATTATTCAGGATAAATTTATGAATGGCGGAGGAATTTTAGACGATTTTAAGAATGCTTTTAACAGGCCCAACAACGGCCACATCCAGTTAATCCTGATTAATGTTGTTATATTCCTGGTACTAATTATTTCCAAAGTATTTATCGATTTGTCTTTGGGTACTGAAGCCTTCCGGAGTGTTCTCACTCAGATTGCAATGCCTTCCCACACAGAAACCTTTCTGATAAAACCCTGGACTTTGTTCTCTTATATGTTTGTACATATAGGTTTCTTTCATATTCTATTTAACATGCTTTTCCTGTACTGGTTTGGAATGGTTATAAAGGAATTCCTGGGGTCAAACCGGGTTATTGCGTTGTACATTCTCGGTGGTATTGCAGGTGGGCTCTCTTACATTCTGATATATAATCTAATTCCATTTTATGCAGACAGGGTGGAGAATTCAATTTTATTCGGAGCATCCGCCGGAGTATTTGCGGTAGTTGTCGGAGCAGCTACCTTTATGCCGAATTATACATTCTTCCTGCTATTTATTGGTCCGGTTAGGATCAAATATATTGCCCTGTTCTATGTTGTGCTGAGTTTCGCCAATACTACAGGACCCAATGCCGGCGGAGAACTCGCTCATCTGGGCGGCGCATTGGTTGGATTCTTGTTCATCAAGCAGCTAAACCGGGGAACCGACTGGGGTAAACCGGTTTTATCAGTAATACATTTCATTAGAAGCTTTTTCGTAAAGCAGTCAAACATAAGAGTTACGTATTCCAGAAAAGAGAAAGCAAGTGCCGGTGCGTCGCGACAACCCGCAAAGAAAAGCGCTTCCAGGGTGGAGCAAGATGAAATTGATGAAATCCTGGATAAGATTTCACAATCGGGATATGATAGCCTTTCCAAAGAAGAAAAAGAAAAACTTTTCAACGCCAGCAAGAAATAGTTAAACAATTAGCAAGTAGGTAATTAGGTAATTAGGTAATTAGGTAATTAGGTAATTAGGTAATTAGGTAATTAGTT
>DASWHX010000008.1:0-15315 GCA_036397995.1 Cyclobacteriaceae bacterium
CTTGGTAAAACGGAACCTAATGCATAATTAAGATCCAATCCTAAGGGGAAGTTTTCGATTCTTCCTGTAATAGTAACACCGTTATCCACAAAGCCGCTTAAGACAATGTCCAATGATCCAACACCTTCAACCGTAACAGTCAGGGTTAGTTGTGTACGGCCTGCATCAATTACCCATGCCCCCTGCTGAGCTTCCGCGGCATCTCCACCCGCGCAAACATTCCAAAGAGTTCCATCAGCACGAAGTTCAGTCCTTGCGTTTGTCGCGGTTGCACAAGGTGAGCTGGCATACAAGCCCTGGCCAATAATAAGTGTGGTAGTAGTTTGATCATTTGCGGCAATTGTTCCAATTGAGGTAGCCGATGGAAATACGACATTCGTGGTATTGATCATCGTTCCCAATGTAAATGCATAAGTACCCACCAAAGGGTCTGTATCATCATCTTCCGAACAAGAGGTAAATAGCATGCTTGTGCTTAACATGACTCCCATAAGGAGGAATGAGTATAATTTCATTAGCTTCATAGTTCCATTATTTTAGGTAAACATCAAATTTAGGTCTAATTTACCTGATACCAAACTTAAGCAGTGAATTTTGTGCCTAATTAATGCCCTTTGTAAAGACAGGTAATTCCCTTTTTATTTGTGGAATAATTGAATTGTCAAAAAAACCTTAAAATGAGTATTATTGCATATTCTAACTAATGGAAATTATCTGCTTGCCCGAATATAAGCGTTCGATTTTAATGATTCTATTCCTGGCGGTGTTTGCCATAGTTACACATGCCCAGACTACTATTACTGGAACAATAAAAGATGAGAATGGAGAACCCTTGATCGGCGTGAATATTATTATGAAAGATAAACTTACAGGTACCGTTACGGATACAAAGGGAACCTTTTTCCTGCAGACAGAATCAAATCCTCCCTTTACCCTCGTCTTCTCTTATGTTGGTTATGAAACAAATGAAGTGGATATCAGAAACCAGACCATCATTGACCTGAACCTAAAAGAACAGGTAATGCTCGGACAAGAGGTAGTTATATCCGCTTCAAGGGTGGAAGAGAATATCCTCCAATCGCCGGTTACAATTGAAAGGATTGGAATCCTGGAAATCAGGGAAAATGCCGCCACAGATTTCTATGATCGTCTCGGGAGTCTTAAAGGAGTTGACATGAATAAGCAGGGGTTCACATTCAAAGTACCCAACACACGCGGGTTCAACGGCAACACCAACTATAGAGTCAATCAAATTGTTGATGGAATTGATAACGCTCCTCCGGGATTAAATTTTGCTGCCGGAAACATTTTTGGACTAAGCCAGTTGGATGTTGAAAGTCTGGAATTGCTGGTTGGTGCTTCCTCTGCACTATATGGACCTGGCGGAATGAACGGGACACTCCTTATGACCAGCAAGAATCCTTTTGAATACCAGGGTATCAGCGCGTATGTGCAAACTGGAATTCATCATCTTGCCGCTGACTATAGAAACACGCCAACTCCAATGGTAGATGCCAATCTAAGATGGGCAAAAGCCTGGAAAAATAAGTTTGCCATGAAGGTGGTGGCTTCTTACATCCAGGCCCTGGATTGGCATGCTGATGATTACCGGGATCGCAATGACCTTGATGATCCAAATCTGACGCGCGAAACCAATGCAGGTTATGATGGGGTAAATGTTTATGGAGATGAAGCAATTGTTCCGGTTAATCTGCAGGATTTGGCTCCAACAGTTGGGGATGGAGTGGCCAGGCAGCAGGGGTATCAACCCGGCGATCCTGAATACGATGCAATTTTACAGCTGATCGAAGATTTGTTTCCGGACCAGATTATTACACGAACCGGCTATAAAGAAAGAGACCTGGTAGATTACAATACAAGCAATTTCCGGATACAAACTTCTATGCACTATCGATTAAGTGAAAAAGTTGAAGCAATATTTGCCGGCGGCTATGGCAATGGAACTTCTGTTTATACTGCTCAAAATAGATTTTCACTACGTGATTTTGAGATTTACCAGGGGAAGTTGGAATTGAATTCTAATAATTTCTTTGTCAGGGCCTGGGGGGTTAAAGAATCTTCTGGAAAAACCTATGATGCCGGAGCCACTGCATTGCTTATTAATGAGGCATGGAAACCTTCCCAGGATTGGTATACCGAATTCATCCAAACTTTTACTACCAACCTTTTGTTGGGAAACCCTGTAGCCAGCAGCCTTGCAACTGCCCGCACGGTAGCAGACAATCGCACACCTCAGGGAGGGATATTAAATCCGGGATTACCCACAATGCCATTACCCGGAACTCCGGAGTTTGAAAGTTACTTTAATGATATTACTTCACGAACCGTAGATCAGCAGGGTTCCGGAATAATTGATAAAACTTCCATGGTAAATCTCGAATTTATGTATGACTTTACAGGAAAGATTGTGTTTGCGGATATCCTGGTAGGAGCAAGCGACAGGGTTTATAATGTAAATTCCGAGGGAACCATCTTCTTCGATGAACCCAACGATCCAATTATTCAAAACCAGTTTGGCGCTTATGCCCAAATATCTAAAAAACTAATGGATAAGAAATTAAAGTTCACCGGTTCGGTAAGATATGATAAAAACGATAAATACGAAGGTAGAATTACTCCCAGAGGCTCTTTCGTTTACTCTTTTGGAACCGATAGGCGAAATAATTTCAGGGGTTCGGTGCAAACTGCTTTCCGGTTTGCTTCCATTTCAGATCAATGGGTTGATCTAAATGTTGGTCCTTACCAGGTAATTGGCGGACTGCCGGAAGTGCAGGCAAAGTATGATTTCCATATAAAAGACGTCTACCCGCTGATAGGATCAAATACCCTAGATAGCCAGCCCGATCTGAGTAACGGACCTTTCGTAATTCCGGAATTTGGCCCGGAACGCGTTGTTGCTTATGAAATTGGCTACAGAGGTTTATTCTTTGATAATCGTATGCTGGTGGACGCCTATGGATACTATAACAGATTTAACGGTTTCCTGGCAACTCAAAACCTTGTTATGGATCCCAATACTCCCGATGAAAGAAGATTTCAGACAACGGTAAGTACTGATGATCCTGTGAGTGCCTATGGCTGGGCATTAGGAATTGATTACCGGTTTAACCGGGGCTATTTGCTGCGCGGAAATGTAGCTCACAACACCCTTGAACCTCTTGGTGACAGACCTCCTGGCTTTGAATCACGATTCAATTCCCCTAATTACAGAACAAATATTACTGTTTCAAATCTGCATGTCATAAATAACATTGGATTCAGTATTAACTGGCGGTGGCAAAATAGATTCCTATGGGAGTCAACGTTTGGGGTGGGAGAGGTTCCGGCATTTCATACCCTGGATGCCCAGGTAAGTTTTAAGCTGAACGCACTAAAATCCGTAGTTAAAGTTGGCGGTGCTAACCTGCTAAACCAATATTATACTACTGGTTTTGGAAACCCTGCCATCGGAGGTTTATACTATGTTACCTTAACTTTTGACCAGTTCATGAATTAAAACAAATATTAGAACGATATGAGAAGAGTAATTTTATTACCAATTGTTCTTTACATTTTAACAGCTTGTACTCCGGCAGAACCTCAGATTCTGCAGGCTGAAGTTGAAAGAATCATTGGAACCCTTGCCTCTGATGAAATGAAGGGGCGAAGAACTTTTTCCCCTGAAATTGATCTGGCATCGGATTTTATTTCAGGTGAATTTGAAAGAATTGGATTGCAGAAATGGGATGGGTTGGATTCCTATAAACAAGAGTTCTACGTCTTCAATTTCACGGTTGATTCCCTGGTTGTTAAGACAGATGGAAAAAGCCTGGGTATGGCATCCGCTACTACAACGAGTGAAAATATTTCCTGGACAGAAGAAAGCAATGTTGCCAGCGTTTTTGTGGGTGAAAAAGACACATTGCAAAGGACTTACGGCAGGTATAGGAGAGCCGGTGAGAACGTAATTCTGTGGATACATCCTGCCCATCAACAACTTTACACCCGATACGCATCCTTTCTTGCAACCGGTTCCAGGACAATGACAAGAGCGGGAGGCTCAACCATTGTTTTTGCTATTAGTGAATCTAAACCTGAACTGTTTTCTGTGGAGTTCACCGCATCGGTAACTGAACTGCCGCTGGCTAATGTGGTTGGGTATATTGAAGGCAACCGGAAAGATGAGTATGTTTTGTTCTCAGCGCATTACGATCATATTGGTATTCAAAGGCCTGTGGAAGGAGACTCAATTGCCAACGGTGCGAACGATGATGCTTCCGGGAGTACGGCGGTTATTATGCTTGCTGATTATTTTAAGGCTAAATCCAAGCCGGAAAGATCGTTGTTATTTGTAACCTTTACCGCCGAGGAGATTGGAGGCTATGGATCACGTTACTTTTCACAACAATTGGATCCCGACAAGATTGTTGCCATGTTTAATATTGAAATGATTGGGAAGCCGGCTACAGATGGCCCGAATTCAGCCTGGATAACCGGTTTTGATAAATCTGACTTTGGACAGATTCTTCAAAAGTCAGTGGAAGGGACCGAGTACAAATTCTATCCTGACCCTTACCCAACTGAAAACTTATTTTACCGCTCTGACAATGCGACACTGGCCCGGCTTGGTGTGCCCGCTCATTCTATTAGTACGACTCCAATTGACGTGGACCCGGATTACCATCAGGTTTCGGATGAGGTAAAAACCTTAAACCTTGAGCATCTTGCCAACACAATAAAAGCAATCTCTGCTGGTGCGGCAACTATTATTTCAGGCGAAGCAACTCCCACCAGAGTAAATCCGGCGAATGTAAATTGACCGTTGAAAATAATTCCTAACAATGAGTTGAATCGTGATGCCTGGGATTTACTCATCGCGACTTCGGAGCAGGGGAATTTCTACGCTCTTTCCTGGTACCTGGATATTGTGTCTCCCGGTTGGTCAGCAATTGTAGAAGGTACTCATCAGGAGTACCGGATTGGAATTCCATTACCCGTTACCCGAAAATGGGGATTTAGAATTCTTAAACAACCTTTATTTTGTCAGCAATTGGGTATTTACTCCATCACTCAACCAACTCAAGACGTTGTGGCTGAAATAGTGAATTTAATCACCAGGAAATTTAATTACATTATTAAGTATTCCTTCAGTAATTTCAACACTCCGCGATTATTGTCCGGGAGTTTATCAGAAAATTTGAACGTGGTACTGAACCTTAACCAGCCCTATGATGTATTAAAAAGTAATTATAAAAGAGACAGAAAGTACAGACTGATGCAGGTACTGAATTCTAATGTTTTTACCCAGGAAAGCAATAGCCTTGAAGAGCTCATTTGCATGTTTAAAGAAAATGGCGAAAAGAAAATATATGGGGGTGTGTCATCTACTGCATACGAAATGCTCCATCAGATTTTTTATGAAACCGCAACCAGAGGATTAGCGAATCTTATCTATGCCAAAGTTCCTCCGGATAAGATCATTGCCGGTGCTTTGTTTATCAAATTCAAAAACAGAATAACCTATATGTTTAATGCCGGCTATTCCGAATTTGTAAAATTAAATGGCCGGACATTGATTTTAGATTCAGTTATCAGGAAGTATCAAAACCAACCCCTGCTATTGGATTTTGAATGCCCTGGGCTTAAAAATATCAGCACCTTCTATCGAAGCTTTGGCGGACTGGATGAGATTTACTTGAGCCTTTCTCAAAACCATTTACCCTGGCCGGTGAAAAAGATTCATGCAATGAGGAAAAAATATTATGAGCGAGACTTGTATGATAAGTCCGCGAGAAACGGTTCGTAATATCAAAAATGTGGAATCTTTGGCCATGCTCTTAAAGTCATTAATTTTCCGATACCACCAGGGCAATTTTACTCATATCTTTATTAACGGCAAGCCTGGTTATTCCATCTAAATTAAAACTTGAAATATCAGCAATTAACTTCCATTCAGTCATTCCTTTACTCCAACGAAATAGTTTCGAACCGCTGCCCATAATAAGGGTTCCATTTTGCGTCCAGGCGCAATCCTGAGAATTCTCCACAGAGCGTATCAAAAGTTCGGATATTCCGGTTTTTAAATCATAAGATCTTATTTCAGAATTACCGGTATCATCATTCTGAATATAGCTAAAATAATCCGTACCTGGGATTCTGTGCAGTGAGCGGCCAATAGATTCGCCGATAATTTCACTTTGTCCGGTGGAGACATCAATTAAGTGCATTGTATTTGGATCACCCAGAACAAAAGCAGCAATCTGGTGATCACTTACCCAGGCATGATACCCCACCTTCAGGCCGGCAGCAAGTAAAACCGGCTTGTTGCCCTTAACATCAAAGTTATACTGCCATAATAATTGCGTTCCATCCGGCTCTAACAGAATCGTGCTGAAATGTTCGCTATCCGGAGTTGGCGTCGGAGAATACTCTCCGCCTGGGGTTGCGGTGATTTGCTTTGAACTTCCATTGGAGTAATGATAAACATCAGTCTGGCCATTAATAGAAGATACGTAAAGCAAACTTCCATCTTCTAAAAAATGCGGTTGATTGTCATAACCCTTGTGGTTACTTACATTTACAGGATTGGCAATTTGCATTTCCCCTTCACCAAATTGCAAATCAAAAATATAAACTTCAGTGGCTGGCTGCGCTAACGCACCAATAGAAAGGCAGCAAAAAAGATAGCACATTAGATTTTTCATATGATAAACTTAACAAATTATCAGATTTTCCACCATGAGAAAATATATAAATCCTTTATCTCGATTATTTTTGTTAATTATAAATTCTTACAAAAGCCTTTTCAAATGAAAACGGCCTTCCTAATATTGAAAGATGAATTTGACGCCCAAAGAGATAATCAAACAGTTAAAATCCGGTAAGTATGAAAGTATTTACTTCCTTATGGGAGCGGAATCTTTTTATATAGATGAAATTTCCAATTTTATTGAAGAAAGTGCCCTGGATGACTCTCAAAAAGAATTTAATCAAACAATACTGTACGGGATGGATGTAAAGATTTCAGATATTTTAACCCATGCCCGGCGATTCCCCATGATGTCAGAGCGGCAAGTGCTAATTGTCAGGGAGGCCCAATCTGTTTCAGATATCAATAGGGAAGGTGGACAAAAATTGCTGCTGGATTATATATCCAATCCGTTGCCAAGTACCATTTTGGTCTTCTGCCACAAGAACAAAACACTTGATAAAAGAAAAAGTTTATATAAGGCACTAACCAAATCATCTTCAGTAGTCATGGAATCCGCAATCATAAAGGAATACAAAATTCCAGGATGGATAAAAGAGAGAATTGCAGAGAAGGGTTTGAAGATCACCGAAAAGGCTGTTATGATGCTTACCCAAAATATCGGCTCAAACCTTGAGAGAATAAATAATGAAATTGAAAAAGTTAGCATCAATATAAAAACTAAAACTATTGATGATAATGCCATCCAAACTTATGTAGGAATTAACCGTGACTACAATATTTTTGAATTGGTGAATGCGTTAGGAGCAAGGAACAAGGTGAAAGCTCATGAAATAGCTTTTTACCTGGGAACTCACTCAAAAGAAAATCCTTTGGTCTTAATCATTGGCTTTGTATTTTCCTTTTTTTCGAAGCTGTTAAAATTATACGGAGCGTCCGGCAAAACCGATAAAGATCTTTACTCAATACTTGGTACTTCTTACATTAGTGATTACAAAGTTGCAGCAGGTAGCTATTCCATGACCGAGGTCGTGTTAATTATTAGTGCCATTAAAAGGGCGGATTTGCAAAGCAAAGGAATTGAAAGCCCATCAATTTCCCAAGCCGGGATTTTAAAGGAACTGGTTGCTAAAATTGTAGGGTGAAAGAATTATGAGAGCAATAAGAATATTTTTTGAAAACTTTCGTTAATATGCCTAAAGAAGCAGGCAGAAATTTCCCATTTTTGTGTGACATAATATGGTCAAAGGGCTCACCAGGTTAATACTCACATTACTTTTCTTTCAAACCACGATTTCATCATGGTCTCAGTCATCCTCGCCACTTAATAATTCTGAATTTTACTTTAACCAGGGCGTTGAATTGATTGATAAAGCCAATTTCAGTGCTGCAAGAAGTAATTTCGAAAAATATCTCAATCAGAATACTAATGAATTCCTCAATGCTGATGCAGAATATTACATTGCTTTTTGTGCAATAAACCTTTTTCAGGATGATGCGGAAAAATTGTATGACAATTTCATAAAAAAACACCCCACTCATCCAAGTGCTGAAAGTGCGTATTTGGAATTAGCGAACTTTTACTACCGGGGAAAGAATTATCAAAAAGCAAACGAATATTATCAGAAAGTAAATTTTTCCAGACTGACCACCTCGCGGTGGCAAGAAGCCAATTTTCATGCCGGTTATTCAAATTTTGCAACCCGCAATTTTGCTGAAGCTCTACCTTACTTTAATGCCATTAAGCGCCAGTCAGGAAAATACTCCGCCGCGTCAAATTATTATGCGGGCTATGCTGAATTTCAGGTTGAAGATTTTACTTCCGCTGTCGAAGATCTGGAAAGGGCGGAAAAGGAACCTGCATATAAAATTCAGGTCCCTCATATGTTAATAAGTTCTTATTACAAACTTGCCCGGTACGAGAAGGCTATTTCTTATGGTGAAAAAGTTTTAGAAGAAAACGACAGGCTTGCTCAATCATCCGAAATTTACCTGGTTACCGGAGATTCCCACTTTGCCCTTAAACAATACCCGGAAGCATCAGAATATTATGAACTTTATCAAGAATTGGCGGGAAGCCAGGCCTCGCCCGTTATCCAGTTTAAGATTGGGTTTGCCCACCTTAGTGCAGGTAAAGATCAAATGGCCGAGGAAGCATTGAAAAAGGTTGCCATCCAAAATGATGATGCCGGATATCTTGCCTCCTATTATCTTGGTACAATTTATGCGAAACAAAAGAATTTTGAATTTGCCATCACATCATTTGAAAAGTCAAAAAGGTATTCTGAAGATAAAACCATCGCGGAAGAATCTCTATTTAACCTTGCCAAAATCAATTTTGAGTCGGATAAGCCTGGTCAGGCTGTTACTCATTTTAATGAATTTTTGAAAGCCTATCCAAACAGTAATCATAAACGGGAAGCCAACGAACTTCTGTCCAGATCACTTTTAAATTCCAGTAATTATGATTTAGCCATTTTACATATTGAAACTCTCCCATCAATAGGCAGTGAGGTTGCCCGGGTGTATCAGAAAGCAACCTTCCTCAAAGGTGTCGAATTGTTCAACAAAAGAAATTTTCCCGCCGCAGTTGAGTATTGGAGCAAATCGCTTAAGCATCCATTTGATAATGAACTCGTAGTCGACGCACACCTTTGGAAAGGTGAAGCATATTCCATCGGGAGAAGATTTGATGAAGCTATAGAATCCTACCTGACCGTTCTCGGTAATAGAAGTGTAGGTGAAAGCACGATATTAAAAGCCCGCTATGGAATTGGGTATGCATACTTTAATACAAAAGATTATGACCGTGCTTTGGTTCATTTCCGCGAATATGTTCGGGCAGGTTCCGGGTTAGTAAACTCGAGCAATTTCCAGGATGCACAGCTAAGACTTGCAGATTGTTACTACGTGGCCAAATCCTATTCTGAAGCATTAACCTATTACCGGCGAATTAGTGAGTCTGGCCCCGAGAAAGCATATGCTTTCCTCCAGATAGGTATTATCCAGTCGTTACAAAACAATATGCCGGCCGCAAAAGCATCCTTTGAGAAAGTAATCAATGATTATTCCAGATCAAGATATCTCGATGATGCTATGTTTGAAAGGGCGCAAATTGATTTTGAACGAGGTTTCAACCAGGAAGCAATAGTTTGGTTTGACAAACTGGTAAACAATAATCCTCAAAGTAAATTTACACCCTTTGCAATTCAACGCAGGGCTATTGCGAATTATAACCTGAAAGAGTATAACAAGACAATAGAGGATTATGTTTTTTTCCTGAAGGAACACCCTGGCCATAAAGAAGTAAATAACGTGTTGCTTGGTTTGCAGGATGCCCTGGCAATTCAAAACAGAACTTCAGAATTTCAGAACTACCTGGATGAGTTCAAGGATAATAATCCAACACAGAAAGGTTTGGAAGCTGTGGAATACCAGGCAGCAAAAAATCTTTACTTCGCCCAGGATTATGAAAGAGCAATTCCAGGATTCAAAGCATTTATTGACAATTATCCGGATGATATTAATGTGATTGAAGCTCGTTATTATCTCGCGGAATCTTATTACCGGTCAGAAAAGAACGAAGATGCGCTTAAGATCTATTCGGAACTGTTGAACGACAGAACTTTTTCAGAGATCAGCAGAGTTATTCAAAGAATAGCGGAAATTGAGCAGAAGGAAAAAAGACTTGAAAATGCAATACATTTCTATCATCAACTGCTTACAGTTGCATCAAATAAACGACAACAATATGTGGCTTGGTCCGGATTGATGGAGTCTCATTTTGCTGCTTACAATTATGACTCCGTTCAATATTATGCACAAACCATATTGGATAGGGGCGCCGCAAGTCCTGATGGCATCAATAAAGCAACTTTATACCAGGGAAAAGCTTCTTATTCAATGGGAGATTTTGAACGCGCCAAGGATAGCTTCATTAACACCCTCAATACGGCCAAGGATGAATATGGAGCGGAGGCTCAGTATTTGCTGGCCGAAATTCTCCATCTTGAGGAGCAATTTAAGCAATCCAATGAAGCCCTGTTTGATTTGCATAAAACCTTCAGCAGCTACCAGCTCTGGTACGATAAGTCCTTCCTGCTAATTGCTGATAATTTTGTTAAAATGAGTGAAACATTTCAGGCTGCCCAAACACTGCAATCCCTGATAGATAATTCAACCCTTAGCTTTATTGTTGATCAGGCTAAGTTAAAACTGGCAGCGATAACCAAGGCGCCACAACTTGACAGCATAAAAACGGATACAACCCGGGAAAGAAGGGAGGGAAAGAATGAATAATATAGTGAATCATTACTTAATTAAATTGGTACTAACTTGTTGCTTCTCAATATTATATATTTCGGCTAGTTTAACATTTGGGCAGACTTGGGAGGAGCAGCCTGGTGAAATTGAAGAAGCGGAAGTGGTGATTGAAAAGAATATCAAAATTGTATTACCTTTCGCGGCCAGAAATTTTGAAAAAATCCCACCCCAACCTGTATCCATCAGGCCTGGTGCATTAACTTATTCGTTCGCATCCTTTCTGCCTGTTATTCAACCTATTAATCCCAGGCTAAGGGTGGTAACTATAAGTGATGAAGAAATAAGCAAGCTATATGGTGGATATTTGAAAGCAGGGTTTGGTAATTATACATCGCCCTTGCTGAATGCATATATCTTCACCAAAAGAAATGAAAAATTCAGCCTGGGTGCATTTGGCAATTACCTGAGTTCCTTCAGGGGCCCTGTTGACAAAAAAAACTCTGCCAGTTCTGATTTGAATCTTGGCGTTACCGGAAGTATTCATGGAGAAGATGTTTTTCTACGATCTGAAATTGACTATTCAAGACTTGGAAGATATTTCTATGGATATCAGGATGGTTTGCTTGTGGACCGCGATACAATACAGCAAATAATAAACAGGTTTAATGTCAGATTAAATTTGTCAGGCGAACTATCAACTACACCATGGTTATACAATCTTGGAGCAGGTTACCGGTATATTGGCGATGAATATGATGCAACAGAAAATGAAGCCAGAATTAGTGGCGGCCTGGGTTACAAACTGGATGCGGACGGCAAAATTGTTCTGGATGCGGAATATATGAATTTGGGCAGAAGCGATAATTTGATAGATGGCTTGAACAGGAATTTACTGCAGATTGCTCCCGCCTATCATTTTACCTATAACAAGATCCAGATTCTGGCAGGAATTAATATGACTGTTGAAAATGACACGATTAAGGGACTGAATAAATTTCACCTGTATCCTGATATCAATGCTACATTTAATATTAGCGGCAGCCTGAGTTTATATGGTGGCATAAATGGTAAAATAAACGTTCGCAGCCTGGATTATTGGTTGCAGGAGAATCCCTTCCTGAACGAGAATACCCCCATTTTTCATAGTAACCAAAATCTGGAGGTTTACGGAGGCCTTTACGGTCAGCTTGTGAATCCCCTTGGATTCCAGCTTGGAGCTTCCATCGCCTCGGTGAAAAATATGTCTTACCTGGTGAATGATTCTCAGGATATCTCAAGATTCACTTTGGTTTACGATTCGATGAAAACGTCAATTGCGAATGTATTTGGTCAACTTAGCCTTCAAAAGGAACAAGCAAGAATCTGGTTTAGAGGAGACTATTGGGGTTATAATACCGGTGCAGTCCAGGAAGCGTGGCATTTGCCATCTTTTGAGATTACAGCCGGCACAAAGATTAACATTTATGAGAAGATTATGGTTTCAGGAAATTTTAAGTCTTTATTTGGAATTAAGGCTTATGATCCTGTAAGTCAATTATCTATAGATCTTGATCCGGTTCTGAAACTTGACATTGAAGTTGAATATTTACTTTCAAAAATAGCGGGTATATTCGTTCAGGCGAATAATGTTATTTCGTCCCCAAATGAAGCTTATTTCAGGTATCCATCCCGTGGCTTCCAGGTAATTGGAGGATTAACCTTCTCGTTTTAGCCTTTCCGGGCTGTTCCGGAACTGAAATATCTTCAAGGCAACCCTTCCATTGCCATTTATTACAGAAAATTCTTAATTTTTTTTAATAATTGGGTTTTTTTAAGGTTTAATATTTATTTCTAACTTTAGGAAATTAAAATAATAACGATAAGTCCATGGCAAAGAAAAGAAATGACGATGATGATATAAATGAAGAATTCGGACAAGATTCTTCCGACGATATCAATGAAGCGGATGATAATTTTGGATTGCCGGATGTAGAATATAAAACTTTGGATGAATCAGATGAACCAAAGCCGGAATCGGAGGGTTCAGAATCTGAAAAGAAAAGCCAGGTTTATAGTCAGACATCTTACTCTTCCGAAGAGAGAGCATCATCCAATTCGGGTTATGAACCACCTAAAGCTGAATCAATTGCACCCAAGCTAATTCTGTTTGCCGTGTTGCTGATTATTGCAGCGGGTGCCATCTGGTATTTTGGATTTTATTCACCTGCACAAAAAGCCGAACAAGCCAGAATTGAACAGCAAAGACAAGCGGCAGAAGCTGAGGAAGCTGCCAGAAGAGCGGAGCAGCAAAGGCTGGCAAGAGAAAGGGCAGTACAGGACAG
Organism: Cyclobacteriaceae bacterium; assembly: GCA_036397995.1. Taxonomy (GTDB): domain Bacteria; phylum Bacteroidota; class Bacteroidia; order Cytophagales; family Cyclobacteriaceae; genus DASWHX01. The sequence goes on from DASWHX010000008.1 coordinate 13,294, forward strand.
TTTAGCCAGGGTAGCGGCCGCCCAGGCTGAGGTTCCGGAAGTTGGTATCATGACCACAATTTCCGGCCGGACCGGGCGTTATTATGTTGTAGTGGGCAGCTTTGTTGATGATGACCTTGCCAAAGACCTTGCGAACAAATTGGGCCAGGACGGTATAAATACATCTCTAATTCCTCCCTGGGGTACTAGAAAATTCTACCGGCTTGCAATGTCAGATTTGGAAAGTTTTGACGAAGCACAGGCCAGGGCGGATGAACTAAAACCAACATATGGAGAAGGCCTTTGGGTATTAAAGTATTGATGATTTTACTGCAGATTTCAACAACTTCTCCTGATTCGTTGAATACGGGTACCGGAGATGCTACCATGTCAATTTTTGATTTGCTGATTAAAGGAGGGTATATGATGTATCCCATCATACTTCTTTCCATCATAGCCGTATACATTTTTGTTGAACGCGTACTCACATTGCGCAGGGCTGCTGAAACCCCTCCTGGATTTATCGACAAAATAAAGGGCCTGGTTTTAAGCGGAGATGTGAAAGGAGCTCAACAAAGTTGCGCGCAAACAGATACCCCGATTTCCAAAATGATTGAAAAAGGTCTGGCCCGCATAGGCAGTCCGCTAAAGAATATTGAAGTTAGTATTGAAAATGTAGGGAAAATTGAAATCTATAAATTGGAGAAAAACCTTGGGCTATTAGCCACAATATCAGGGGCCGCTCCAATGCTTGGATTTTTGGGCACTGTCCTCGGAATGATCCAGGCATTTATTGCAATCGCGCAGGAAGAAGGTTCAGTAAGTCCAAAGTTGCTTTCGGAAGGGATCTATGAGGCTATGATTACTACCGCTGCCGGCTTATTTGTTGGAATACTTGCTTACCTGGGTTATAACTACCTGGTTACCCGGGTGCAGAAGGTAGTTCACAGCATGGAATTTTCCTCCATTGATTTCATTGATCTGCTTCAAAAACCCAAAAGTTAAAATAAAATGGATCTGAAATCCAGACATAGAGTTGATGCAGCCTTTAGCATGTCTTCCATGACAGACATAATCTTTCTTCTGTTGATCTTTTTTATGCTGACGGCATCCTTTGTAACTCCGTCCGGGTTGCCTGTAAATCTTCCAACAAGCAAAAGCACCACCATAGTGATGCAGAAAGTTTCGGTTTCCATCACCAATGATTTGCAATATTTCGTAAACAACAGAAGGGTAGATAAAGCTGATTTGGAAACAGCTTTGGCAAGAGAATTGAATGGTCAGGAAGGAGTAGTATCATTGCATGTGGATAAAAATGTCACTACAGAACATTTAATATATGTCGCGGGAATTGCTACATCATTAAAAGCCAGGGTTTCCGTGGTCGCAAAGCCAAATTAAGATGTCTGAATTAGAGGAAAAGAAGAACAGGAAAATTGGATGGTCAGTCTCCATCGGCGTTCATTTGGCCGTATTTCTGCTATTTTTGTTTCTGCTTGCCTGGAGGGAACCCAACCCGCCTTATCCAGAATATGGTATTGAAATAAATTTTGGCCTGGATGATGCCGGCACAGGAAATATTCAACCTGAAAATGAAGCTGCTGATGAGGAAGAAACCAAAGAACCTTCCATCGAGGAAACCACGAAACAGGTAGAAGACCAACCTGAAATGACCGGGCAATCCGAAGAGATTCCGGAAGTAATTGAAAATGAAGATGCTCCTGAGATAGTAGAGGAGAAGCCTGTTGAAAAACCGGTAACCACACCGGTTGTTAAGGAAGAGGCGAAAAAGGAAGAAACGAAGCCCGTTGAAAAGCCCGCCACAGTTGCGGAAACTACTCCCAAGAAGGAAACAACACAGCAAACAGAAACTTCAGAGTCAACCAGCCAGGGAGATAATGCAAGCAAAACCGGTGACAAGGGTGACCCGCAGGGTGATCTGGATTCAAGGGCTTTGTATGGAAATAAGGGCGGTGGTGATGGAGGCAACAGCCTTGAATTAACCGGTTGGGATTGGGGTGACAAACCTAAAGAAGATCCGTA
>DASWHX010000009.1:0-4105 GCA_036397995.1 Cyclobacteriaceae bacterium
TAATGCCTGGTTTAAATCTTCCATCAGATCATCCGCATTTTCCAGGCCTACGGAGATACGAATATCTCCCAGGGAAATTCCCAACTGTTTAAACCTTGCGGGATCCAATTCCTTGAGATAGCTGATAGCCGGTGCATATACAAGGCTTTCATGTCCACCCCAGCTCACTCCAATTGAAAAAATCTCTAATGCATTTACAAACTTCTTGATTTGCGGAAGTTTTTCAGTCTTCAGCTGAAATGACATTAACCCTGTGTAGCCCGACATTTGTTTCCGTCCCAATTTATATTGCGGGAATGATTTCAACCCCGGATACCTGACGAGTTTTACTTTAGGATGTGATTCGAGGAATTTTGCCACCTTACGCGCGCTTTCCTGATGCATTTGCAGCCGGATTGGCAATGTTCTCAAACTGCGCAGAATAAGCCACGCTTCAAATGGAGCGATTTTAGCACCCAGCCATTCATATTCCCGCTTAAAAATTGAATCCAGGTCCTTTTTGCTTCCAATTAATAAACCCGCCACAACATCGCTATGGCCACTGATATATTTGCTTATCGAATGCATTTCCATATCAATTCCCATAGCAAGGGGTTTTTGAAAAACGGGAGTCGCCCAGGTGTTATCAATAATTGTTTTGATTTTTTTTGATTTTGCAAGTTTAGATATTGCTTTAAGATCCTGAAGCTTAAATACTGCTGTTGAGGGACTTTCAAGATAAAATAGTTTTGTATTTGGCTGAATGGCATCGCTGAAATCTTTTGCATCATCTCCATCCACCAGGGTTACCTGAATACCCATTTTTGGCACCAGGTATTTTTGAATAAGATTATTGGCTGGGCCGTAAATATTCCTGATGGCCACCATGTGGTCACCCTGACTTAAAAAATGCAGAATAGCAGCACTAATGGCGGCCATGCCGGATGGAAAAAGTTGAGCGGCCTGACCTCCGGCCAGGGCTGCTAATTTCTCCTGGACAATGTTAACCGTGGGATTCTTGCCCCTTGTATAAATAAAACTCTTCGCGCGGTCATCAAATGCATGGTCAATGCTGTCCCAATCTTCAAATGTGAATAAAGAATTTTGAAAGATAGGTGGAACCACCGCCCCTTTATAATCGGATCGCTTTTCAGCATAGTGCATTAATAGAGTTTCATGTTTAACTTTCTTCTTCATCAATAAGATGCTTTATTTCAATATATTATCAATATGAGTTTTTATTCTTGTTATAGAAGCAGCCCTTGCCGGTAACTGCCAGAATAACGGCTACCACTAAATTAATTAAAGAAAGCAATTGCCAGTGCCAGTACTGGGAAAATGGAACTCCAAGCGTACCTACCATAAATAAAGTGGTGGCTGACCACGGTATGATACTCTCCACCATAGTACCATAATCTTCTATTGACCGTGAAAGCACTTTTCTGGGGATTTTAAATTGCTCATAACGCTTCCGGAATGCATCACCGATGATAAAACTTGTTGCATTCTGGTTGGAGGTGATGGCATTCGTGAAGGCTGTTGCAAAAAGAGAAGATATAATTACCAGCGGGCGGGATTTCGCAAAAGAAAAAACTTTATCCACGATTTTAGGCATAGCCTCAATTAAATCAATGCTGCCTACAAAAATGAAAACAATGATGGTGAAAAAAATAACTTCGTTTAATTCGAAGAGACCGCCGCGATTAAATAACTGGCTAATGTTTTCTGGAATTACCGGCACCCAGGAAGCCATAGATACATTAAACCCGGTATGGAGGGAGACCATTACATCCCCTATCGTAAATCTTTGAAATATTAGTGCAAGCAAACAGGCTGCAATGGAAGAAGTAAGCAATGTTGGTAAAGTAGCTTTCCTGCGAATGGAACCATATAAGACAATGATGGGCGGAATTAGTAAAAATACGCTAAAACCAAAAATGGAACTTATAGAATTCAGTGTGGATGTAACCGAACCGGATTCTATTTCCAAACTGAGGGGTGGATATACAAATCCAAGGATTAGGAAAAGACTACCCGCGATTAATGCGGAAGGAAGAGTTGTGTAAAGCATCGAGTGGATATGTTCATACAAGTCCACTTCCACTGCCATGGATGCCATGTTTGTAGTATCGGAGAGTGGGGAAAGTTTGTCACCAAAATAAGCCCCTCCTATTATCGCTCCTGCAGTTATCCCAAGGTCAGCTTCAATGGCCGCGGCAATTCCAATTAATACCATTCCAATAGTTCCAACCGATCCCCAGCTGGTTCCGGTGAGCGTGGAGAAAATGATAGGAATGAAGAATGCAAGAAAATAAATATAGGTTGGGTTGATCATTTTTATTCCATAAAAAATTAACATGGGAATAGTGCCGCTGACAATCCAGGTGCCAATAATTACGCCTATAGCGAAGAGTATCAGCAAGGGTGTAAGTCCCTTAATAAATTTCTGCACAAATGCATTTTGAATTTCTTCCCATTGAAAGCCGATGAACAGTAATTCCGCTATAGAGAAAACTGCGGCAAGGAGAAAAACTACTTCAAGAGGAAAACCGGGTTGATCCAGAAACAAAGGGCGGATCATCATTCCATAAACAATCAGGAATGCCAGAAAAAGTACCGGCAAGAGTATATGAATGAATTTGACCTTGGGTTGAGACCGTTCCATCAGGAGAAATTTGGGGCATCAATATACAATGGAAGGTGCAAATTTTCTGTATGCGGATGGTAACTTCTCAGTCATTCCTGAATTCATCCATTCCATCCCTGGCTATTGTTAATGTCCCATAGGGACGATCTGTTTGTAGAAAATAATGCAATGCAATAAGTAAGCTCCGTAGGAGCGACCTGAAATATGCTAAACACCTACACGCAAATTTATATTCAGATTGTCTTTGCAGTCCACACACATCTTCTTGTTGGTTTGAAATCATCAATTGCAATTTCAGATTTGAAAGGTAAATATAATTGGCAGGAAGGCTTTGGTGCGTTCTCTTATTCAGGAAGCCAGATTGATACGGTAATCAAATTTATTTTGAATCAGGAAGAACATCATAAAAAGAAACCTTCGGAGAGGAATATATTAATTTCCTGAAAAAATTTGAAATTGAATACCATGAAAATATTTGTTTGAATGGATAGAATAAAACAGGTCGCTCCTACGGAGCTTACGGCTGTTGAATTCTGCGATAACTACAAACAGAATGCTCCTACAGAGCAATGATTAGAAATGAATAAATGAAGAAGATAGACAAACTCATTATCAATTCTCCTTACGCCCCGCCCTTGATGGTGAAATGAATACCAAAGGCGAGGTTTGAAATCATTTTTCCCCTTCAGAGTCTCCGAAGGGACTCTGAGGAACTAAGAAAACCAGTGCAATCACCCATACCCGGTATGCGAGCTTCCATCTAAAACATGCAATCGCCCATACCAGCCAAGCATCATCGCATAAAAATTACTAAAATTTTCACCAAAAAAACACGGCATTTAGTATGTGACTACTAAAATTCCTATCCAAAACATGTAATCACCCATGAAAACTATGCGGCATCGCATAAAAATCATGGGAAATTCAATGAAGCTGTACTCAATATTTAGTACCTGACTATTGGATGTCCTATCCAAAACATGCGATGACCCATGGAAATCATGCGTCATCGAATAGAGAGCTACTCGACATTTAGTGAAAATGATAGAACAATTAGTCATTGCAATGGAAGCTCCTATCTAAATCATGCAATCACCCATGGAAACTATGCGGTATCGCATAGAAAGCATGGGAAATTCAATGAAAATGATAGAACAATTAGTCATTGCGATGGAAGCTCCTATCCAAACTATGCAATCACCCATGGAAACTATGCGGTATCGCATAGAAAGCATGGGAAATTCAATGAAAACCATGCAACAATTAGTTAGCGTGGTTCAATCTCCTGTTAAAAACAGGTAATTTGGAGGCGGCACAAAAAAAGCCGGAACTTTCGCCACGGCTTTTCCTTAGCGTTAAATACTCTATTGCGGGTCGTTATTACCTTCGGATTCTTCCGAAGGAGCCTCCTCATTCTTTTTGGAATGCTTAAAACGCTTGGCCAAATCTTCATCAATGGGTTTGGAGCCCGTTACATTC
>DASWHX010000010.1:0-23112 GCA_036397995.1 Cyclobacteriaceae bacterium
GCCGTGGGAACCATTGATTTTCCGAAGGTCTTTTGCCTACTTTTTGACCAGAAAAAGTAGGTGCCGCTCCGGCATGAGGAGAAGAGAACAAACGAGCAGCGTATAATTGAGTATTGCCTTCGCAAGGTCTGCACACCCCGTCGAAAACTCAGTACCACGCGGCAGGTCCCTTACGAAGACCCCACGGTGACAGAAGTTTTCTAACCCTGTTTCACCCCTTTGTGGTTTTACGGTACGAGTAATTCTTTTATTATAATAATACCATCCCTTCGGGATTAAACATTTTGATATTTTCCCCTCCTTCCGAAACAACCTATTAAATGAAAACAGACTGCAAAAGGAGGGGTAGGGGTGGTTTCAGTAACATTCTAATCTCTGAAACCTCTACGCCCAGGCGGGGTGGGCGGTTTTGCTTAACATTCTATCTCCGGGATTTGGATTTCGTGTTCAATATTCAACAATCTTTCACCCCTTCCGTGAAATCAGCGTAATTCGTTTAATCAATGATTCTCATTTGTGCGAGAAACGTGAGGTAATTTTTGATGCCGGAATCGAATCAGAATAATAACAGCAACGAGCGCCAGCATAGCGCCTGACCAAAATGTTTTTGCAAAGTTTGCCGGGTTGTTTCCATAAGCCCACCCCGAATATAAAGCTCCAAGGCCAATTCCGATTTCCAGGGCAATGTAGAGGGTAGACATGGCCCGGCCCCGGTGTTCATCGCTGGCTAAATCAATAGTCCAGGCGAAAATAGTGGGGGATGTCATGCCGGAAGCCTGACCAAAAAAAATCGCGGCAATGATAAAAGTAAAGTAGGTCCTGGTGAAGCCGAGCAAAATCATGGCTATCAGCAACATAATGAGCGCAATGAGTAAAACTACTCTCCTCCCGTATTTATCCGAGGCTTTACCGGCAAAGATTCTCACTGCAATGGAGCTTAAAGTAAAATAGGTAAAGAAGATGCCTTTATTTTGCAGGCCAAGATGGGTGGAAAAGTCAGGGATTATGGTCAACACCATTCCGAAGCTAAAGGCAGAAAGAATCATTATGAGCGCGGGAAAATATACGTTTGGCTCCAATACTTCTCCGGGAGAAATTTTCAACAGGCTTAATGAAAATCGTTCCGTTTTTGGCAGTGACTCCTTCATTCCAAACAAAACCACCACAGATAATAGGCCAAGTACAGAGGAAACGTAGAACATAGTATTGAGCGAAAGATAAATTGCAATCGGACTGCCGATGGCCGGACCGGCAGCCATCCCGAGACTGAGAAAAACTCCCAGAATACCCAATGCTTCACCACGTTTTTCCCTGGGAATGATATCGGCAATATAAGCGGCTGTTCCGGTTGGTTTAAATCCTGTGGCAAGCCCGTGAACAAGTCTCAATATAAAAAAGCCTGCAAGGCCGGTGAGAAATGGATACATCAAAGAAGAAACGGCGGCCATCAGTGACCCGAACACCATGACCGGAATTCTGCCAACTTTATCGGTGAGTTTGCCGCTGAAAGGCCGGGAAAGTCCTGCTGTAAGGGTAAACAGTGAAATGATGAGTCCTTTGTATTCCGCTCCACCTAATTGAGTAAGATACTCCGGCAGTTCTGGAATAATCATGTTAAAACTGCAGAAGAACAAAAAAGAACTTAGGCATAACAGCCAGAATTGCAGGTTAAATGTTTTTGGTGTTCTACTCAATTCCTGAAAGTTCTACTCAATCCTGAAATTAATTTTGCATCAGATACGCTTTTATAAAATCATCCAGATCACCATTCAATACATTCAATGGATCACTGCGTTCAATTCCTGTCCTGTTATCTTTTACAAGTTTATAGGGATGCAAAACGTAATTTCTTATCTGGGATCCGAAATCAATTTTCTTCTTGGAACTTTCGACTTTATCTCTTTCGGCATTTTTTTTGTCAATTTCAATCTGATATAGGCGCGACTTCAAAAGATTCAATGCTTTTTCTTTATTCTGATGTTGCGATCTCTCCTGCTGGCATTCTATTATCAATCCTGAAGGCGCATGCTTTAACCTGACTGCAGTTTCTACCTTGTTCACATTTTGTCCGCCGGCACCACCGGCCCGAAATGTATCCCAGGTGATATCCGCAGGATTTATTTCAATATTTATGGTTTCATCGACAACAGGATAAACAAAAACGGATGCAAAAGACGTGTGCCTCCTGGCGCCGGAATCAAAAGGGCTGATTCTTACCAGCCTGTGCACGCCAATTTCAGACTTTAAATATCCGTAGGCGAATTCCCCTGACACTTCAATGGCAGCAGATTTGATTCCTGCTGTTTCGCCAGGTTGATAATAGATTTGCTTTACCTTGTATCCGCTTTTTTCCCCCCACATAATATACATCCGGAGGAGCATGTCTGCCCAGTCCTGACTCTCCGTTCCACCCGCTCCGGGATTGATTTCCACTACCGCATCTAATTGATCTTCTTCACCACTAAGCATCTTTTTGAATTCCAAATCTTCCAATGCTTTCAGCACCTTTTCATATTCCGCATCCATTTCAGAATCCTGGATTTCACCTTCCTGGTAGAACTCATTAAGGGTCAGCATATCCTGAAAATCCTTATCAAGTTGTTCAAAACTGTTTGTCCAGACTTTCTTTGATTTTATTTCCCTCAGGATGGCTTCTCCTTTTTTAGGATCGTTCCAGAAACCGGGTTGGGTGGTTAGTTCTTCTTCGGAGGCTATTTCCTTTTTCTTATTATCGTAGTCAAAGGTACCTCCTCAAGGAGGTTACCCGTTCCTTTAAATCTTTTAGTTGTTCGTTTGTCATGTTCCGGAATTGAAGCGCAAATGTTATAAAATGAAGGTACTTTATCAAATATCCACAACCCTTAATCGCCAGTTTTTTGTAAGTTTTTTGATGTCTGATTTCACAAACATCAACAGAAACCCGGTACCTGCCAATGCTCCCGATGCTATTGTAACTCCTTTATTGAGACTTGCTTCATTTCCGGATACCACTGTTTCATTAAATAAATCTCCTAAAAACAAAACCACTCCCGCTACTATTAAGGTAACAGGATAACCCCTTGCACTGATTCGTCTTGTCCGGGTGTCATTGATATTAATAGCATTAATGTTTTCAATGGGAAAAAAAGCGTAGTCAAAAACAATTATACTATCTGCTAAATCCGCAATGGTTCCCGTTCGGAAGAAATCCTCCCCATTTAGGCGGTAATTGATTTCACTGCCAATGTAATACTCCATCCGTTTCCTGGTCCCCAGCTTTTCTAAAACCAGATATTTTTGGGCAATTGCTTCTTCAGTAAGCAGCAAAAAGATTCCCACAAACAATATTTTTTTCATGAGTATAAAAAACCACCCGTAAAAGCTTTTAGCAGGCGGTCCTTTTCAAAAAAATCGTTGTTGAATTAAACCTTGTATACCCAGTTAAATTTATCTTCACCTTTCCCGTAGCGGATTTCATTTAAAGCATCAAGCAAGCGGATCGAGAATTCTCTTTTTCCCAAGGGGGGGAGTCCAAAATCTTCTTCCTCATACCCAATCGATTCAATATGCGCGATAGTAGCCGCAGTGCCTGCTCCGAATGCTTCTTTCAGATCACCATTTCTGGCTGCATCAATAACTTCCTTAACCGAAACTTTTCTTTCTTCCACTTTTAATCCCCAGTCTCTTGCCAGTGTAAGTACACTGTTTCTGGTGACTCCGGCAAGTATTGATTCACTCAGTTGGGGAGTGACCAAGGTGTCACCAATAACAAACATCACATTCATTGTTCCTGCTTCTTCAATGTATTGGTGATCCCGGCCGTCAGTCCAGATCAGCTGATGATATCCTTTTTCCTGGGCCAACTTCGCAGGGTATAAAGACCTGGCATAATTTCCGGAGGTTTTGGCAAACCCGGTTCCGCCCTGGGCCGCACGTGTATATTTGGTTTCGATTTTTACCTTAACCGGTGTTGCATAGTAGGCACCTACCGGACAGGTAATGATCATGAATTTGAAGGTTGCGGAGGGTTTCACTCCTATATATTCATCTGTAGCAAAAATAAAAGGACGAATATACAATGATGTTCCGGGCTTTTCCGGTACCCATTGTTTATCAAGACGTAGTAGTTCTGTTAAACCACCCATAAAAATTTCTTCTGAAACTTTGGGTATGCACATTCTTTCCGCGGAAATATTTATGCGCTTGAAATTATCCAGGGGTCTGAAAATCAAAACATCACCACCCGGGCTTTTATACGCTTTTAATCCTTCAAAAATTGCCTGGCCATAGTGGAGCGTAGCATTTGCAGGAGTTATTCGCAGATAGTCATAGGGTGAGATTCTGAAATCCTGCCATTTCCCGTCTTTGTAATCAGCCAGGAACATATGATCAGAGTAGATTTTGGCAAACTGAATGTTGTCAAAATCAATTTCACTGATTCTCGAATTTTTGGTTTCCGTAATAATCAAATCCAATGTTTCGATCATGATATTTGGTTTAACGTGATGAAAATAAATTTTTATTAATATAACAATTTTCGTGGGATTTTGAAGCCTATTTTTTAGGCATCCACGGTGTTTCTGTAATAATTAATTCATTTGCATTTTTACGGGATAAAACAAACAGGAAATCTGAAAGCCTGTTTACGTATTTAATGATTACCGGATCAACCTTTTCTTCCGAATTTAATTTGATTATCCACCTTTCTGCGCGCCGGCAAACCGACCTGGCGATGTGTGCAATTGAAACGGAAACATGTCCGCCAGGGAGAACAAAATTTTTCATTTCCGGCAAAGACTTATCCATTTCATCTATCAATTGTTCAAGGTATTCGACATCTTGTTCGCTTATTTCGGGAAGTTGAATCTTGGTTCCAGGCTCAACGGCGAGATGAGACCCTATCACAAAGAGACAATTCTGGATTTTCTTAATACTTTCAATCCGGCCCTTGTTTACCTCCTGATCCCCTACCAGCCCCAGATGCGAATTCAACTCATCAACAGTTCCATAGGCATGAATACGGATATGAGACTTAGGTACTTTTGAACCACCAAGCAATGATGTTTCACCGGCATCACCGGTTTTGGTATAAATCTTCATTTTAATTACACACCCATTTTGGCTTTTGGCCTTCGAATGTCCGTGTTCCTTTCGTCTGATTCAACCAGACCATCCCTGAGTTTAACGATCCTGTGTGCATAGTGAGCAATATCATCTTCATGGGTTACCATAATGATAGTATTACCTGTATCATGCAAATGCTGAAACAGGTCCATAATATCATAGGAGGTTTTTGAATCCAGGTTTCCAGTAGGCTCATCAGCAAGGATTATACTGGGGTCATTAACAAGAGCCCTGGCTATGGCAACCCTTTGTCGCTGACCACCGGAAAGCTCATTGGGTTTATGTTTTGCCCTGTCTCCCAAGCCAACATCTGTTAATGTCTGCATTGCTTTTTCATTACGATCTGATTTTCCATACCCGGCATAAATAAGCGGAAGGGCGACATTTTCCAACGATGTTGCCCTCGGTAACAAATTGAAAGTCTGGAAAACGAATCCAATCTCTTTATTCCTTATTTCGGCAAGTTCATTTTCTGTAAGATCACTGACATCATGCCCATTTAGAATATAGGTGCCAGACGATGGAGTGTCCAGGCAGCCAATTATATTCATCAGGGTTGATTTACCGGATCCGGAGGGACCCATAAAAGCAACATACTCTCCTTTGTCTATTGATATCGTGATGGAATTGAGCGCTCGAATGGTTTCACTTCCCATTTGATATATCCTTGAAATTTCCTTCGTGTTTATTACCTGAGGCATCTGCAATAATATTTGTTAGTCAAAATTAAATTAATCTCTTAAATCTACTCAAAAATCGATGGTTGCCACATAAATGACTATTTAAACTACTTGAACGGACGTTATCCCCTTTCAGTTGTGCAATAATAGGGCTGAAACACGATAATTTTATTTAGCTTCAGGCTACTTAAACTCTTGTTTCCACCTGCTATAATTTGCCTCCATTATCGTATAATCCCGCGCATTCAATAATTCTTTTAAAATAATCATGCCCTGATCAGCATAATTATCAAATCCTCTTTTCAGGCATTCCTTTACGTAGTTTTCCCAAAGTAATTCAGACCTGTTATTATACTGAACAGCTTCTACCAGTAAAGAATAAGAAGTAAATTCATCGGGATGATTTTTACTGAAATAATTTACCGCCCTGATAATTCCCGGGACAAAAAATGGATTTCCGAATCCTAACAATTCATATTCCGCAGACGCAGACACCGTATCATTCATTTCTTCCGCGTGTACACTACGCAAATATCTCTTTAAAGACGGCAATTCGCCCTTAATGTTACTGTTGAATAAAGATATATCCACTTCAGTAATGCTTCCATGTCTCAGAGACACTTCCACAGCCTTCGATAACAATTTATATTCTTCTTTCCAGGAGTCATTTGTAACCGTCAGGTTTGCTAATTCATTTTGAGCTTCCATAAACTTCATGTTTTGGAATAATTCCCAGGCGCGATCCAGCGTAAGTCTTTCCGGATAAGCCTGATTCTCAAAACTCAGAAGAGCATCTCTTCTTTCCTCTGAGGAAAGTTCATCTTCTCGATATCTTAGAAACTGATACTTAATTCGATCGTCAAAAAACATCAGGCTGTCTTTGGGAGTGTCAAGAATCTGGAGCATAGCTGTTGCGACAGTTTCGCGCCCATTTATTTTTTGTAGCAGTTTCCAGCTTTCCCTTGCTTCTTCAAGATTGCCGTCTTCGGTGAGGGCCACTGACTTATTTAAGAGACTTCCTGAAAGTTGACTTTGAAAAGCATAATCGAAATATTTGGCAGCTACATCCCAGGCATTGTTTCTCATGGCAATAAGCCCAATTGTATTATAATAAAATCCAGCTTTTAATAAGTTATTTGCAGCCAATGACTTTAGTATGGAAATGCTTTTATCAATCCGGTTATTTTTCAACATTCCCAAAGCAAGTATATATTGAATTTCATCCGAATATCTTGAATTCTCAGGCTTATTGCTCAAAGAGTCCATCACAGCAATGAAGGCATCATCTCCTTGAATAAATGAGTTCATCCCAAAGTTTATTAATTGTGATGAAGACACGAGCCCAAGAATGGAGTCAGAAGGAAATTGAGGTACATAATTTCCCGTTTTTTGGTTTTGGTTTAGAAGTGTGGAGTAATTTATTTCAGAAATTTCATTCCCTTTGAGGTAATAAGATTCTCGTAATGAATCTGGATCTAATTGCCAATTGTTTTCAGCCACCATTGCCAGCAGATTGTTTTTTCCGAGTCTTTCAGAAATTTTGAAAGCAGTTGCCTGATCGAAGAGAATTGCGGCCGAATCAAGAATTTCTGTTTGCCGGAATGCAAGTCCTGCATTTACCATCAGCGGACCACTTTTTGGAAATTGGTCAAGACCATCCCTTAGAGCGAATAATCCATTTAGAAATTGACCGTTAGCCATCAGCGTATTGCTCACATTTATATAGGCATATTCAGTAGGTCGTTTTTTAATTGCCTGTTCGTAGAAATATATCGCGGTTACGTCATTGCCTTGTTTTGAAGCGAGGGAAGCAAGAGCATAATTAGACCGGTGATTTTGATAACCGTAATCGCTCCCAAGTTTGTAATATTGCTCCGCCAGGTAGTATTCACGTGTCGCGGTATATAAATCACCTATGCCATTGTAATATCCCGATAAGGAATGATAAATCGGTACCTCAAAGTTCTCTTTTAGAAATAGAGCTGCTACAGCGATCAGACCGGCAAATCGAAAGGTGAAATAAGGCATGTTGGTTGGCTTGTAAATCACTTTGTATATCCCAGTCTTTTTGCCAAACAAGGCGCCAAAGTTGGCCAGTATATAAATGAAAAAGAAGAACCCAAAACCCAAATGACCATAAATGATTACATCCTCTATTACTTCTAAAACAGGATCATTACCGGTAACGAATAAATATCCTGTTGTGGCTGTAGCAATAATAGCTACTGACAAATAAAGCATTGGGCCCCAGGGATAGAAGGGGACGGCGTTCTTAAGAATTTCACTTCTGGTGATCAAACCCCAAAAGCCGATAGTGGAAGAAAGGATTAACAGAATATAAGGATTGATGTAGTAGAATTCCCAATCAATAACCCGGGTTTCATGAAGATATAGCATCATAATATTACCCAAATAGAAGGCGGTAATTACCAGAAAATGTCGCAGTGTATTTCTGCTAACTAAAGTTGTCGAAGATGTGAGCAGATAAATGAATGCGTTAATAATTTCATGAGAAATCATCAGAATGAATGCCGCTGTGATAATCAAAACTCCAAGTATTCCATAATTGGTCAAATACAAAAAAGGGTGTTCGACCCCGGCGAAAAGATAAAACCCAAAACAACATGCTGTAACTAAAACGGCAAACACAAGCAGTCTTTTCCAATACAATGACTCTTTATTCATAGCATGGAAATAATAGCTGGTTGGGAGAAGAATCAGGAAGACTATGATTAGGGGAATTCTATCAATTCTCCCAAAAATTTGCAAGTGCTCCAATTTGAGGTTGACCATAAAGATTATGAAAACTCCCATGGCAACGATGTACCAAAAACGACTTAGTTCGGTAACTGCTGATAAATAAAAAACAATTGATATAGCTATGAACAAACCGAAAATGTAGCTTCCCGGAAGATTGACCTGCAGTTCAGAGCCCTGGAATTTCTGAAACACAACGAAATTTTCAGCTACTATGTTGAAATTGAAAAATCCCTTGGTGAAAGAATCGAAGGTTACTGCCAAAGGTTGTTTTATGTTTAGAACCTGCCAATCAATCACAAAACTTTCACCCCAAAGTATTCCTGTTATCAAAAAGGAAACTGATAAAATAAATACCACAGCCAATAAGTTGATTGCTATCTTATAGGGTTTCTCCCAATCGTTCCAAAAAATTATATTCTGCATGTCAATGATTTTCTTTCAAAGATCATTCCTCACTTTTCTCAACTGTTTCCGTTTTTTGGGAAGGGAAGTATTTTTCAAGTTCTGTTTCGATGACTGAAAATACTTTTTCTTTTAATTTATCAACATCTGCCAGTGACATGCCCTCGGTAGAAATGGGTTCATGACAAATTAATTTTCCCTTTCGCCAATTAAAGAGATTTTCATTGTCGGGTAAAATTATCCAATTATAGGGTATGGTTACGGGTACAACCGGGATTTGTTTTTCAATGGCAATCCGGAATGGGCCCTCTTTAAAGGCGGCCAATTTGGGCATTTTTGTGGTTTTTATTCCTCCTTCCGGGAAGATAACAATACTCTTTCCATGATCTATTGCGGCCTTAGCCTTTACCAAGGTATTGTATTTACTCTTCAGGCTATTTCTGTCAACTGTAATGTGGATTTTCCCATACATATACCCAAATAGTGGAATTCTTGCCATTGAATTTTTGCCTACGAAAATGAAAGGATGAGCAATAAGTCCACAGGTAGGAATATCCAGATATGAAAAATGGTTGGGGCAAAAGACATATCGTTGGGTTCGGCTAAGCCGCTCACGGTATTCAACTTCCATAGGAATCCCCAATAAACCGAAAACCCATTTAGCCCATACTCTATTCAAAACAAACACATACTTGTGCCACGATTTAATCTGTATGAGGATTAGAAAAAAAGGAAGCAGTACAATGAATCCGATTGTAAAAACTACAAGCCCATATCCTGTGTAGATATACCGTACGATTTTCATTTTATTTTCAGGGAATCCTAATCACCGAGAATCGTGCCGGCGCTACCGGGGATTAAAATCAATTTTTTCTGTCTGCCGTTAATATACTTTACCGTCTTTCCATCAAAGAAGGCATCTTCTTCCAACATTATCCGAATCTCTTTTTTCCACTCTTCAACATAGTAAGCATTGTTCAGTTCTATGGAATAAGCAGTATTTGGATACAACGGATAATCCCCTGTGACGGGCACGCCCCCTTGTTGATCCCAGAGTCCAATGGTTGGGCCCGCGGCGTGACCATGAAAACCAATTGGATGTGTATAAATAGTGGCTTTCAATGCGGCGTCTTTTGCTTCCTTCAGAGATTTCGACAGGATCTCATTACCTGTTTTGCCGGTTTGAAAATTGGCAGTGAAAATTTCCTGAAGTTTATTACCGGCTTCAAACGCTTTCTTCAGATAATCGGGAGCATCAGTTTCTCCGGGCCTCAACACATAAGCATGTTCCTGGGTGTCAGTATTAAGTCTCAAATAAGTAATTCCAAAATCCACATGCAGTAAATCACCAGGCTGAATCACATTATTATCCGGCCGGCTGCTAAATGTCCTGAGGTGATCAAACGATTCCGGATCTGCCCGTTGAATGGAAACCGAAGGATGGAACCAGGTAACCAATTTCAATTCGCGTATACGTTCCCTGAACCACCAAACCAAATCGTCTGTAGTAGTTATCCCCGGATGAATTACGTTTGAAGAGAAGCCTTCCCTGATAACCTGGTGAGCTATCGCACAAATTTGCTGATATACTATCATTTCTGATTGAGTGCGCGTTTCCAGCCATCCAATGGCGAGCCGCTCTGCACTTACTACCTTTTTATGACTTTCCCCGGGAAGCACTCTCATGAATGAATCAAATTCCGATGAAGTTAATCCGTCTGCCAATGCAAAATGCGCTGACTTATTTATTGCAATTTTTTGAGGATTTTTTTCTGTAATTATTTCAACGACGCGCTGCCACTGATCTTCCTGTTTCTCAGGCTCCCAGGATCTCTTGAATTGAGTTCCAACATCATAACGGGCAACTGCCAGCGTTTCAAGTTGCTTTTCAGGTCCAGGATCATACACGATTAAGACAGTTCTCCTGCGAGCAGCAAGCCATGTTGCCGGCAACATCGTTTCGATTACCGGATCTTCATTGTATTCACGGGCAGCAATGATCCACATGTCTATTTGTTCCCTGCGCATAAGCTGTGGCAAAACGGTTTTGATTCTTTCCTCCAGCCATTTGTCAATAGTTGCAGCTCTCTCCTTCATGGAAAGAATAACCGGCATTTCCTGCGCTGAAATATTTGAGCAAATAAATAGCAACACAATAAGAAATTTCCTCATTATAAATTGTCTTTAAGCGCAATAACACATCGTTCTTCATCAATTTTATTAATCATATCCTGCAGCTTCAGATTATTTTTCACCGATGACATTTCCGTCTTTTGTTGTTTTTTGAGATACTTCCGGATAATGGCTTCCATAAATCTTCTTACTTCGTCCTGGGTTTCCAATATCAATTTGGGAACAGTTGCCGGTTCATCATCTTCATCCTTAGCGACCATGGTGAAATACGAAGTGTTGGTATGTTTCACCATTCCCTGTTTTACATTTTCGGCAATCACCTTTATGCCTACAACCAGGGAGGTATTTCCAACGTAATTTACGCGTGCTTTCAGAAACACCAGGTCCCCTACTTCAACAGGCTGGAGAAAATCCACTGTATCCACGGAAACGGTAACACAATAAGCGCCGGCATGTTTACTTGCACAGGCATATGCTGCCTTATCCATCAGAGACAAAAGTATGCCACCATGAATCTTACCTCCAAAATTAGCATAGGAAGGAATCATGAGTTCTGTAATCGTGGTTTCAGAATAACGGCTTGGTTTGGCGAAATTTTCCATGGATTTAATGTTTCAATTTCAATTTTGAATATAGCAAAAAATTATTAGCCTTTTCGATTTGTCGCCGCTTGTGAGCCTATCATTTTCTTTGTAAGATGATTGAATCTTAGAAATAACAAAATTCCGGCAACACTGAGACCTGATAGCAGGCCAATCCAAATTCCTACTACCCCCAAATCAAGGTAAAATCCCAATATGTATCCCATCGGCAAGGCAAAAATCCAATAGGCCATAAAAGTAATAATAGTTGGAATTTTTACATCCGCCATTCCCCGGAGCGCGCCCAAACCCACTACCTGAACGCCATCAGAAATCTGGAAGAATCCTGCTACCACAAGTAATGATGTTGCAATTTGAATTACTTCCGTATCATCAATATAAAGTGTTGGCAGGAAGTGCCTTCCGAAGATAAATATCATAGCCCACATTGACATAAATAAAATTGTCATAAAGAATATGGTGAATCCGGCAGTTCGCATTACCGGAAGATCTTTTCTGCCAAGCTGGTTACCAACACGGATAGTTGCCGCCGCCGAAAGACCTGTTGCCATCATATAACTTATCGATGCCAGGTTAATTGCAATTTGATGTGCCGCCAGCGCATTAGCTCCAAACCATCCCACCATTATGGCGGCGAATCCAAAGGCGCTAACTTCAAAAAGAAATTGAAATCCTGCGGGTATGCCGATTCTCAACATTCTCCGGAACAAATCTTTGCTGTAACTCCCAAAGTGAAATCCTTCAGCTTTGAAAGGAATGAACCGCGGTCGGTAAAAGACGTAAGCAAACATCAACCCGGCCATTACTATCCTGCTTATTAAAGTAGCGATACCTGCTCCATTCAAGCCCAGAGGATCGAATCCAAATTTGCCAAAAATCAGGATGTAATTCAATCCGACATTAAGCAAATTTGCCGCGAGGCTGATAAACATCGCCTGGCGGGTAAGAGAGAGTCCTTCGGCAAACTGACGGTAGGTTTGAAATATCATCAGCGGGATGATCGAAAAGGTGATTATATACAGGTAAGGAATGGATTGAATCACTACTTGCTCCGGTTGATTAAGAAAAAACAGAATTCTACCACCAACCATTACAAGTATTACGATCAAAATTGACGCAATTACATTAATAGCAAATCCATGCCGTAGTACTTTTCCTCCCTGAGTAGTATTACCCTCACCGTCCGCGGCAGCAACCAGGGGTGTGATGGCGTAACTGATTCCCAAACCAAAGGTCATCACCAGGTAAAAGATTACATTGCCCAGGGCCGCCGCTGCAAGAGGTTCAGCGCCAAGGTGCCCCACCATGACGCTGTCAGCAACCCCAACCATAACATGGCCGAGTTGGCTGAGCATGACAGGATAGCCAAGAGTGAAGTTCTTCTTAAAATGTTCTATGTATTTTTCCCCTACCATCTTTTGAGTCTGGCAACGGTAAGGATACCTGCCACGCTTATACTATCTGTAATTTCTCCAGTTGAAACCATACTCAATACATCGGAGAAAGGCAGCCTTTTTACTTCAAGGCCATATTCTGTCTCATCAAGCTGCGCTTGTTCCTGGGTTAAGTTCTCGGCCAGGTAAATGATGGCTTCTTCATCAGACACAGAATTACTTAAATGCATCCGTTGGATTTCTTTCCAATTGCCGGCTACCAAACCTGTTTCTTCTTTGAGTTCGCGTTTTGCCGCCTCCAGGTAATCACCACCAATGATACCCCCACCTTCAGGTATTTCCCATGAAAACTGATTCAACGGATACCGGTATTGACCCACCAGCCAGGTATAATTTTCTTCATCAATCGGGATTATTCCCACGGCCACATTTTTAAAATGGATTTTACCATAAATTCCATCATTACCGGAAGGATTTATCACTTTATGGTCTTCTACACAAATCCAATTGTTCTCATACACTATGCTTCCGGAGATCTTTTTCCAGGGATTTACTGCCTTTTTCATAGTCGACAAAAGTAGCCAATCTTTTCAGAAGTGATTGTTGCAATTTATATTTGTTGTGATGCTGGCATCTTTTCATTCTAAGAATACTTTGGAAGCAGGCTGTGATGAAGCCGGAAGAGGATGCCTGGCGGGTCCGGTTTTCGCTTCCGCAGTAATTCTTACTCAGGATTATTTTCATGAAGATTTGAACGACTCCAAACAATTATCCCGTAAAAAAAGAGAGAGATTAAGGATTGAAATTGAAGCAAACGCGATTGCCTGGGCAATCGGCATTGCTGATAACAATGAGATTGATGAAATCAATATCCTTAATGCCAGTTACCTGGCAATGCACCGTGCCATTGAACAGCTGAAACCCCAGCCACAATTATTATTGGTAGATGGCAATCGCTTCAATCCATATCCGGGAATTAATCATTTGTGCATTGTAAAAGGGGATGCAACATTTGCAAGTATCGCCGCCGCTTCAATATTAGCAAAGGAGTACAGGGATGAATTTATGCGTGCTCTTGCTGTGATGCATCCGGAATATATATGGGATAGGAACGTAGGGTATCCTACTGAAGAACATAGAAATGCAATTCGTTCTGTTGGAATAACGCCTTTTCACAGGAAAACTTTTCAGCTGCTTCCTGCTCAGTTCGAATTGTTTGAATAGACCGCTGCGCCAATAAGTATTTCTTCCCTATATTTAAGGTGAATTAAATCCTAATTCAATATCCTGTAAAAAATTCGGCGTTAACTCTTAATCTCGTGGAACCTAAATTTGATTATTTACCGCTTTTTCTGGTACTTGCCATAGCCTATCTGGTTCCAATTTCCCTGAAATGGATTAGGCTAACAAAAATTCCGTCCGTTTTGATGGCGGGGAAAAGAAATCCACATCCCTCACGGCGACACTCATTTAATTGAAGGGGACATTATTACCGTTATTGGTGACATGCATGCGATGGAAAAATTCCGGGAAAAATTCGAATAGGTAAAATTACCAGAATACGTATCCAAAATGTATTCCCAGAATAATATTAGGCACGTGATAATCGCCTTCACCGCTGTCATATAGACTTTCAAAAAAATTCAGGCGATCAAAATTTTCTGCGTCCGCAGGGATGTTTTCATCTACCTCCACAAACTTATAGCCGAGCCCCGCATATACATCAAACATAAATCTTTTCTTTTCCCCCAGGAATATTTGCAGACCGGTTCTGGTAGAAATACCACTGGCCTTAACCTCTTTGTCAACTATAAGATTTTCCCAATACTGGCACCCAAACCTGCACACCTGTTCATATTCTTTAATATTAAACCGGTTTAACATCCCTTCCAAGCCAATATAAGGAGCCAATCTTCTTCCAAATAGGTAGTAATATTTAATTCCTACCCTCCCTCGAACTCCGGAAAAAGATTCATCCTTATAAATTGCCCTGTCATTTAAATAGAAAAAGTAACCTACTCCCATGTCCAGCGACCAATTGTTACCAAGCCGCGTATCCGTAGAAACAAAAAATGCATGCTTTGGATCGATTATCAGAACCGGAATATTGAATTTTAAGGTGGCATTTGGAACAGTAATTTTTGCCGCTTCCTTTCGGTCAATTTCTTTTTCTTCCTGGCTTAACGCGGGGATTGTAAAATAAGTGAGGAGAAAAGCAGCCTGTAAAATTTTTCGCAACACTTATTTTTTAGGGATTGAACTTAACCTGGTAATGTTGTTCACATCCGTAATATCATAAATTACAAAATCATTGGCTGTGGAAACGATCATTGTTTCACCATTAGGAATCAAATCGATTGGATCAACCAGGTTCACAAATCCAATATAAGCAGGATTTGTTGGAACCGTTATGTCGAAGATCTGAATTTTATCTACTCCCTGATCGCATACAAACAAATGATTGTCTTTATAGCCTAAGCCATTGGGTTGATCCATAGGGAAGGTGTTCACTTCAAACGGATTTTTCTTGTCGCTAACGTCATAAACAATCAACTGACTTACGGCACTCAATCTTCCGCACCGGTTTTCAATTATCTTAACAGTTGAGTACGCGTAATTATCTTTAACTACTACAGGATCGCAGCCACCAATTAAGATCTCCTCCCTGTCAAGCTTGCTAAGTATAACCGGAGTAGCAGGCACTGAAATATCCAGGATATACAAGGCGCTTGTAGAGCCGACATAAATGGTTTCATCATAAATAATGATTGTTTCCAAACCATAATCAGCAGGCACAGCATTAACTTGTTCTGTCTCACCGTTATCAAAAATCTCAAATACCAGGATTTGATTCATATCCAGCGAATACAAATAATCACCTTTCACGGCAAACCTGGTAATGGAACCTGTTTTTCCGGTTACCGCTTCATTAAAATTATTACCATCCAGGCATGCTTGCCCGATTAGAAAAATGATGACAATTAAAAGTTTTCCCGTTTTCATATCTTATTAATTAAAAGATTGACATTTTGCATTTGTCAGTTCCGCATTTTCCCAATCTACAATAATTCCCCTTGCCGGATCTGCACATTCGAAGAATCCGGAATAATTTTCTGGGAATAATGCTTGTTTGAATACATTGGATTCAATACTCAAAATTACAATATTGTAAATATCCGTTATATCTATACTTACCAAATGCGGACCATTATCTGCAAGTAACACATTATTGCGGATTGAAAAATCGTTCACAGCAGGAATTTTGATGAATGAGATCTTTACCGGATTGGAAAGATTGGTTACATCAAAAACATGGATGCCTTTCTTTTGTTCAACCATGAAAAAAAGATTATTAAGCAAAAGTATGGGGCCCGTTTTTTCTGTAGGCTGCGGTTCCAGATTACGGATATCTGATAATTCTGAAGCAGAAATGTATACGGGTTTTACTCCGGCGCCATTGTAAAAATCCGGGTTCAACTGACAGCCAAAAAGCGCGGCAAGACATAAAACGCAAAGGAATTTACCCTGGGTTTTAAGCATACTCCAAATATGTTCAAAAGTCAGGCCAACCCCGCTGCCCAAAGGATATTAATTTAACGGTATATTAGAAAAGAAATTGTCAGATTATGAACATTTTTGATTTTATTGATTATCAAACCATTGAATCGAGGAAGCTTGTTAAGTCATTGTTAAATGAGCTGCCGGCCGGAAAATGGTACGAAACTCCCGCTGGAATTAATTCCAATATTGCCTGGCAGGCGGGTCACCTGGTAATAAGCCAATATTTCAATGCAATTATCGTTGTAAAGGGTTCCAATAAAGAAATTCAGGAAAATATTCCCTTGCGGCAATATGCGATCTGGTTTGCTATGGGCAGCAATCCAACAGAACTCAAAGAAGAGTTCACCCCGGATGTATTCAATAAACACCTTGATTTTGTGGCTGCCGTGGCACAAAAGGTTTTGTTTTCTTTATCAGAAGACGATTTAAGCCGGCCCCTCGAACCTTCAAAAATGCCACACCCAATTGCAAAAAATAAGTTAGAAGCATTAAGTTGGCATTTCAAGCATGAAATCTGGCATTGCGGACAAATTGCTATGATTAGGCGCGCCATTGGCTGCCCGGTAAATTATTTCAGATAGTTAAAATGTTGTATTTTTGATTACACCCAACCAAAACACCATCATGGATTCACACAAAAAGATTTTAGGAATTCTCTATTTAGTATGGGGAACCCTCTCCTTACTAATCATGTTTGCAATGAGCATATTTTTCAGTTTCGTTATGCTCAATACCACCCACCATGAATTAGGTTCATTAGAAATAGGATTAGTGAAAACCATTGTAACCGTTGTTTGCGGATTTATCATTATCATCATTTCCCTTCCTTCTATTATCGGCGGCCTGGGAATGATTTTTAACCAAAAATGGGCCTTTATTCTGATTTTGATTGCCGGTATTTTTTCTTTGATTTCATTTCCGATGGGGACGGCAATTGGTATTTATACGCTGTGGGTTTATTTCAAAGATCAGGAATTGCAGAGAAGTGGTGGCCAGAAGGAAGTTTTTGAAAAGCGGAATAACTAAAAGTTCACTCTGCTTCTTGAAGAAAGTACATCAGTTTCCCGTATTTTGCCGTCTTCGGCCAGCATTTTCAACCGTACGATTTTCTCGTACACTTTACTTCCCTCGACTTTCAGCTTGGTCTTCAGGTCGCTCCAGTAACGTTTCGGGAGTTTACTATCAGTTAAAATTTCAATTACATCAATAATAGAGAAATACCATTGTTCAGTTTTCTCATCCCATTGAGTTCTAACTTTTTTAGTTTTCAAATAATTTTATGTTCGACATAGGTTGTACTCTTCCTAGATTTAAAATATTTCCCTGATTTTAGTTTCTATTTTTCGTTCAAAGATTTCAATGATGCGTTTGTTCGTAGATACCAATTGCATTTCTTCTTCAATATCTGACCTACCATTCTTGTTATCAAAGAATCATATTTGAGAAGAGTTTATTACTTTGTCCCAACTCACATAAAAGTTACCCTATTTAATATTCTTTTTGAGGTTGGCAAACTTATTGCCGCAATTTATCTGAGTAGTTGGCCGGAAAATCCCTGGCAAACCTTATTTTGGCAGAATTCCGTTTTACTGGTATGGACCATGCATTAATGATTTTTGAAAGCAGTCCCTGGCTGATTCCCCTGAGCTTGTTGTCGGGAGCAGTTTATGCCTATGTCCTCTATAAGCCGCTTGGACCCTGGTCCCTCACTACCCGGAGACTACTGGCCACAGCCAGGTTTCTGATAGTGAGTTTTCTATGTTTCTTGTTGATTGGTCCAATTATAAGACAGATAAAAAATAATATTGAAGATCCCATAGTTGTCTTTACCATCGATAACTCCGCTTCAGTAAAAGAAAGAATTGACTCTGCCCAACTGGCCAACATACTCGATAGGATGGAAATGGTTCGAAACGAACTGGAATCTCAGGGCTTCCAAACCCAGGTAAGAACTTTTAACGAAAGTCCCGAATCAAACATAAACAAGAACATTCAGTTTGAAAATCCTTTTACTGATCTGAATTCGCTGCTGGATAACGTTCACCGGGAATTTGAAGGTCGTAATCTGGTGGCATCCGTATTGATGTCTGATGGAATTTACAATGCCGGAGTTTCGCCAACTTTTAATTCTTTTGGGTTTGAAATATTTTCGGTAGGCGTTGGCGACACGGTGGTTCGCAAAGATGTTTCCGTAAGTAATATTCTCTACAATCAAATCTCTTACCAGGGAAATATATTTCCCATGATTGCTGAAATTGCCAATAGAGGTTACGACAATCAGTTGCTTACAGTTAAACTCTCTAAAGCGGGAAAGGTAATTCAATCAAGACAATTGAATTTGTCAGGCAAAGTAAGTATCAACCAGGTAGAGTTTCAGGTTGAAGCAACTGAAGAGGGCCTTCAGCACTACGAAATTTCCTTTGATGCCCTTCCGGATGAATTAACCTTGAAAAATAACCGGAAGCAGGCCTATGTAGACATTGTTGCAGGTAAAGAGAAAATTCTGATTCTTTCCTTAGCTCCTCATCCGGATATAAAAGCTATTCGTAGTGCTCTGGACCAAAATCGGAATTATGAAACCCTGGTTTTTATTCCGGGAATCTCTGAAGAATTTAAAGATGAAGTAGAAACCGCCAGGTTCGACCTGGTAGTATTTTATGAAATTCCGGATTTACGAAGTTCGATGCTCAGATATTACCGGAAGTTCCTTGATTCAGAAGCTTCCATACTGACTATTGTGGGTCCAACTACTCATCTTGGAGTTTTTAACCAGCTAAACGGTTTAATCACCCTGCAAAGCACACGGTTCCAGCCTGACCATGTCACTGCATTTTTTAACACGCTGTTTACGCCCTTTCAGCTTTCGGATAAACTTCAGAACAGCCTGAAAACGTATCCACCTGTGGTTGTTCCCTTCGGAAAAGTTACAAATCAGGTTGAAGTGGAAACTTTCTTGTTGCAAAAAGTCGGCCGGGTAGAAACTGTTAATCCCATGATTGTGGTTGAGCCCGCATCAGGAAAGAAACGGGCCGTAATGTTAGCGACGGGTTTTTGGAGATGGAACCTTAATGAATTTCTAAAAACAGAGGACCACGAAGCTTTTAATGAATTGTTTATTAAGCTGGTGCAGTACCTGTCATCGCGGGAAGACAAAAGAAAGTTCAAGGTATACCCAACCGATACGGAATTTACGATGTCGGAAGGTGTTCGATTTGAAACCGAAATTTACAATGAACTCTATGAAAGAATTTATAACAATAAGGTTGATTTAACTCTGACAAACCCTGCAGGATCTCAAACTCAATATTCTTATGTACCTACGGAAAGCCAAAGTCAATATACAGTTCGCGGACTTGATCAAGGCATTTACAAATATACTGCCCGGACAGAAATAGGCGGAACACAAGAATCCGTATCCGGTGAATTTCTGGTCAGGGAACTTGAATTGGAAAGTCTTAATTTGACCGCCGATTTCACCCTGCTTCGAAACCTTTCAAAAAATACCGGCGGCGTATTTTTGCAAGAATATGAAATCGAACAACTGAACAACATACTCATCGCTAAGGATTTTCCCGGTGTAATTCATTCAGCGGAAGCTTATCTGCCATTGATTAACATGAAGTATCTTTTCTTTATTGCCTTGGTTTTGATTTCCCTGGAATGGTTCACAAGAAAATATCTGGGGTCGTATTAATATACAATAAAACTTACATCTGTCTGATTGGTGTAGCAGAATCTCAATTATTTTACAATCTTGCAGCTCATTTATGATACACTCAAATATGGAATCAGTTGTACAAGTAGTGTTCTTTAAAAATGATGAATATTATGTAGCCCATTGTCCTGCCTTAGGTTTATCTGTTAATGGAAGTTCGATGCATTTCGCTTTACACCATTTCGAGGAATCCATAAATATCATTCACAATGACCTGTCTAAAAAAGGAATCCTGGTCACAAGACTGCTTGAATTGGGGTGGACAATCGGTTCCGCACCGGAACATTTACTTCTACCTCCTTATTTCCGCGCTCATCAAAAGCTGATTGAAAAATGCCCGGAGGAGAAATCTGATTTTCTAACCTGCATAGACGTGAAAATCAGAATCCCGTGCTCTGTAAATTCCCTTTTTCGGAAGAATCTGTCCAGATCCTTATTTGATTTTTCTTCAATCGATGGCTTTGGACCTAATGGTAATAGATATCCTTTTCACCTGAATTGAGGGAATTTAAACCTTAGGATTTGGCACGTTCATGAATGTTGAATCCTGAATCCACAAAAAATCAGGGAGCTTGAAATCGGTAATACCGATTCGATGATACTCTTTGAGGGCTCGTTATACAATTATAATGTCAATATAATATTAGTATATTTATATTAATTGTTTGATTTATTATATTATTCTCTTACTATTACATCACCAACTAAAAAAATTACAATTATGAGAAAGCTAAAAATTACCATGGTGGCACTGGGGGTGACCTTCTGCGTATCCTCATGTTCCTTAACCGAGGATGGCATTGTCCCCCAGAAAGAAGTATTGAGAAGCAAGGATGGAATTATGATCCCTGAGCCCCAACCAATACCGCCTCCTCCTCCTGATATTTTATATTAGTGGGGAACCGATAGATAAAATATAATTTTAACTATCTTAATTTATACTATTTATTATATTTGTATAAATTATTCGACCTAATATGAAAATACATTGTATTTTTCTAATAATTCAGATAGCAGGTTTTTCTTTTTCATGTCAGAAATCAGATTCTGATGGTAACCAGGAAATGAAGGAAAGTTACTTACGTGCATATCAATTTATGCAAACTAACCCCACTGAGGCTATTAAGTGGTCTGATATGCATATAAAATTGGCTTTGGCATTGGAGGATCAGCAACAATTGTCAAAGGCTTATTTTCTTCGTGCATATATATATGATGTCATTTTGAACGATCCTGAAAATGCTTTGAAATCTTACCTAATTGTATTGGACCATTCTGACATGGGAAAGAATAACGAAAGTTATTTCAACGCATTGGCCAATGTTGGTGAGTTGTACTTCCGCCATTCATACATAAGAACTGCGGTGGAAGTGTTTGGAGAAGGATTATTGAGCGCTAAGATATTAAATGAGAAGTCAAAGATGAACAGGTTTGTTCAGAGTTTGGCGGCTGCGCATTTTAAGCTGGAGTCCTGGTCCGCTGCGGAAAACTATATTCAGCAGGGTCTTGTTTTAAGCAAGGAAGTTAATGACACCGTGTCGCAGATTAATTATTCCATAATGGAGTGTGCGTTACTCATGAAAAATAAGAATTTCAATTCCGTTATACCAAAACTTGAATTCCTGTTGAAGCGTCATGGGCATGTTTCTCCATATCAAAAAATCAGGATCTTGAACAACCTGGGCATCAATCACCTTTCACTTAACCAACTGGATAAAGCTGAATTTTACTTCAATGAATCTTTATTGTTAACAGAAGAAATCAGAAGTCTCTCAAAAGTAACTTTTAACAACCTGGCAAAGCTGGCATTAAAAAGAAAAGAATTCGGAAGAGCCGAGGAGCTTTACCACAAAGCTGAGTTGTTACCAATATCTCAATTGGGTGACGAAGATCAATTGAATACC
This sequence comes from Cyclobacteriaceae bacterium, assembly GCA_036397995.1. GTDB lineage: Bacteria > Bacteroidota > Bacteroidia > Cytophagales > Cyclobacteriaceae > DASWHX01. The sequence continues at coordinate 22,255 of DASWHX010000010.1, forward strand.
TATGATGGTCTGGTTGAAGTCTACGCAGCCACAGATAATCCCAGGCTGGCCCTGCAGTATAAACAAAAAGCAGTAGATCATATTAAGCCGTTAATCGCTCAAATTGATAAACTCCGTTCTTTTGCAGGTAAATTCGAGGAGTGGCAGCAAAGCCGGGAAATGCTTGAAACTAAGAGGAACGCCGATGTCAGCCTTGCATTTACCCGGATAGTTTTAATTATTGTCATCATTGCTATTGCGTTCGGCGCCTACCTCATGGCTCAATTTTATAGAGGGGTGAGGCGTGAAAGCGAGTTAAGAATATTAAGGGAAATCAGTGAGTATAAGGATGCAATAATCAGAAATATCAGACTTTTGTTCTAGAAATTAAATCACAATTCTGTTTCGTACAATTGAAGCCGTTCCCACACCGGGGGCGGCTTTTTGTGCTTTATGAATAGTTACGGATTTGCGCGCAAAACTTCTTTTCTCCACAGATTTCGCGGATTTGCGCAGAAGACTCCCTGAACAATTTTTTCCCTGCGATGATCTGCGATATCAGCGGGGACTCCATAAAATTTCTCTCACAAAGATCAACTAACGGAATTTTCACAGAAAACTTCTTTTCTCCCGCAGATCGACGCGGATTTGCGCAGAAATCTCTGAATAATTTTTTCCCTGCGGTGATCTGCGATATCAGCGGGGACTCAATAAAAATTTTTCTCTCAAAAATCAACTAACTGATTTTCATAGAAAACTTCTTTTCTCCCGCAGATCGACGCGGATTTGCGCAGAAGACTCCCCGAACAATTTTTTCTGCGGTGATCTGCGATATCAGCGGGGACTCAATAAAAATTTTTCTCTCAAAAATCAACTAAC
>DASWHX010000011.1:0-1517 GCA_036397995.1 Cyclobacteriaceae bacterium
TAAATATGAAAAGGGACATCAGCAAGAAACGGCTTTTGGACTATCCTATTGAGCAGGTATGGCAATGCCTTACAGATCCGAAATTACTTTCCTGGTTAGGTGAAGCAGAGATTGAACTCAAAGAAGGCGGCAAAGTAACATTCCGTGAAAACGGGAATGAATATCATGGAGAGATCTTAACTGTACAGAAACCCATTAATCTGGCTTATAGCTGGAATGATCCGGGACATTCATTTACCAGCTATGTTTGGTGGAAGCTTATGGATAAGAAAGGTCAAACCCTGCTAGAACTTGAGCATTCCGGATTTAAGGGTATAATGGGCATTTTAGCTAGTTATTCCTACAAGAGTTGCTGGAGCAGGAAATTTAGAAATCTGGAGAAGACACTAAAAGAAATAGTGATTGAAACAACCTGAGGAAATGTCCGTTTTTGAGCGCAAAAGTGTACGAAAATGCGCATTTTTCAAGGCCAGAAATGGGCCACTTTCCACTATTTAGGTGATATTTGTAATGAAAATTATGGTGGCATAATAATTGGCTTCCCTTCAACAATGAAGAAAAGCAGGACTAAGATTAGAGACTTAATACTTTTGATTGGTGTATTGGTAGCCATTTTTGCCGGTATATACTCTGCATACAACTCTCTTGAAAAGGAACCTGTAACCGAGCCCGCCCAGCAAGAGTCCAAGATTTCAAATGAGACCACCGGATCCCTGGTTACCGGAATTCTTGCTCTGGTTTTTAAGAATGGTTTGGAGTTGGTCCAGGTGATGCGCGAATCAAATTAATTATAACCTAAAACTTAATTTAACATTTGATATGAAAGGTGTCGGAAAAATTATTTCTGTATTATGTTTTTTATACTTGCCAGCCATTGCAATGGCCCAGGGAAACGAATATAAACTTGATGAAGTTTATAAGATAAAAGATAATGGAAAGATTGAGTTGTACACAGATGATGCTGACATTCAGATCACCGGCACAGACCGGTCAGATGTCAGGGTTAAAGTTTATTACCGATTAGATACACGGGGATTTGCTTTTGGAAATAAAGAATTTGAGCTGGATATTTCTGAAAGTGGCGGAGATCTGATTATCCGTGAGAATTCTTACGGCAGCACCGGAGTTTTCTTCGGCACTGTTACAGAGCAATACGAAATAACCATTTACGCGCCGAAAGGTATCAGCCTCGTTTTGAAGGGAGATGACGATGATTACCGGATCAGGGGAATTGATGGTTCAATTGCAATCAACAGTGATGATGCAGATATTGTTATCACTGAGTGCAACGGAAATCATTTTGAATTTGATATTGATGATGGGGATTTGGAGATGGATGGAGGAAGTGGGTTTTTATACGTGAGGTCTGATGATGGAGACTTGATTTTTAGAAATAGCAAATTCAGTGAAGTAAGCGCCATTCTTGATGACGCCGATATGCTATTGGAAACTTCATTGACCGATGGAGGTGATTATACCTTTAAAGTTGATGACGGCGACCTTGATATGCGAATACT
>DASWHX010000012.1:0-9678 GCA_036397995.1 Cyclobacteriaceae bacterium
TTCATGCTTTGAAAGAGAAGTATTTACTGGAAATGAGGGAACTAACACTAGAGGGCCGAACGAATAAATCCTTGTTTAATGAACTTAATGCTATTAAGAAAACCCTTACCAGGACAGCTATATGGGCGGTTATGAATACGGCCAAGAAAATTGTGTATGTGAACAAGTTATTTAGTGAAATCTCCGGATATAAAGAATCTGAACTGATTGGAAAACATCATACGATAAGCAATGACGGATTATATGAAGAGGAATTTTGGGAAGGAATATTGGAAAAGGTGAGGAAGGGAAATGCGTGGCGAGGTGAAGTAAAATGCAAGAGAAAAGATGGCTCTATTTATTGGACTGATACCTTAATTGGACCCATAATGAATAACGAAGGTGAATTTGAAAATTATCTGACGCTGAAGTTTGATATTACGGAAAAGAAAAATATGGAGGAGCAACTCTCACAAAAGAACGAGCAATTAAACTTATTAAACTCAAAGATGGAAGAGGTGAATGCAAACCTGGCTACTCAGCAAAATGCCATGGAATCTTCTATGTTAGTTCTAAAAGGTGATAAGAATTGTAACATTACCTTTGCCAATAAACATGTTTTGAATCTTTTTGGTTTTTCAGAAGCGGAATTACTAAGCAATTGTGTAATTATTGATCCTGCTTTTAAAGAAAATCCTGCTCAGGAGCAAATTAAAAAACTATTGGAGAAAGGAGAAATCTGGAAAGGTGAGTTGAGATGCAGTAATAAAACCGGGGAACCCGTCTGGCTTCATTTAGCCATTGCTCCCATCTTCATTCAAGATGAAATTACATCATTGCTTATGATCGGATTTGACGCGACCGCGAGGAAGAAAATGGAAGATAGAATTATCCGGCAAAAGCAGGAACTGATTAAAGTGAATCAATCCAAGGATAAACTATTCGGGCTCGTGGCCCATGACCTGAAAAGTCCGCTGGCCTCCCTTGAAGGAGTCCTGGAATTAATGGCAGCAGGAGAATTAACAAAAAGCGAAACCCAACTCTTAACAGGCAAGATTGGGGAGCATTTGGGTAAAGTAAATGAACTGCTAACCAATCTTTTAAATTGGTCCAGAAGTCAGTTAAATGGAATCAAGGTGCGGCCATCAAAATTAAATGCGCGCAATATAGCAAAAGACACCATTGATCTGTTAAGTGACGTGGCAGCCAAAAAGGCCATCATCATTGAGAATAAAATTTCCCCAAACCTGAACATCCTGGCCGACCAAACTATGATAACAACTGTATTCAGAAATCTGCTGGTTAATGCTATAAAATTCAGTAAACAGGGTGGCCTTATTCAGGTAAGCGCTCAGGAAAAAAAGGAAACCAATACCATATTTATTTCAGATAATGGCCTGGGAATTGATTACAAACATCAAAAGAAATTATTTACAGATTTCACGGTAAGCAGGGAAGGAACTACCGGTGAAATAGGGTCCGGGCTGGGTCTGCAAATTTGCAAAGATTTTTTGGAGAAAAATAATGGAACATTGGACTTTGAAAGTACCCCCGGTAAGGGAAGTACATTCTATTTTGAACTGCCAAAATTCAAAGCAGGCCGTTTTCAAAAGTTGGTTCCTGTGGCCGGTTAAGTGTATCGTGGCATACTCTCAGGTAAACCCTTAGCGATACAAATTTGAATAAGTATCCCCACACCTTCATTTATTCCCGTCAAAAATTCCATTGCCAATAATTATTGAAGGTGAGGAGTGGCATACTCTCAGGTAAACCCTTAGCGATACAAATTTGAATAAGTATCCGCACACCTTCATTTATTCCTGTCAAAAATTCTATTGCCATTGATATTGAAGGTGAGGTGTGGCACACTTTCAGGTAAACCCTCAGCGGATATACTTGTACTTAATGAGCGCAGCAGCGTAAAATTAACCATCCAATAATGAGTCTTAAGCGGACTTATTAGATTGGCTCGCCCTTAAATTGTATGGTTAAATTACATGGAACTACTTGCCCAAAAATAATGCCTGAAGGGGCTGGAAACAGGAAATTCAATTTTACAATGATGGTTTTGAACAAAAAAGATATGCATTTTAAAACACATTAGTATAAAACCTTACCTGAATGATTTTTGTTTGAAAATTCAACTTAGAAAATAATTTTTTATGCTATAATATTAATGTATTATGATATCATTATTTTCCTTAAGGAAGACTTTTTCAGTCCCGCTACCACCAGGTTCATTATAATAACTTAATAAAAATATTTATTACCACCAATTTGGGTGAAATAAATAGAATTATCTGAACAATGACTGCATCGGGAGAAATACATAACAACAGGGAGTTTGCCCAGGTAAAAGCAATTCTCATTGGTATTTCAATAGTAATCGCTTTATCGGGGTTACTGAATTTATTAGGATGGAAATACGATATAGAAATTCTAAAGAGGCCCATCCAGGATTTTGATGCAACAAATCCATTGACCGCGATTCTTTTTCTAATGTTCGGAATAAGCATGGTGCTTGTTCACTTAAATAAGATCTCAAAAAAAATTGGGCTAATAATCGGAGCCCTGATAATCATAATTTCAGTTTTCCACGCAATGGATATCATTCTCCAAACTGGTGTGAATATTGATAAAATTATATTCTCCGACAATTTGGAATCAGACCTTAGCGATTACAACAATTCAAACCGAATGGCGTTTAATATCGCTTTGAGCTTTGTTTTACTCGGGACCATTTTTTTATTGTCCGCCGGTAATACGAGAAAGAAGAAAATCGCAAATGAACTTTCACTTGTCATTATTCTTATAGGCGCAATTTCCCTGTTGCTAAGCGCTTTCAGGTTTGAAAAAGTGTTGGAATTACAGGCAATAATTCCTATGGGCGCATACTCGGCCTGCCTGCTTATTTTATGCGCATTGGCTATTATAGTCAGTAACTATAATGTGGGATTTATGAAAATAATCCTGGCGAAAAATTCAGGAGGAAGATTCGCACGGATCTATATTCCTATTTCATTTATGGGTCCCTTACTGATGGGTTATGCAGGAATTATACTAACCAGAGAAACTTTTTTAAACATTGAATCGTCATTTGCCATCATTATAGTTCTGGCAACAATTATTTACTTTTTGGTTACCCTGCAGACCGCATCTTTGTTGTCGAGTAAAGAATCTCTGCAAAAAGACGCCAAAAAATACATAAGCGAGTATGAACTTGGAATGAGGCAGGTTATTGAGCAATCTCCAAGTCCTTTAATAGCGGTAGATAAGAGGGGAGCAATCCAAATCGTTAATGCGGAAGCCAGAGATCTCTTTCAGTACCAGGAAAAAGAACTTCTGGGAAAAAAAGTTGAAGTTCTCATCCCTGAAAGTATGAATCAGAAACATGAATCATATAGAGATAAATATATGAAGAATCCTGTTTCCAGGCCCATGGGAAAATTACTTGAGTTGAAAGGCAAGAAAAAAAATGGCGAGGAATTTCCACTCGAGATTGCCCTCAAACCAATACAATTCAAGTCAGAAAGTGATGTGTTGATTGCTGCAAGCATTCTGGATATTACAATGCGGAAAGAACAAGAAATCCTGATAAGAGATTTACACGCCAACCTGGAAGATAAAATAAAAGAAAGAACAGCACAGTTGGAGGATGCAAACAGGGAATTGGAAAGTTTTGCCTACTCCGTATCTCACGACTTAAGAGCTCCACTTAGGGCATTGGAAGGCTTTTCAAAATTACTATTTAGCAAATACGGGGAAAGTTTTGATACCGAATCAGCAAGATGGTTAAAATACATCAATGAGAATGCAATTAAAATGGATATCCTCATAAATGACATTCTTCATTTTTCAAGGGTAAATCGAAAAGAGTTAATCAAGGGAGAGTTTGATATTAGAAACCTGATTGAAGAAGTAATGGAAGAATGCTTGCAACCATATGCCGGAAAACCGATGGACGTTGATCTAAATATTGAACACCCAATCATCAATGGTGACCGCCAGGCTTTAAGAATGGTTTGGCAAAATCTCATCGGCAATGCGCTCAAATTTTCATCAAAGGAAGATGTAATAAGAATAAAAATCAAGGTTAAAAAAGCAGGCAAAATCATCCAATGTAGTATTGAAGATAATGGAGCGGGATTCGACATGAAATACAGTAATAAACTTTTTGGAGTTTTCGAAAGATTGCATAAGGAATCCGAATATGAAGGCACTGGAATTGGTTTGGCGATTGTAAATAAAATTGTGAAGAAGCATAACGGAAGGATATGGGCCAAGAGTAAAGTTGGGAAGGGCGCCAAATTTACTTTTGAGTGCGAAAATGTGAGCGAAATACACAAACCAACTGACAGTAACCCAATAAAGAATTAAGACCGAAAATTAATAACAAATAAACCTCTAATCTCAAACCCCATGGATACCAAACCAGTTGAAATTTTGCTAGTGGAAGACAGACCCGAAGATGCTGAAATGACTATAATGGCCATTAAAGATGCCAAGCTTGTTAATAACATTCATTGGGTGGAAGACGGAGAAGAAGCTCTGGATTTTATTTTTGGCCGCGGCGAATATAGTTCCCGGAAAGCCAGTCCTTTGCCGAGCCTAATCCTATTAGATCTTAAATTGCCAAAGGTAAACGGATTGGAAGTGCTTGCTAAAATCAAACAAGATCCAAAGACAAAAAAGATCCCCGTGGTTATACTTACAACCTCAAAGACGTCACGAGAGGTTGAAGAAGCCTATACTTTGGGAGCCAACAGCTACATAATAAAGCCTGTTGATTTTGAGAAGTTTGTTACCACAGTCCGGGAAATAGGATTGTATTGGATCCTGGTAAATTATTTTCCTGAAAAATAATAAAATTTCGAAAGCCGGCACAGCATATTATAATTTCGTTAGCGAAGACAAAAAGTGTAAGGGGTCATTTCTCAAAAGAATTTCAAACCTCAAATCAAACTAAAACGGTCCCAAGACTCACTTCAAAAGACTTTTTTGAAGAAAGTCTATTGCTTACCATTAATTATTGATAAATTTTGGAATACTACCCAAATGCTCAATTTCCGGTTCAATTCCTTCATTAATTTAAACCCTAAAGAGAAAGCTCGGATCCTATATCAACTCAAGTAAAACTCTCCGGTAAATGAGCGAAAAAAAACTTATATGGAAATCAAAAAATCAGATAAGCGAATCAAAGAGATATTGGCCGCTCTTTTAATGTTTGCCAAAGGAGATAATTCTGAACAACTCAAAATTTCGGATAATCATGATGAAATTGATTCTATCATGATGGCAGTAAATAGCTTGCGGGAATCGGTAAGAGAAAAGGATTTGGAAATGGAAGAAAGGAAAAACAAAACAAAAGTTCTTATTGAATTATTGCACAAATACTCCGCCCTGGATTTTTCTGAGCGCGCTGTCATTAGTAAAAATGGAGATGAGATTGACTCAATTGCAGCAGGGTTAAATGCAGTAATAGATGAATGGCAGTCTAAACTTGAAAAAACCGAAGAAAGTGTAGAAAAAATAAGAACAATTTTCAAGCATGCTCCCGACGCAATAATTGTAATTAATTCAAGGGGAGTTGTTGAGCAGTGGAATCCCGCGGCGGAAGAAATTTTTGGATGGTCCGAGGACGAAGTGATGAGTAAACCGATTCATACCATTATTATTCCGGAGAATTACCGGGAAAAACACCTCAATGGTATGAATCGTTTCTTAAAGACTGGAAAGAGTTCCGTTACAAAACTTCAGCTTAAATCATTACGAAAAAATAATGAAATGATTGATGTTGAATTAACGATTTCTTCCGCTATGGTAAAGGGTGAATACTTGTTTATTGGATTTCTAAGAGATATTTCTAAAAAAATAAAAGCTGAACAGGAAATCGGCAAACGTACCATTCAATTAGAAACTGCCAATAAAGAACTTGAAGAATTTGCCTATACTGTTTCTCATGATTTAAGAGGCCCTCTGCGGACATTAGAAGGCTTTTCAAAATTGCTATTTGATAAATACAACGAAAGGCTTGATTCAGATGCGACAAGGTGGCTGAATTTTATTAATAAGAATGCATTAAAAATGGATTTGATTATCAATGATCTTCTGGAGTTTTCAATAATTAGTCGCCAGGAAATCATATTAGATCGATTTGATACAAAATCTCTTATCGATGGAGTAATGAAAGAGTGTTTATCTTCTTATAAGAAAATAAAAGTTGAACCTAAAGTAGATATTGAATTTCCAACAACGTATGGAGATCGAAGTTCTTTAAGAAAAGTTTGGCAACATTTAATTAACAACGCGCTCAAATTTTCTTCAAAGAAAGATGTAGTAAAATTAGAGATTCAGGTCAAAAGGGCGGGAAACGCTATAATATATAGTATTGAAGACAATGGAACGGGATTCAATATGGAGCACAGCGACAAAATTTTTGGAGTATTTGAAAGGCTCCATAAAGAATCAGAGTTTGAGGGAAACGGAATCGGGCTGGCTATAGTTAGTAAGATTATAGAAAAACATAACGGTAAAATTTGGATAGAAAGTAAAGTCGGGGGTGGTACTAAATTTTATTTTGAACTGGAATTTCAGGACGTGCCAATAAAGTCTTGAGATCTGGTTAAATAACTGAACCCTTTGGGTTGCACAGCACCCTTTTGAAGTATTTGCCTAAAATTCCTGACTAAAGGTATCTGGGCGTCTGGAACAATTTCGTGTGATGTTTGTTGAATGATAATACAAGGGAAACTTCGTGTGAATCGGGCCGAACATAAACATCATCTGAAAAAATGTGCTGAAAGGAATAATTTATTTGTATGGTCTGACTAATGTTCATACCAAAAATAAAATTTGCCTCTTTCCCGCTATGATAATTTATACCTGCTGAGATCTTGTCGTAGAAAGTGGTAGTGGAACCAAATCCTACCTTTCGGGTGAACCCGGTTTCCTTATAGGAGATTGAAGGCTCTGTAATAATGTGTTGAGATAAAGCAAGCTGATAATAGCCTTCCGCAAAAAACTGTCTCGAAATCTTAAAAAAATCATCATTATTGCGTGAATACAAGAGATGTTTCAATGACGTGGAAACTGTGAGCTTGCCCAAATGGATGGCAAATCCAAAATTGAAATCGGGAGTTGACTCATTCTGATCAGATTCAATGGCATTAGGGTCAGGATTTTGGTAGCGTAGTTTTGACCCATCCAATTTACGGTTAGCTACCCCGGCTCCAAGCCCGAGAGAGATCATGAAACCGCCGAAATTAATGGATTGTGAATAATGAAGACTGACAGAAGTAATCTTCTCAAAACCCAGCTGATCGTTTGACAAATAAAAACCAATGCCTTTATTCCCTCTAAACTTATTTTCAACACTAAATAATTGAGTGGAGGGGCTGTTATCCATTGCAGTCCACTGGCTTCTATGCAGCAATTTAACCTGCAAGTCAGCAGGGTTAGAAGTAATCTGTGCCGGATTAATCCATCCACGAGTCATAGTGTAGGTGGAAATCAAAGGCTCGGTTTGTCCAAAGCTTTGTATTGTGGATAATGCCAGTAAAATAATAAATGCTGTAAATCTCATGGGGGTTATAATTTTGCAGTTGATAATTTCCTTTTCCCAAATGGAACTTCTTTCCCGTTTATCAGGGCAATTACAAAAGCTTCATGACCAAAATTTCTTACTTTTTCCAGAAATGATTCAGCTTCATTTATATCGATGAATTCACCAATCGTAAAACTATAAGTTCCGTTAATTTCTTTCTTGTAATTAATTTCATATTCAGGAAAATTTCCCTGTAATTTGGTTAGAGCCAGCGGGTTAATTTTTTTATCTGCGGCCTCTATTTTGATTTTGTACACCGCTGCGTTTAATTCGTCCTTTATTGAATTACCGACAATAAGTCCTGGCTTTTTAGTGTCAGAATATGAATCTTTAACCTCCTCATAATTAGTGATTTTGAATGTCGTTCTCCTGTTTATTTCATGCTCATATTCATCCATTGCCTTGCTTACCAATGGTAATTCCTCGCCCCAACCCCTTGCTTGTAATCGTTCAGCAGGAGTTTCCTGATTAAGGAGAAAAGTAACTACTGACTCTGCCCTTTTTTGGGAAAGGTTCAGGTTATAGTGATTAGAACCTCTTGAGTCCGTGTGCGCGTTAATTTGAACAGCCAGCATGGGGTTCGCTTTTAATACCCCTGATAACTTATTCAGGCTGGCATAAGACTCCTTGCGCAGAGAATACTTTCCGTAATCATAGTATATGTTTTCAATGCTGATTTCATCTTTCTGAAATTGGATTAACTCAAATTTTAATTCTGATGTAAACAGATCTTTTTCAGAAGACAATTCCATAAAATCATTCAGGTACTGCCCTTTCGAAACCTTTAATGAAAATCCATCGCCTGATGCAATAATATCCTGCCTGTTCTCAAACTCGAATTTTCCATTGCTATCGGTCAGAACACTATCCACATATCCTCTTGCTTCCAGAATTACCAGGGCTCCGGGTAATAGTACTCCTGTTCCCGCCTCTGTGACTTCACCTTTAACTACAAACTCTTCTGTCTGCAACAATTGGGGCGGGGTAATGGTTTTGAACTGATAAATATCATCATCACCCAAACCTCCTTTTCGGTTAGAGACAAAAAATCCGCTATCCGGTTTTATCATGATAAGGCCAAAATCATCGGCAGACGAATTTACCGGTAACTTTAAAAGAGCAGGTTCAGAATTTTGAGCTGCCAGATTAAATTCATATATGTCAAGACCGCCATATCCAGGCCGTCCATCAGTCGCAAAATAAAGCAGTGAGTCATTATACAATGAAGGGAATAGTTCGTTACCAGGCGTATTTACTTCAGGTCCGAGATTTTCAGGATTTCCCCATACGGAACCGGTTCGGGCAATTTTCCATAAATCATTACCTCCTAGTCCGCCCGGGAGGTCTGAAGAAAATATCAGGGTTGTACCATCCGTTGAAATCGCGGGATGGCCTGAATTGTATTTCGAATTTATTGCCTCAAGTAAGATTCCTTTTGACCATGTATCTGAATTCACATTGTATTTTGAGTAATAAATATTGCAGGCTTTTCCATTGCCTTCATAACCGTTACACTGCGTATAAAAACCGTAGCCAAGAACGGTCGAGTAAACCAATGTGCCGTCATTAAACTCTGAATTCAATTCTCCCTGCACCAATTCCGGGGAGCCGCCATTGGCTGCATATATATTCGAATAACCCTGACCATTGAAATCATAAATAGCGGTGGAATTACTATTAATTCTGCTGGAACTAATAAAGACTTTTCCATCAAGATACGAAACGCCATAATCACTATACCGGGAATTCAATTTCTTAACATTGGAAACAGCATATAATGTATCCTCTGATGTTATTGCAAGTCCATTATCGGCGGTAATCAGTAAATGTTGAAATTCAGGGTTAAATTTGACATTAGATCTCAACAAATATTCACGGGCCTCGCCGTACTTTGAATTACTTATTAGCAGCTTTGCATATACTGCAAGGTCAACGTATTTGTACCCTACTCTGATAAGCTTTGTATACCACTTCAGAGAAGTTTCGTAATCGCTAACAGCACGGTATGACTCAGCCAGGTAATAAATAATTTCCTGCTCTTTTTGTGTATAATTACTTCCTTTCGGAACTAATTCTTTGAATTGCTGAATAGCCAG
>DASWHX010000013.1:0-2916 GCA_036397995.1 Cyclobacteriaceae bacterium
GGATTTTCGGGATTAACAAACTCAGATGCTTTCGAAACATTTTCAATGGCAATTTTCCTTGCTTCATCCAAAAATCCTTTTGAAATATAACTTCGCCCACTTTCAGTCAAATTTGCCAGTTCTACCTCATAACCTAAGCGAGTCAATAGCGTCACGGCCGCGATCCCAATTTCCGGGTCATGATAATTGGTGAATTCATCGCAGAAAAAATATACTTTTCTTTTCGCTTCATTCGCCAACCCCTGCTCTGTTTGTCTGAACTTCTTGCGAAATGTTCCCGAGAGTTTGGGCATTGAACGATTGGGGTGAATCCCCAATAAATTCCTGATGATTCGACCTGGAAATTTACTTGCCAGGAGCAGGTTGTATAAAACCCGGAACCTGGTGGCTAATTCCATTTGATTTTTGAAAGATGAAATTCTCCTGGTTCTTGCCGATGGTTTGTTCGACTTATAATATTGGTATTCAAATTCGGCCTTCAATTTTGCCATGTCCACATTAGATGGGCACTCAGACTTACAACCTTTGCATGATATGCAAAGGTCCAGCACTTCGCGAATCTCTTTGCTGTCAAATGGATTTTTCTTTTCACTGTTTGTGAGAATTTCCCGCAAAATATTTGCTCTTGCCCGCGTAGTATCTTTTTCATCACGGGTGGCCATGTAACTGGGGCACATTACTCCGCCGGTTAATTCAGTTTTTCGACAATCCCCGGCGCCATTGCATTGTTCTGCAGCCCGCAGGTATCCGTGGGTTGAATCAAAATTTAATTTAGTATCAAACTCACGCGTTTGCTGTCCAGGGAAAAACCTGAGTTTCTTATCCATTGGTGGTGTATCCACGATTTTCCCGGGATTAAAAATATTTTCGGGATCAAATACTTCTTTTATTTGTTTCAACACTTCATAATTCTTCTCACCAATCATAAACGGAATAAATTCACCACGGAGCCGGCCATCGCCGTGCTCTCCACTTAGTGACCCACGGTATTTTTTTACCAGGGAAGAAACATCTTCCAGGACTTTGCGGAATAGCTTCGTATCTTTTTCAGTTTTTAGATTAAGAATGGGTCTTAAATGCAACTCACCCGCAGAGGCATGAGCATAATGAACACATGGCAACCCCTGCTTCTCCATTGTTTCATCAAACTCTTTTATGTATTCCGGAAGGTCGTTTACATCTACAGCTGTATCTTCCACCACAGGTACCGGTTTTGCATCTCCAGGCATATTGGATAATAACCCCAGACCCGCTTTTCGCAGTTCCCAAACTTTAGAAGTATCTGCACCGGTGATAATCGGATGATGATATCCCAGTCCTTCCTTTTTCAGCTCTTCAACCATTTCATTGACAATTTTCATGGCCTCTTCCAGCGTGTCTTTTCTTATTTCAATCACAAGAATTGCTTTGGGATCTCCTTGCACAAAAAATCGATTGGGACGCTGGCCAATATTACCTTTTGTGCAATCGAGAATGTAATTATCCATTACCTCGGATGCACTTGGTTTATATTTCAGAGCAATCAGGTTTGCACGGAGACAATCGTATATTGTAGTAAAGTGAGCACAAACCAATCCAATCGCTGCGGGTGGCATGGGATTTACTTTTAATTTAGCTTCAGTTACAAAAAGCAAAGTACCTTCAGAGCCGGCGATTATTTTACAGAAATTAAAAGGTTTTTTATTTTGAAGGAAAGGGTCTGAATCCATGAGAAGATCTATTGCATACCCTGTATTTCTCCGAAAAATAGATGGCTTTGGAAATTCACGAGTGATGTTTTGCCTGGTTTCTGAATCAGAGAGAATTTTGTTTATTGAATGATAGACTCTTCCTTCAAGAGTTTCATCTTTTGTTTTTTGAATGAATTCTTCTGCAGTTTTTTCTCCAAATTCAACGATGGAACCATTGCTCATTACACCGCGGACGGAAATCAAATTTTCCCGCATAGTTCTATAAACGATAGAATTGGAGCCGCTGGAGTTGTTCCCAATCATGCCACCGATCATTGCCCTGTTAGCGGTTGATGTTTCCGGACCAAAAAACAGATCACTTGGTTCCAGGAACATGTTCAATTCATCCCGGATAACTCCCGGCTGAACGCGCACCCAGTTTTCAGCTTCATTAACTTCAATGATTTTTGTGAAATGTCTGCTCACGTCTACGACTATTCCATCTCCTACCACCTGACCCGCCAGCGAAGTTCCTGCAGTTCTGGGAATTAATCCTACCTTATGCCTGCCGGCAAACCTTACCAGGATCTGGATATCGGCTTCGTCTTTAGGATACACTACTGCAAGTGGAAGTTCCCGGTAGGCAGAGGCATCCGTTGCATAAATAGAACGGATTTTGAAATCATCCAGGATTTCACCTTTGAAGCTTTGGCGCAATTCGCTAAACATTAATTCTATAAAATTACAATATCTCTATTTATCCTGAGACGATAAATAGAAAGGGAAGAAAATGAATAATTGCTTTTTTTATAAATTATTTTTATCAAGCAATCAATGAAGTTGGGGATCTACCTTCATGATTAAAATCGATTTCTGATAATAGGAGGATATGCCTATATTTGCCCTCTTCCGGGGCATTAGCTCAGCTGGCTAGAGCGCTACAATGGCATTGTAGAGGTCATCGGTTCGACTCCGATATGCTCCACTACTATTCTTAAAAGAGTCTTCGCGCCATCCTGAACCTCTTCCTGTAATATTCCTGATACAGGCTGCTTTCTACCACGCCAAGGCTGGACGAAGAATGAATAAATTTTACGTTGGAGGATCCCCGCACTTCCGTTACCATCCCAACATGTGTAATTTTACGTCTTCTTTTTCCCGTGGCAAAGAACACCAGATCTCCGGGTTGAATTTTATTTATTTTCACCTTTTCACCAATTTTGGCTTGTCCTTCGGAAGTTCTTGG
>DASWHX010000014.1:0-3010 GCA_036397995.1 Cyclobacteriaceae bacterium
CTGGATGTGATTGGTGTGGTAGAAGATTTTAATGTGCAGTCACTTAGAGAACCCGTGCAGCCGCTTGTTCATTATTATGGAGGTGACAGCGCCAGATCATACAGGTTTGTTTCTGTCAAAATCAATCCTGATTCGCGGGAACAGATATTGGCGGAAGTTGCCAGAACCTGGCAGCGAATGGATTTCGGTCAGGAATTAGAATATTACTTTCCTGCAGAAAGATTCAGGGAACTTTATGCAACGGAAGAAAATGTTGCCAGCGTACTTACCTTTTCCATGTCGTTTGCAATCCTGATTGCCTGCCTTGGGCTTTACGCGCTGGCATCATTTAGTGTGGCTTTGAAATCAAAAGAAATCGCGATTAGAAAAGTGATGGGCGCCACCGTTCAATCCATTATTACCGCATTTTCACGGAAATATTTGCTACTGGTGGGAGTAGCCGGAATTCCGGCAATTGTTCTCTCCTGGTATGGAATGAATATGTGGCTTGAAGACTTTGCCTATCGAATTACAATTGGAGCCGATATTTACCTGTTAACGATACTGCTTGTAATCCTGATTGCGTTTGCTACCATTGCCTGGCATGCTTTGAAAGCAGGCCGTACAAATCCGGTAGATTATTTGCGGGAACAGTAATCTGGAAGGTAGTTATCATTTAGAATTTTTTCAGGCAAACTTATTTCTGCCAGTGAGTTCTCCTTCTTTATAAAATTACAACAAAATAAAAGAATAGCTTTTTCATAGAAGTTCACAGTTTAATGGTTAATAAAATATTTTTTGATTTCATATAGTGAGGAATCCTGGTACAAGCGGCGCACAACTCCAATTCTCCTTGCGTATGTTTCACTCAAAAAATAATAAGAAGAACGATGGTTAAATGTTATCGTTGAATCAAATACAATCCCATTAATTATCCCAGTTTCAACTTGGGCAAGTGGATCCAGGCCTTTCTTTTTGGTAAAAAGAAACTGTGTACCATACCAAAGACCAGATCGTAAATAGTTAGTGGAGTCAGTGTAATGTTCAGAAACAAAAGAAAATTCTTTGATATCTTTTGCCTGATGTCGAACCAAGTAATAAAAGAAAAGCTGATATTCATCGCACGAACCTCGGGGCGGTGCTAACCTTTCACTTCTCCGGTACAAATAAATACTATCAGTAACGGAAGGATCGCCTACTTTTTCATAGACCCACCAGCTTCCTTCCGGGAAGTCTGTGTACGATTTAAATTCCTCATCCAGGAGAAAGGTCAAGCCATCTTTGCATTTGCAGGCAGAGAGGAAGAATAACAATAAAATTGGAAGATATCTCATGCTAATTAGGTACCATATTGTATAAATATAGTTATAATTTATGAATTTTTATCAAATATCTAAGAATTGCATGTTAAGTATAAGTTTGCATAAGGGGTAAGTTAGGATCTGTCTCCCTTTGGACTAACTAACCCTTAAAATGCATTGTGTATTCCGGCAGTTACATTTTCAAAATAAATGGAAGAGCGCGGAGAAGAAGGAATAACAATTTTATAGAATTTGATAATTGAAGAAACTCATTAAGCCAATCCGTCATCCAGATTGGTCCATTTTAATCTTGGGAGAAGCACTTCATTTAACTGGATTCCTGTGCAGGTAATCCAGAACTTTTGATATACTTTTTCTAAACCAATAGGTGTATTGTTCAGGTTGGTTAACTGAATCTCTGAGAACAAAATCCATATCTATAAATTTCCAGTCAGCTACCTCTCGTGGATCCGGGTTGGGATCTACCTCGCACAATCCTACGAAGACATGATCAAACTCGTTTTCAGTTAAACCATTTTCAAATTTAACTTTGTATTGGAATGAAAAGGCTTTTTTCAATCGTGAGGTCAAACCCATTTCCTCCTGCAACCGTCTGGCGGCAGCATCCCGCGTATCTTCACCAGGTCGGGGGTGACTACAACAAGTGTTAGACCATAGCCCACCGCTGTGGTATTTTTTTAATGCGCGTTTTTGAAGTAACAGTTGACCTGCAGAATTAAAAATGAAAACCGAAAATGCCCGGTGTAGCACTCCTTTCTTGTGGGCTTCCAGTTTCTCCATCGAACCTACAACCTGATCCTTTTTGTCAACCAGTATTACTTCTTCCATTCAAAATTTTTTGACGAATTTACCCAATCCTATTGAAGAACTCAATTTGGAATGCCTTTAATTGCATAAAATACCCGGGTTTATTGAAGTTTGAACACACTTGTTTTAATTGGAAATTGGCATTTTACAACAAAGAACTTGGGGTTCAATCATCAAATCGGTCAATACAGGTTAGAATATTTTAGCACGCAAATTTTTTATTTTAGATTTGAATAAATTAGCGGAACTTAATTTTTGTAACTATGGTTAGAAACTATTTCAAAGTAGCAATACGTAACCTATGGCGCCAAAAAGGCTTTGCATTTATTAATGTATTTGGATTATCGGTTGGCCTGGCATGTTGTATTCTCATATTTCTTTATGTGAAAGAGGAAATTACTTTTGATACTTTCCACAACAAATCTGAACGTATCTACCGTGCCTGGGTGCTGGAAGATTACGGTGACGGAAAAGTGTTCTTTAATACCGTTACTCCCGGGGTTCTTGCTCCGACACTATCCAGTCATTATAATGAAATTAGTAAAGTTACCCGCTTCTCCAACAGGGGTGGACTTATCAGAAAAGACGGTCAGATGTTTAATGAGCTGATTTGGCAGGCCGGGCCTGAATTCTTCGATATTTTTGACTTTCCTGTTCTTTCCGGTTCCACAGAAAAATCGCTTGAAGAACTTAATTCGATTGTTATAACTGAAAAAGCAGCCCGAAAATATTTCGGAAGTGATCCGGCTGTTGGTAAGGTGATGGAAATTCAAATGGGAGCAGAATTTCAGAATTTCTTTGTGAAAGCAGTTCTCAGTGATATTCCTGCCAATTCAAGTTTGCAATTTGATTATCTAATTTCAGACCTGCATTATAAAACGCTATATAATCCAAGAACTGTA
>DASWHX010000015.1:0-79522 GCA_036397995.1 Cyclobacteriaceae bacterium
CTTGGCGGAGGTCAGTTGGGTCGTATGATGATCCAGGCCGGCATTGATTTCAACCTGGATATTCATGTGCTTGATCCGGACCCTGATGCACCTTGTAAATCTTTGGCATCTACCTTTACAAAAGGCTCATTTACCGATGAGCTAACCGTATATAATTTTGGTAAGGACAAAGACCTCGTCACAATTGAAATAGAAAATGTTTCCGTATCAGGGTTGAAAAGACTGGAACTGGAAGGTAAGAAAGTATTTCCACAGCCTCAAATCATTGAATTGATTCAAGACAAGGTAAAACAAAAAATATTTTACAGAACTCACAATATTCCCACCGCGGAATTCAGAATTGTGAAGTCCAAAGCAGAACTTGCAAAGCATTCCGAAATAATCCCGGCGGTAAACAAACTGGCAAAATCCGGGTATGATGGAAGAGGAGTTAAAGTGATAAGAACTGCAGAAGACTTGAACGCCGGATTTGATGATTACGGATTATTGGAACGATTTGTAAATTTCAAAAAGGAGATTTCTGTTATCGTAGCGCGCAACGAAAAAAACCAAATCAAAACCTACCCACCGGTAGAACTTGTTTTTCATTCGGATGCCAATTTGGTAGAATATCTTTTCTCTCCCGCGGAAGTATCACGGGAAGTGGAAATTCTCTCCAAGAAAATTGCCATTGATCTGGCAGAAAAACTGAACCTGGTTGGATTACTCGCGGTTGAAATGTTTGTAACCGAAGACGATTCAATTTTGGTTAACGAAATAGCACCACGCACGCATAATAGTGGTCACCAATCAATCGAGGGAAATCAAACGTCTCAATTTGAACAGCATTTGAGAGCCATCCTTAACCTTCCCTTAGGTTCCACTAAGGTCATTCAACCTTCAGCTATGGTTAATTTATTGGGAGAAGAAGGTTATTCCGGATTGGCAATGTACGAAGGACTTATGGATGTCCTATCAGTGAGCGGTGTCCATATTCATCTTTATGGAAAAAAAATTACCAAACCATTTCGCAAAATGGGACACGTAACCATTACAGATAAAGATCTTAATAAACTCAGGGAGAAAGCTGAATTTGTAAAATCAACCTTAAAGGTAAAAGCATGAAAAAACCAATGGTAGGTATAATCATGGGAAGTGATTCTGATCTAACCATAATGCAGGAAGCAGCCGCGATTCTCAAAAAGCTAAGCGTTCCTTATGAGATCACCATTGTTTCCGCTCACCGCACGCCAAAGCGGATGGTTGAGTACGCTGAAACAGCCAGGAAACGCGGCCTTAAAGTAATAATCGCGGGTGCCGGCGGAGCTGCACACCTTCCGGGAATGGTAGCGTCTATTACTACCTTGCCGGTAATTGGCGTTCCTGTTAAGTCCGGCAACTCCATTGATGGCTGGGACTCCATCTTATCAATACTTCAAATGCCTGGCGGAGTTCCTGTAGCTACAGTTGCACTCAATGGTTCTAAGAATGCCGGCATTCTCGCCGCTCAGATCATTGGTACCAATTCGGAAACTGTGCGTAAGAGTCTTGAAAAGCTTAAACATGAGATGGCTGTATCTGTGGAACAGAAAGCGGCCCGGATTGAAATGAAAACGGCTGTCAGGAAGAAAAAATAGTATTTCAAACATTCATCAGAAACAAGAATCGGAACTTAGTAATTCCACCCAATTTGTTAAAAAATCTCCGGCAACTTAAATCATTGGATTGTCGGGTTGCTGATCTGAAACCATTTCTGAAGGTGATTTGTCTACCCGTTTAAGAACTAATACCAAGTCAGGTCAGGAGATAATCTAATTTTTTCGTAATTTAGGATAATTTTACAGTAGCAGGTAAATGTTAAATCCCGGGCAAAAAGGTTGGCTAAAGGAGTATCTTGAATTCCGTAAGAGCATATTGGATTCTAAGACTGAAAATTCCCTGCACAAAAAACCTGCCCCAAGACATCCGGAAGAATCATTATACGGAGCGTTACAGCCAACAGGATTAATGTATGGCCACCCGATAAAGTTTTCTCAGCTTGATGAAAAGTTGATGGAGGAATGGGGTTCTCATAATGTAATGAAAGTTTTGCTGGCGGAAAGTCTGATAAACAGTTCATTGGTACAACACGAAACTGAAATCCATAATGAAGATGAGTTCTACGAAGTAGTTCTGAAGACCATCTCTAACATAACCGGATTTTACAACAAAGTTTACCCCGAACTTTCAACTTCAGAGCGAACTTTTTTGGGAAAGAAAAAACCACCCCTGGAAGTAGCAGAGAAAATTCTGGAGAAAAGAATTGGATTAACTCACGAGTCAAGCAAAAATTTCTGGGTCAATTTCTTCCATAATAGCTTGTTGTTTTTGGATATTTACTTTTTTGGACAATGGATTCACACGAATTCCGAGGAGGCGGTCACCGAATTTTTCAGACATGAGAAAGAAGATTTGCGTTTTTCTGTTATCCGGGTAATTGTTGCCGCCGCCCACGCGAACCAGGTAATAGAAAAAGAAGAGCAGAAATTATTTGAATTCTTTCTTGATTCCAGTGACTTAACTTCTGAGAAGAAAAAAGAGGCCCACAAATTTCTTGAGGAAGGCGTTGATCTTTCAGAAATTGAGGTTCCGGGCAATTCCTGGATTCTGAGGAAATACTTTCTCGAGCTGGCCATACTCACGGTTTGGGCGGATAAAAAAGTTGAGGATTCTGAAGTTGAATTCCTGGAAAACTTAACCAGGAAGTTGGGGCTTTCAGAAGAAGATCTCGAAAATAGCATGATAGCCATTGAAGGCTTCGTAATTGAATATTGGGATGAGTTGGGTCAGTTACAAAGTAAGCACGATCTTACCCAGGTGAGCGAAAAATACCTGGAGAGAATATCCAAAGTAGTGGCACATAACAAGAATCGGATAGCAAATGAGATTAATGAAAGTAAACAACTGAAGATACTTCTGGACAAATATTTGCGAGGCGAAATTTCTGGCAGCGATGCTGAAAAACTTCACATGGAATTACTGGCAATTGTGAAAACCATCCCAACGTTTGTTATCATTTCATTGCCAACAACATTCCTCAGCCTGCCAATTTTAATTAAGATACTTCCAAAGAGTGTTTTTCCAGGAAATGAGAATTCATAACCGTGTTACCAGACCGGTTATCTTATATTCAACTGAATCAAGCATAATCATTTTTTGACCGCCTGTTATCTCATAGCTTGTAAGTACAAGATTATTTTCTCCGTCGCGTCGCAGTTCAAGCTTAAGAATAGTTTCTCCACGAAAGAGGGAATTTACTTCGGTAACCCTGGTTTCAATTTTCCTCACATCATCCCGATTTTCCGCGTAAAATACTTTTATGTACTGAACACCCTGAACCTCTTTAACCGGAATAAAATCGATTTCCTGAAGATTGCTGGTTAATTCACCAGGTCCAGCCACCATTTCATATACACCCCGAAGGCTTGGTAAATTAATGTCCGCATCTCTGAAAAGTTTTAATTCATCCAGCCAACCAAGACTATCGGGTTTCAAAATCTTTTCATCATGCTTTTCATTCAGAAAAGCAGTTTTTTTTATTTGATAGGTTCCGGAACTTAGTATGGAAACCTGTTCTTCTACCAATTTTTCAAGGCTGAAATACAGCTCCCCGGTTTTCACTTCCTGTTCCGCTTGTGAACAAGAAAATAAACAAAGGGAAACTAACAGAATCTTTCTCATAAATCGATTAGGCTTTCTCCTGTCATTAAGGAAGGCTTTGGAATATCCATTAATTGCAGAATGGTGGGAGCAACATCAGCCAATCGTCCATTTTTGATTTTTCCATTAAAGGATTTATCCACTAAAATACATGGAACAGGATTAGTAGTATGTGCGGTATTGGGAGTTCCATCTTCGTTGATCATGTAATCTGAATTGCCGTGGTCAGCAATAATAATCGAACTGTACCCGTTTTCTAATCCCGTTTCCACAACATCTTTGGTACACCTGTCAACCGTTTCGCAAGCCTTGATCGCTGCTTCAAATACTCCCGTATGTCCAACCATGTCTGCGTTTGCAAAATTAAGGCAAACAAAATCTGCCCATTGTGTCCTTAGCTCGGCAACTATCCTGTCCCGAACATCTTCTGCACTCATTTCGGGTTTGAGATCATAAGTGGCAACTTTTGGACTTGGGCATAGAATTCTTTTTTCTCCCTTAAATTCCTTTTCTCTTCCCCCGGAAAAAAAATAAGTAACATGCGGATACTTTTCAGTTTCTGCAACCCTGATTTGATGAAGCTCCCTTTCAGAAAGTACCTCGCCGAGAGTTTGTTCCAGATTATCTTTGTCAAAAATTACCTTAACATTTTGAAACGTATTATCATAGTTGGTCAAAGTAACGTAATACAGAGACAGCTTCTTCATTTCAAAATCAAGTAAGTCAAACTGAGTAAGTACCTGAGTTATCTGACGACCCCTGTCAGTCCGAAAATTGAAACAAATCACAACATCACCTTCCTGAATGGTAGCTACCGGCGCAGACTTATCATCAGTCAGAACAAGGGGTTTCAGGAATTCATCCGTAATATTTTTAGAATAAGAATCATTAATAGCAGCTATTACATCTGTCGTGGGATTCCCCTTGCCAAAGACCAGACAATCATAGGCGAGCTTAACTCTTTCCCATCGTTTATCCCTATCCATAGCATAATATCGACCAACGACCGAAGCCAGGCGGCCGGAAGTTTTCCTGCCGTGTTTAATTATCTGTGTGATAAAACCAATTCCGCTTTTCGGATCCGTGTCACGTCCATCGGTGAATGCATGAATAAAAAGATTCTTGATTCCCTTTTTTGCGGCAATTGTCATCAGCCCTTTCAGGTGGTCAATATGAGAATGAACACCTCCATCAGACACTAACCCGAAAAGATGAACTTTTTTGTCATTGGCTTTTGCATAATCAAAAGCGTCATTTAAGACTTCGTGGTTTTCAACAGTGCCATCTTCTATCGCTTTGGATACTTTTACTAAATCCTGATAAACAATTCTTCCTGCACCAATGTTGAGGTGGCCAACCTCAGAATTTCCCATCTGTCCGTCCGGCAGACCAACATCCAAACCGGATGTTCTTAATGTACTATGCGGGCAAGTTTCGTATAAGGAATCAATGAATGGCGTATTCGCCTGATCAATCGCGGAGACCTTTGTATTTTTGGCAATTCCCCATCCATCCAGAATAATCAAAATAATTTTCCTTGCCATAAAATTTAGTAATTCTTCGCACCGCAAATATAAGGTTTTAGTGAGGAACATTCAGGAGCTCGTTTTTGATTAACCATCTAATTCCATAAATTACTGCCTTTATAAATTCCCATGTTCCTCCAATTGGCACAATTTTAGCCAATGAAGGGTGAAGATTAATTTAATGAAAAAAGAGCCGCTGTACAGATTATTTTTTTTGGTAATTTTCTTCGTGTTCGGCTTTGTTGGAAAGGCGCAGGAAGACATTATTCATAGTGTTGAATCAGCTATGAAATTAGGCAGTTCAAAAGAGCTTGCCCGGTATTTGAATCAAACTGTTGAGATAAACCTGGAAGGTGAAATCTCCAGCTACAGCAAAATGCAGGCTGAATTTGTGCTCAAAGATTTCTTCAAGAAAAATCCTCCCGAAGGTTTTGAAATCATTCATAATGGAACTTCGAAGGGAGGTCTCAAATATGCAATTGGAAAATATTCCTGCAAAAGAGGATACTTCAGGGTTTGGATGAGAGTGAAGGAATTTAGCGGGAAACTCCTGGTCTATGAAATGAACTTTTTCAAAGAAGATTAATCTTACTTCTACAGCATTCTTCCATTTCGAGTTAACTTAGAGCATGAATTTGCATTACCTCACCAATCAGGCTCTAAATGATTTTATTGAACTTGCCCTCGCCGAAG
Organism: Cyclobacteriaceae bacterium; assembly: GCA_036397995.1. GTDB lineage: Bacteria > Bacteroidota > Bacteroidia > Cytophagales > Cyclobacteriaceae > DASWHX01. Next base: position 5,898 of record DASWHX010000015.1, read on the forward strand.
ATATTGGTGATGGAGATCATTCTTCCCTGGCGGTGCTAAATCACGATCTTGAACAAAGCGCTCAATTGATCATAAAAGGCGAAGGGATTTTGGCCGGGGTGGAACTTGCAGAACGAATTCTCTTGTTCAAAAATCCAAAAGTTGAACTTATTAGAAATTCAGGAGATGGCGACCCGGTGAAGAATGGAGACATTGCATTCACGCTATCCGGGAATGCAAGGAAAATACTAAGCCACGAACGGCTGGTACTGAACTGCATGCAACGAATGAGCGGCATTGCTACCTATACGTCAATGCTTCAGTCATTAATTTCCCACACAAAAGCCAAAGTAACCGATACCCGTAAAACTACCCCTAATTTTCGGCTGATGGAGAAATGGGCGGTAGCTATCGGGGGTGGTGTAAATCACCGGATGGGATTATATGATAAAATTTTGCTGAAAGATAATCATATAGATTATTGCGGAAGTATGGCAAATGCTCTTAACAAAGTGAAAGATTACCTGGAGAAAACCGGAAAAGATTTATTTGTGGAAGTGGAAGCAAGAAACCTGGATGAAGTAACTCAGGCCCTTAAATTCGAAATTGTCAGCACAATTATGCTGGACAACATGCCGCCGTCAGAAATAATACGAGCCGTGAAGATAACAGATGGAAAGGTGAAAACTGAGGCTAGCGGCAATATCACCGAAAGTACAATAAAGGAAGTTGCCGAATGTGGAGTAGATTATATTTCCGTTGGGGCACTAACTCATAGTTATAAAAGCCTGGATATGAGTCTTAAGGCTTTTTAATTGGTTCGGAATACTCTATTATTGCGATTTTATTTTTAGGGAAAATGATTGTTAAAACAAGAAAATATCAAATACCCAAGAAAACTTATATAAAGTTGGGATTAAGGAACATTATGAAAGAGCAGTGGTGGGTTTTGTTGATTGTGGCCGCCATTTGCAGTGGAGCATTTCTGGTTCCATCAAACTGGTGGTTTATTGGTGCGGCAATAGGATTAGTCTTATACTTCCTTTTCTGGCTGATACAATTTGCCGGGATGTCGCAGCTGGAGCAGGGAAAAATTCTCTTTGACAAATTGAGCTATGAGATAGACAGCAGGCAGATACTAATTAAGATAAATACAAAACAGGGAATGCCAATCAAGTGGGAACAAATTAAACGTGCATGGATGAGCAAAGATGCCTTTACCTTTGTAATTTCCAAAGTCCAGTTTATTCATTTGCCATTCAGGATTTTCAACGCCGAGAATCAGGTAAAATTTATTGAGACTATCCTGAAAAGAAAAGGATACTTAAAATAACGGCAATGGGTAAGGGTGAAAAACTTACCGAAAGCGAATTACGTCTCAGGATTTCTTCCTACTGTGCTTACCAGGAGCGCTCTCCAAAGCAGGTGCAAGAAAAGTTATCAACCTTAAACACCGATGCAATAATTAATGAACGCGTAATTAAATGGGCGACTGATGAGAAATTCGTTTCTGAATCCCGTTTTGCAAAGAATTATGTGCATGGAAAATTTCATCTTAAGAAATGGGGCCGGTATAAAATAAAAGCGGGGCTTAAAGCTCACGATATTTCAACCCAAATCATCGGGAAAGCAATCGCTCAATTAGATAATACAAACTATGTGGAAACCCTTATAACCCTTGGAATCAAAAAATTCCAATCCATAAAAAAAACAGATCAAAACAAATGGCGGAAGACAGAAAATTACTTAATTGGCAAGGGTTTTGAAACAAAGTTGATTCTTGAAAATAAGGAGAAAATAGAAAATGGGTAAAATCCTGATAATTCTGATGATTGCCTGCGTCAATCCCTGGCAAACGGTAAAAACCTTAAATCTCAATCTGGAGGATGGGGTAGCAATCCAGGGATATGATCCTGTAAGCTACTTTTCAAAAGGAGGTCCAAAGGAGGGGAAGCCTGGCATCCGTTATGTGCACAATGATGCGACTTACTATTTTCTCTCCGATGAAAACAAAAGCAAGTTTGTAGCAAACCCAACTCAATTTGAACCCAAATTTGGAGGCTGGTGTGCCTACGCGATGGGCGACTCGGGAGAAAAGGTGAAGATCGACCCTGAAACGTTTAAAATAGTAGATGGCAAATTGTACCTGTTTTATAACTTTTTCTTCAATAATACCCTGAAAGACTGGAATGAGAATGAGAAAGTGTTAAAACAAAAAGCTGACGAAAACTGGTCAAAAATCACAAGAAATTGAGCTCTTGTACCCTTCGCAACTTTAAAACCAATTCCCATATAAAATTTGTTAACCGGACAAAGGAATTAGATATATTTGAGGTTACTTCCAGATAAAATGTTGCTTCTCGGAATGCGGGAACTTTGATTATCTGGTAAAAGTTAAATAGTATGGAATTACAAAATGCGCTAAAAAAAGTTCTGGGACAGCTAAGAGATGTTACCGGTCAACTGAAAGAAACGGAATTCATTATGCCCGTGAAATCTTTGAATGGTTCAACCATTGGGCAACACACGAGGCACACCATTGAGTTTTTTACTTGCCTGAAAGATGGATATAAGGATGGAAGAGTGAATTACGATAAACGCAGTCATGACACAGAAATTGAAAGCAGCAAAGTTCTGGCAATGGAAATGATTGCGCGGCTGGAAGACTTTGTAATGTTTCTGCCGGCGGATAAGCCTTTCGTGCTGGAAGTCAATTACGATCCTGATTCCGGAGATAATGTCCTTATCCACTCTTCTTACTATAGGGAGCTGGTGTATAATATCGAACATGCAATCCATCACATGGCACTCATCAAAGTGGGCTTAAAAGAGATTTGTTCAGCAGTGAAAATACCCTCTGATTTTGGTGTTGCCGTGTCCACGGTAAAGTATCAGAAAATCCAGACTCTGAAGGCTTAAAAATATTGCCTTGATTAAGGCATGAATTTTTCATCGAAAATAATAAACAGCAATTTTTTGATCCGGTTAAGGAATTGGGAATACTGGCCCATGGAAATTGTATATATCCCCGTGATGTTTTACTGGCTATGGCTTTCTATAAAAGCAAGATCGCCATTTTTCTTTTCAGCGTCTAATCCTGGAATTGAATTTGGCGGGATGCTGGGAGAATCCAAAATAAAAATATTGAAAAAGATCGATGATGAATTGAAGCCCAAAACTCTTTACTTCAATCAGAATGTTTCTATTGAGGAAGTATTGAACAAAATTGAAGATGCATCCCTTAGCTTTCCTTTAATTTTCAAGCCTGACATCGGGGAGAGAGGTTTAATGGTTGAGAAAATTGATACGGAAGCAGCCGCGACAAACTATGTAGATTCAATAAAAATGAATTTTCTGGTACAGGAGTACATAGATTTGCCAATAGAGTTGGGTGTTTTCTACTTCAGATATCCCAACCGGTCGGCTGGAAGAATCAGTTCTATTGTGATAAAGGAGTTTCTTAAAATTACCGGAGATGGTAAGTCTACTATAAGAAATCTTATTAGAAAGAATCCAAGGGCAAAATTGCAGCTTGATGTGTTGGAACACAAATATGGAGCTGAGATGGAAAGTATTCTGCCAATGGCCAAAGAAAAATTACTGGTCCCCATTGGAAATCATTGCAAAGGAGCAGCCTTTCTGGATGGCGGGAAAAGAATTACCAAAAAAATGACACGCTCATTTGACAAAATAGCCAAAGAAATTGATGGCTTCTTTATAGGAAGATTCGATCTGAAATGTGAGTCATGGGAAGATCTTGAAGATGGAAATATGAAAATTATGGAACTAAATGGATCGGGAGCTGAACCCGGTCATATCTACCATCCGGGAGCTTCCATCTGGAACGCCTATGAATCTCTGTTTTTTCACATGCGGGTTTTGTTGAGAATAAGCATGATTAACAAAAAATCCGGAGTAAAATATCTGACCTGGAAAGAGGGCTGGTATGTTTTTACACAACTTCCAACCTTCAAGAAATTGGGCTTTACCTGAAGGATGGAAGCAATAACACTCTTCACTATCGGACTTTTCTTCAGCTATATTGGCTCCATTCCTCCCGGATCTATAAACATAAGTGTACTTCAGCTTTCAATGGGAGGTCATCGGGCAGCTGCCGTGAGATTCACCCTGGTGGCAGCGGTAATAGAATTTGTTTACGCATATATCGCCGTCAAATTTCAGCAACTCATCTTATCTTCGCAGATGCTGCAGGACAATTTCAAATTAATTGCAGCAGTTGTTTTGATAATTCTGGGGTTGCTGTCCCTTCGCTCGGGGTCAGGACAGAAGCGCTGGGAGAAGAAACTGGAATCCAGCGGACTTCGGAAGGGTTTAATGGTGAGTGTGGCTAATCCCCTTGCTATCCCATTTTGGATAGCCATCACAGCTTACCTGGAAACGAATAACTGGATTAGTCTGAACTCATCCAATGAATTTATTTATATAGCCGGAATTGCAGCCGGTACCATTGCATTATTGTTTACGCTGGTTTTTCTGGGCTCTAAAGCTTCCCGGTTTATGACTAATCAGGAACGCGCAAAAAAAATTCCCGGTTTTGTTTTACTCGGATTGGGTATTTATTCGCTGGTCCAGCTTCTTATTGAAGTAGTAACACGGTAAACCCAAAAGGATCTCAGCGCTAAAGCTATAACTAATGGCACGAATGCGGGGTGAAGCGCTTGCGGTAATACTCTCCAAAAAACAAGCGTAAGTAGTAGAAGTATACCATAGCCGAGAAAATGATATACAATCAATTTCGGTTTTTTGTTTTTAATCAGAAAATAAAGGAAAATACCATGAAATGGATTCGCCCACAACAAATTAAAATTCCAGGCGGATTTGTGTTCAGTTCCAAACCAAAGAATAACAAGAAAAATTCCCAGCAACCAAACTGGACTAAAAAGAATGACATCTATAAGTTTGAGGTGCCTGCGTTTCAGAATTTCCCATAAAGTGAAACCGGCAACTACCAGCAGCAAAAGCCAGAAAACCGTTTTCGGAGTAAAAAAACCCAAATTATATTCCACGGGTTTTGCTTCAAAAATTACCCTCTTATCTTTAACCAGTGGAACAATTGAATCTCCATGAAGTATTGTGCCATTATCTACCGCTTCGTATAAGTATTCAGGAAGAAACAAATAATCCCCCGGCTGCATGATCTTGTCAATTTCTATGGCCAGACCTAAATCGATTCCCAAATCACCCCATGGCTGCAGGGGTGTATATACATTCACCATATCCCTGAAGCTCCGGGCTTCGGTGACATATGTTATTGTATCGAGATAAATTCTATCTCCAAAAACATGAAAAAATGCATCCGGTATGCGGGTTGAGCAATTATCGTAAAAGTAATCATAGAGGTAATCCTTGTTTTCAGGAAGAGAATTCCAGTTAAGAAATTCAAACAACGTTTGTCGCTGTGATAATGTGAGATTTAATTCCTGCTGGTAGATTGACTGGTTGAAATACATGTATACATATTCGGTATGTTCGTATTTTCCGATAGCCAGAGAATAATAGGGTTCACCAATGGCAAAATTCAGATAGAAATTTTTCTGATCGAAATCGAAAGTTCCATAATTATATACCAGATCAATTCCTTTTGATGCATCTGTAATCCGGATAGCACTATGACCAAAGCATGTATACACCTGTTGTTGCCCCGGACCAAAAGTGAGCATAAATACTTTTGATTGATCCGAAAGACGAGCCTGTCCCAGGGATGGAACGGACAAGGTAAATAGCAGAGGGATCAAATAATTTTTCATGCACAAATGGAGCCATTACAAGGTTAACAAATATTGTAACAAAACTATAGATGATAATTTTGTAATTTCGGCATTTAATGAGAAGTTTTTCGGATCGCTTAAATCTGTTATCTAAGACCTCACCCGGTAAGTTGATTAATGCTTCGCGGGTGCTTTCAAGTTATTACATTTCCAGAATTAGCGGTATGCCAAATCACCGGGGTCTGCCATTCAGCATCGGCATCGAGCCAACAACCTCATGCAACCTGCGCTGCCCGGAATGTCCTAGCGGACTTCGTTCGTTTTCCAGACCCACCGGCAATCTGTCATCGGATACTTTCACGAAAGTAATTGATCAACTTTCCACCCATCTCATTTACCTCACTTTCTACTTTCAGGGTGAGCCATATCTTCATCCAAAATTTCTGGAAATGGTTAGCTATGCATCCGGAAAAGGAATTTATACTTCAACATCAACCAACGCTCATTATCTTGATGAAACGACTGCCAGGAGAACAGTTGAATCCGGGCTTGACAGGATAATAATTTCGATCGATGGAGCCGACCAGGAAACGTATCAGCAATATCGTGTTGGAGGAAGTTTTGAAAGGGTGATAAATGGAACAAAAGAATTATTATCCGCCAGAAAGAAATCAGGCAAGATGAAACCTCACGTGGCCTTTCAATTTCTGGTAGTAAAACCCAATGAGCACCAGGTAACCGGGATTAATAGATTGGGGGAAAATTTAGGTGTGGATGAAATTTTGTTTAAAACGGCCCAGATTTATGATTTTGAAAATGGTTCCCCGCTTATTCCGGATCAGAGTAAATTTTCCAGGTATCATAAAACCAAAAACGGAAACTGGGAAATCAAAAATTCATTGGAAAATCATTGCTGGAAGATGTGGCATTCATGTGTGATAACCTGGGACGGCGCGGTTGTTCCATGTTGTTTTGATAAAGATGCCAGCCATTCCATGGGTAATATTAATGAAATGCCGTTTAAAGAAATTTGGGAAGGGGAGAAATACAGGAAGTTCCGGCAAAGCCTTTTGTCTTCACGAAAGGAAATAGATATCTGTAAGAATTGTACGGAAGGGACCACTGTCTGGGTTTAAATCCATTTGTTCTTTATTATTTCAAGTACAAGCGGATACACATTGCCGGCAGCAATTATTTCCCTACCAAACAGGAAACTATTTCCACCCGAAAAATCAGAGACCGTTCCACCCGCTTCTTTCACCAATAGGGTCCCCGCGGCAACATCCCACGGGTTCAGGTTATACTCGAAAAAAGCTTCAAATCTGCCGCAAGCCGTATAGGCAAGGTCAACCGCTGCACTTCCAATTCTTCTAACTCCATGCGTCTTCCGCATCATTTCTTCCAGGATTTCAAAATAGGTTCCGGTTTTGCCAAAATCATGGTAAGGAAATCCGGTTGCAATCAGGCTTTCCTCAAGCAATTTACTTGCAGAAACTTGTATTGGCTTTCCATTAAGAAATGCGCCTTTATCCTTAATAGCGTAAAAACACTCTTTCCTGGTTATTTCATACACTACACCCAGGTAAACTTCTTCCTCGAAAGCGAGTGCAACACTGATTGAATAAGCGGGGATATTGTGAACGAAGTTGGTTGTTCCGTCAAGGGGATCAATAATCCACTGCCACTCACTTTCTGATTGTGGCACAGTTCCCTCTTCGACCAGAAATCCGGCTTCAGGTGCTAATTTACCAAGGCCCTCAATTAACTTCAGCTCCGCCTGTTTGTCTACATAACTTACAAGATTGTTGAAAGACTTCAATTCGACGGCTTCGTAACTGAATGTTTCTCTTTCTTTAAGAATGAACTCTCCAACTTCTTTAACCAATTCGATAACCTCTTTTTCTATATTAATTTCCATTTTTTGAAAGATAACCTTTTACCATCAATGAAAGTAAAATGAATATGCTCAGCCAAAAGCTTGTCTTTCCCAGGTATTCTCCATAATCCAGGTAGTAAGAATAAAACGGGTTTAGCCTAAAATTATTCCAATAAACGGAGGGATTTTCAAAGAAACCGGTCAAATCTCCTTCCGGGTTGCCTTTAAAGACGAACATGCTGATTATCATAGGTAGAATTGCCACCCCGGAACTAATCAGATACCGGGTGCGAATAATCTTGCTTAGAAATTTTCCTTTTTCATCAAAAAAACTGTGAGTGAAAAGAATATTAGTGAGTAAAAGCCAAAAAGTTGTACCCTGGAAACCTGTAAATCGTATCCAAACCATTGATTCACCCCATAGGCGGAATGCCGCGCCTGGCAAGTGGTTATATACCGGGGGTGAAATGGCAATGGAGATATATTCTACTCCCAACCAGAAAATTACCAGGTAAAAACTTTTCAATCTGCCCAATCTGGTTCCCGAATAAAACCACAACAAAAATGTGAGGGCAGGAGATAGACTTGCAACAAAATCCCGAAGCGAGGGCGTAAAAACCAGGAATTTGAAAAGAGCAGGAATAAAAAAAGTGAAGAAGATAATTATTAGGAGTTCCAAATAGAACTTAATCTTTACCTCATTCAGGTACAGGCAGGCCGCTATAATTGGTACGTACGCAAAAAACTGAAAAAAAGGAAATGGGCTGATAGTCCATGCCAATGTCTGAAGAATTACTGCGGCTCCGGAAAGCTTGAGTAAATATCTGTAATCAAGTTTATCGGTTCCAGCTGACAATCTTTTCCAATTTGCCGGGATCTAAAATTCGAATTTTTCCACTTTTAATTTCTATAGATTTTTCATCCTTGAAATCTGACAGCGTGCGAATTACAGATTCGGGTGAGGTGCCCACAATATTAGCTAAATCTTCCCTTGAAATAGTTAAGGTTTCACCAGGTGTGGTGCTGTTATATTTCTCTTCCAGGTTTATCAATGCCTCCGCAACCCGCTGCCGTACCGAATTATACGCCAGGTGCAACATTTGTTCTTCCTTTTCCTGCAAGTTATCAGACAGTATCTGGATAAATTTCCGGGTAACATCCCGGTTTGTGTACATCAAAGATTCAAAGTCTTGTTTGGGTATTACATACAGTTCGGAATCTTCCAGGGCCTCGGCGGACTCAGAATAAGAAGTATTAGTAATAAGCGCATTGTATCCCAAAAATTCCCCGGTAGAGTGAACTCCAAGTATTAAATCTTTTCCGTCTTGATTTGACTTGAAAGTCTTTACTCTTCCGGAACTTATAAAATAAAGATGGTTAGGATAGTCCGTCTCATGAAAAACAGAGGCCTTTTTCTTGAACATCCTGAGCTTGTGATTACTTATCAACATATCAATATTTGACACTGTTGCAGCATCTTGAATAAATTCATTAATACCTTCCACGGAGCGCTGGAAATTCTTCTTCATTAAATCTGATTTTCTCAACCGGCTCTCAATGGAATCCAGTAATTCCGTATCATCAAAAGGCTTGGTCAGATAATCGTCGGCTCCCAGGTTCATGCCTTTTCTCAAATCAGCGCGGTCGGCTTTCGCGGTAAGAAAAATAAAGGGAATGCCGGCGGTTTTCTCATTCTTGCTCAGAATATGTAAAACTCCATAACCATCAAGCTCAGGCATCATTATATCGCACACGATTAAGTCCGGCATATTTTTCTGAGCGAGTTCAACTCCGGCACGGCCATTATTGGCTGTCATTACCTTGTAGTTAGCCAATTCCAAAATTTCGGCGGTATTTTCGAGAACGTCCTGGTTATCTTCAATTAGTAGTATTGTTTTCATCGTCGGTTAAGTTATTAAGTAATTTTATCATAAAGGTAGATCCTTTGCCAACTTCACTTTTGAATGATATGGAACCACCAAGCAAATCAATGTATCTTTTTACAAGATTGAGCCCAAGCCCGGTTCCCTGGATATGGATGGAGTTATGTGCTCTGAAAAATCTCTTAAAGAGATGAATTTGATCTTCTTCCGGTATTCCAATTCCATAATCTTTTACTTCAATAGTAACACTTGATTTGGAAGTTACAACTGAAACTTCAATTGGGTCTCCCTCCGGTGAATATTTTATTGCATTCGAAATTAAGTTATTTAGAATATTTTTCAGAAAGGATTTATCAATAAATAATTCATACGTTCGCACATTGAAACTGTTAGTAATGATTTGACCTCTCCTTGTTATCGTTTTCAATTCTGCAATGATTTCTTTTATAAATGAGATTAATTCAATTTTTTCGTGTCTGCTTTCCACCTGCCCGGCCTCCAGCTTATCCAAAGACAAAAAGTCATTAAGTATGCCGGTCATTTCACTAACATTATCTTTTATTCTATTTATATGTTTAATCCTTTTTTCATTCATTTCTTCTTTGTCATACTTACCAATAAGGGATGCTGAAGAGAGGATCGTACTTAACGGAGTACGGAATTCGTGTGAAGCAAGTGAAACAAACCGGGATTTCATTTCGTTGAGTTCTTTTTCCTTCTCTAAGGCAACTAAAGCTTCTTTCTCAGCCCGCTTGCGTTCTTTTATTTCACGCTCCAGTTCGTTATTTATTTTTTCCAGATTTTGCACTGACTCAGCTAATTGTTCGGTTCGGTTTTGGACCCGCCGCTCCAATTCAGTTGCATAGACTATTAATTTTTCTTCACTATTCTTTAGTTCCAGTTCAGCATTTTTGCGCACTGATATATCTATGACAAACGCGATGGCAAACATAACTCCCTCAATTTCAAAATGGCTCAAGCTCACCTCGATAGGAAATTCGGTTCCATTCTTCCTTAAACCCACCAGGTCACGACCTGCCCCCATTACTCTGGGTGTTGGATTCTTATGAAAAGTACCCCGCATTTTTATATGATTCGTTCTTAGGTTAGTAGGTATCAGGCTCTCCACAGACTTCCCAATTAACTCATTACTCCCGTATCCAAATAGAGAGTGGGAGGCAGGATTTGCATCTGCAATAACTCCCTTTTGATTGGCAAGTAATATCCCTTCTGTCGCCGATTTATATATGGCTTTGAACGCGTCGTCGCTTTCGAAAAGCTTCTTGTATGAGTCCTTTCTTCCCATATTGGCTAATTTACTTAGAAAAGTAGCTAAACTTTTCCCAGTGACAAAATACACTCCCGAAACTGATTAATGTCATAAGATACCATCACCCAACAAAATAATTTCGTACCATGGCCAGTGAATCACAATTTCACAAAAGGATTGTTAGCGATATTCTTGTTCCCGTAGATTTCTCTGTTAACTCAGATAATGCACTGATTTATGCAATAAATATTGCTCGTCAGTGCAATGCCAAATTATGGATTCTGCACTGCTACAGGCTCATTCAAACAGTTCCGGAAATGGAAGGGGTTGCAGGGTTCAGCCTTAAAGAGGTTCTGGAAAAGGCCTGGAAGGATGAGTTTGAGAAGCTGAAAAAAAATTATTTTCATGAGGATTTCACCAACTATTCCTTTCTCCTGGAAATAGGGTTTCCGGAGGATGTAATTAAACTTCAAACCAAAAAAATACCAATAGATCTGGTAATAATGGGTACAGCAGGTGCAACCGGAATTGGCGAAATTCTGGGAAGCACAACTTCGAAGGTTGTTGACATGGTTGATTGCCCTGTTCTGGCAATTCCTGCAAGCGCCAGATTCAATGGAATTAAGAAAGTGACTATCGCTTACGATGAAGAGAAGGTAAATGATCCCAATTCGTATAGCATGATTTTGAATTTGGTTCGGAAGTTTAAATCGAAATTGGATATTGTGAACTTTAATACTACCCTGAAAACAGGCGGAAAGGAAAGTGAGGGAAGGCTGTCTCTCGATCCTTATCTGGATGGTGTAAAACATAAATATCATTTCAAGGCTGCCGGGAAAATTGAAAAAGCAATTACAGATTTTGTTGAGGCAGAAGGAACTGATATTCTGGTAATGGTTGCTCATGATCATGGATTCATTGAATCTCTTTTCCATTCAAGCATAACCAGGAAAATGGTGCTTCATGCTAAAACTCCTTTATTAATAATTCATGAATAATTAAATTTTAAATAGTATAGCAATGAAAAACATACTTGTCCCAACAGACTTTAGCGAATACGCGAACAATGCTTTTGACTTTGCGTGTAGCATAGCGGAACATTCAAAAGGAGAAGTTACACTATTGCACGTTCTCGAATACCCTGTGATGTCTGTATTTAACACCACCGGTGAGATCTCTATGGATTCAATTACGGATGCTTACATCGTGAATTTGAAAAAGCGAGCAGATGAAGAACTAGACAAGAAGCTTGTAAATCCAGCATACCCTGATGTCAGGATAAAGAAGCACATAAGAATTGGCAATCCTTATGAGAATATTGCGCGGTTAATTCAGCAATCTGATGCAGATCTGGTTGTAATGGGTACCAAAGGAGCAAGCGGACTCAGGGAATTATTTATTGGATCCAATGCAGAGAAAGCAGTCAGATTTTCAAAATGTCCTGTAATCACTGTACCCGGCAAATTTGATTTCAATGCCATCAAAAAAATTGCGTATGGAATTACATTTGAGGATAATCATAATGAAGCATTATTTGAACTAAAGAAATATCTTCATTTGTTTAAAGCGGAATTGCACCTGGTTTGGGTAAATACCCTATACGATAAGATCACTGACACAGAGGCCAGGTCAAAGATGGATCAGCTGGCAAAATTGCATATGTTGCCAAATTATTCAGTAAATTGTTACAAAAGTTCTGCTGCAGATGACGGCCTTCTGTTTTATGCTGAAGAAAATAATATTGATATGATTGCATTGGCAACGCATAGTCGGAAAGGACTCGCACACATTTTTGCCGGAAGTTTTGCTGAAGATGTTGTTAACCATTCTATAAGACCTGTTTGGACTTTCAGCTTGAAGAGTGAAAATTTAAAAGCTAAAATCAATGAAAAGCAAAAGCAATATCAGTAAAATACTGGTACCTACGGATTTTTCTCCGGAGGCAATTAATGCGATGACCTTTGCTGCCCAGGTGGCCAGATTAACCCAGGCAGAAGTCACCTTGCTTTATGTCTTAAATTACCCGGGGGGGTCCGCCTTTGATACGATGATGTCTGAATATGAAGATCCGTCGAAGAACAAATATGTTCAGGAAGTTTTGAAAGATGTTAATGAGGTTTTTCAGAAATATGAGATCTCCAAGACTTTTAAAGATGTGAAAGTGGTGAAGAAAATTCAGATTGGGAATCCCTTCACTAACATCTCTGATGAAATCTCACAGAATAAGACGGACCTGGTGGTTATTGGAACAAGCGGCCTGGGAAATGCGAGGAATAACAATTTGATTGGCTCAAATACCGAGAAAGTTGTCCGCCGTGCCAGTTGTCCCGTTATTTCTGTTAAAGAAGATATTGATTTAAAGAAATTGAAATCTATTGTATTTCCCACAACCTTTGAAAAAGAATCAGATTCGATGGCTTTATTTCTGAAAGATTTTTCCAAAATGATTAAAGCGGAAGTTAAAATGGTTTTCATAAATACGCCGGCATATTTCAAGACTCAACACATGATTGAGAAAGCGTACGAAAAATATGTGACCAAAAATAAGATAAAAGATTTCTTCTTTATGGTTTACAATGAGTTAACGGAAGAAAAAGGAATCCTTCATTACTCTGCGGATATTGATGCTGATATGATTGCTCTTGCAACTCATGGCAGAAAAGGTCTGGCTCATCTGTTTGCGGGAAGCATCGCGGAGGACTTAACCCGCCATACCAAAAGAACACTATTAACGCTCAAAACCTGGAATTAAGATTCAACACAAAACTTTAAACCAAAAAAGACTATGAAAATTCAAGCCCCCGTCTCCCAAATAATGACTCCTGAACCTATCTACGCAGAAGCTGACAATACTTTTAGCCAGGCCAGAGACCTGTTTTTGAAATTTAAAATTCACCACCTGCCGGTTGTCAAGGATGGTAATCCTATTGGCATAATAAGTACCATCGACATACTAAAGGCTTACACAGTTGCCGGGCAAAAGAAATGGGAATGTGATGATGTATCAATGAATAAGAAACTTTCGATAAGCGATGTCATGACCGATGATCCCGTGAATATTTCTCCTGCCACATCCCTTCAACAGGCGATCAGGGTTTTTCAGGAAAGCAATTTCCAGGCATTGCTTGTTGTTGAATTTGGAAAATTAGTGGGAATTTTAACATTGAAAGATATCGTTTCCCATATTACAGACTAATTCCATCAATGTCAATTTCAAAATCTTCGGGCTTATTCAGATTAACGCTCTTTATTGAGTGAAACCCGTGCTAATGGAAAGGAAACACTCAGAAGAAAGATTACATAAAGTAAAAGCCGGCTTTGGCAAATTCACTAATTATTTAAGAGAATTTGTTTATGGAGGCATGGATGGTAGTGTAACAACATTCGCGGTTGTGGCCGGAGCTGAAGGAGCGAATCTGGGATCAACAGTAATCATAATTTTGGGCTTCGCGAATTTGCTCGCAGATGGTTTCGCGATGTCTGTAGGAAGCTACTTGTCCTCCAAGTCGGACAATGAAAATTATGAGCGGCATAAGAAAACTGAATACTGGGAAGTAGAGAATATTCCGGAGGCCGAGCGAGAAGAAATCCGGGAAATTTACCGCCAAAAAGGCTTTGAAGGCGAATTGTTAGAAGACGTTGTGCGGGTAATTACCGCAGACAAGGACAGATGGGTAAATGTGATGATGAAGGAAGAGCTGGAAATGATTCCGGAAAATAAATCACCATTTGCTATGGGGGCTGCTACATTCATTTCCTTCGTTCTGGTAGGGTTAATACCCTTAATGTCTTACGTAGCGGATTCATTTATTTCACTTAACAACACCTTTGCAATTTCTGCAATTCTGACAACGCTTGCTTTCGTAATAATAGGTATGGTAAAGACGAAAGTCACCCAAACTTCAATTTGGAAGGGAGTAATGGAAACGCTCATTCTGGGCTGCTCAGCCGCCGTAGTTTCCTACCTGGTAGGATTTTTACTTGAAAGTTTCGTCCCATAGCGTAATTCAAATAATTTTTGTAAATTAGTATAGATGCCTGGCGGCATATAATTGATTCCGGTCTCCTGAAACAAGGTTGCCATGATTAATGTCATGTTCTTGCTTGATGGGGATCATTTTTGGGCGAACGCGACCCCGTTATTTTTAATCCTTTAATCATTAACTCTGTGATATGAAAAAATTACTTCTAAACGCGGCATTAATTATTGCCGTAACCTTTCTTTTTGGCAATTGCGGGGGCTCGGGAAGTGAAACTGAAAATGTGGAAACTACTCCAAAGCCAAGGCTTGCCGGCGAAGATGCTGACCCCATGGAAAATAAAGGGATTGGGCCTGTAAAGAGCCTTAATTTGCCTGATGCGATAGATCAGGCAATGGCTGCCGAAGGTGCAATAATCTATGTTCAATATTGCACATCCTGCCATAAACCGGGTGAGAAATTTATCGGACCTGCTCCGAAAGATGTCCTCACCCGACGAAGTCCGGAATGGATAATGAACATGATCCTGAACCCGGAACAAATGGTAAAGGAAGATCCCATTGCAAAAAAACTCCTGGTTGAATATAATATGGCTCCTATGGCCAACCAGAATTTAACCGAAGAACAGGCGAGAAAAATCCTGGAATACTTTAGAACTCTTTGAATTAACTAACCAATACCAGTATGAAAACAAATCAATTTTATGCCGCCATTTTAATTACATCCCTTTCCATGCTTTTTGCCTGTAACGGCGCACAAAAAGGTTCCGGAGCTTTAAGTTCAGATGCCGCTTCGCGCGTGTATGTTGCTCCGGGAGAATATGATGAATTTTACGCCTTCCTTTCCGGAGGTTTCAGTGGGCAAGTAAGTGTATACGGCCTTCCTTCGGGCAGACTCCTAAAGGTTATCCCTGTATTTTCCGTTGACGCGGAAAAAGGATATGGTTTTAATGAGGAAACAAAACCCATGCTGAACACTTCCTTCGGATTTATTCCCTGGGATGATTCCCACCACCCGGAATTATCACAAACAAATGGAGTTCCTGATGGTCGCTGGTTGTTCATCAATGGTAATAATACGCCAAGAATAGCAAGGATTGATCTCACAACGTTCGAAACAACCGATATTATTGAAATTCCAAATAGCGGCGGTAACCATAGCTCACCTTTCACTACCATGAATACCGATTATGTTGTTGCCGGAACTCGCTTTAGTGTGCCAATTCCGCAGGAAGATGTGGCTATAAGTGAGTATAAAAACAAATTTAAAGGTGTCCTCAGCTTTATTAAGGTAGATGATGAATCCATGGATATAGCTTTCCAGATTCTTGTGCCTGGCTTTGATTATGACTTGGCTCATTCAGGAAAAGGTAAGTCTGATGGTTGGACATTTTTCACCACTTACAATTCTGAAAAAGCGCATACACTAAAAGAAGTAAATGCCTCTCAGAATGATAAAGATTTTATTGCTGCCGTTAACTGGAAAAAAGCGGAAGAATATCTCGCCCAGGGGAAAGCCGTAGATTTTCCAACTTCTTACGTAGTAAATCGATATAGTGAGAAAACACATATGGCAACTTCTGAAACCAGAACTACTGTAAAAGTGCTTCTCGCGTCAGAATGTCCGGGCCTTATTTACTATTTGCCAACTCCTAAATCTCCACATGGTGTTGATGTTGATCCTACCGGTGAATATATTGTGGGAAATGGAAAATTAAGTGCTGATTTAACTGTGCATTCCTTTGACAAAATGATGACAGCCATAAATAATGAAAGTTATGATGGAGAAATAGATGGAATACCCGTTCTTAAATTTGATGAAATAGTAGCCGGTATTGTGCAAAGCGGCGGCTTGGGTCCATTACATACGGAGTTTGATGGCAAGGGAAATGCTTATACATCATTCTTCATATCTTCTGAAGTGGTGAAATGGAAATTAGGAACCTGGGAAGTACTTGATAGAGTGCCTTCCTATTATTCTATCGGACACCTGATGATCCCTGGTGGTGATTCAATGAAACCATGGGGTAAATACCTGCTGTCTTTGAATAAAATTACAAAGGACAGATACCTGCCAACCGGTCCGGAATTAAATCAATCAGCACAATTGATTGATATTTCAGGCGACAAAATGGAAATCTTACTTGATTTCCCAACAATTGGTGAACCGCATTATGCGCAGGCGATAGCCGCCGATTTGGTTATGCCAAACTCTAAAAAAATCTATAATCTGAAAGAAAATGAACATCCTTATGCCGTTAAATCTGAAGGTGAAACCAAGGTGGAAAGAAAGGGAAATGAAGTTCGCGTTTATATGACTTCAATTCGCAGCCATTTTGCTCCTGACAATATCGAAGGAATTATGGTTGGGGATAAAGTTTATGTACATCTAACTAACCTTGAGCAGGATTGGGATACTCCGCATGGGCTAAGTATCATGGGAGCAAATAATGCTGAATTGCTGGTAATGCCTGGTCAAACGGAAACCCTTTATTGGGAGCCGCAACGGCCTGGAGTTTATCCTTTTTATTGTACTGATTTTTGTTCAGCACTTCACCAGGAAATGCAGGGGTACATTCGCGTTTCCGAACGCGGTTCTAACACAGAGTTAAAGTGGTCCCTCGGCAATTAGGTGATTTGGTTGCAAAGGGGTCTTTCGACCCCTTTTGCTTGTTATCCCTTATCTCATGAAAAAAATAAATCTCTTCCAGCTTGTCGCCTCATTCTTGCTGTTTGCTTTGTTTATATTTCCGCTCTGGAAAATTACTTTAACTGCACCTCAATATCCGGAAGGAATTTCTATGTATATCTGGATAAACAAAATTACGGGCGATACAGAATATACCTTGCAAAACATAAATATTCTGAATCATTACGTGGGTATGAAGTACATTGTGCCCGATGAATTTGCCGAGTTTAAATATTTCCCAATCATTGTGGCTGGAATGGCAGTCATTGGAATGATTTTGTCATTCTTTAAAAACAAAAAGTTAGCAATTGGCTGGCTGGTGGTTTTATTGTTCATGGGATGCCTGGGTATCTATGATTTCTACCTGTGGGAGTATGATTACGGTCATAACCTGAGCCCAACAGCGCCTATAAAAGTTCCTGGTATGGCTTATCAACCTCCATTGCTGGGATCAAAAATGTTGCTGAATTTCAAAGCTGATTCATATCCGTATTGGGGCGGCCTTTTTCTTGGAATAACCATAGTGCTTTCAACTTTTTCTATATTCAAAAAGAATAAAAGATGAAAGAGCTATTTTTAACTCTTTGTTGTCTCGCTTTTTTATCTTGTTCTTCCGGTCCTCAACCCATAGCTTATGGAACAGATGGTTGTCATTATTGTAAGATGACAATTGTAGACAATAAATTTGGCGCTGAAATTGTCACAAGAAAAGGAAAAATATTCAAGTTTGATGCGGTGGAGTGCCTGGTGAACTATTCAAAGCAAAATCCAAAGCAGGATGGGGATACTTACTACGTAATTAATTATCTTAATGGTGAATGGATTGTTGCGGAGGGAGCTGCTTACCTGAGATCCAAAAAAATACCAAGTCCCATGGGGCAATATATTGCTTCTTTCAGTGCACGGGAAGCTGCGAAAGATATTCAAAATGAAAATGAAGGGGTAATTCAAACATGGAATGAGTTGATTGATAATTTTGAAATTACTAAAATAGAGAACTTCTAAAGTATTCCGGTTGAAGGTTTGGTCTATGATATTCCTGACAATTGCAGGAGCATGCAAATTACATGCTTCAACCACTGAGGTTTGTTCAAACTGCCAAATTAAAACAATCACTGAAGCAATTAGAATTTCTCGGCCCGGTGATACTCTGCGCGTAATGAAAGGAATCTATAAAGAAGGAACCATAACAGTCGACAAGCCGATTTACCTGCAGGGAATAGACTGGCCTTTGTTGGATGGCGAGAATAAATTTGAAATAATGCGAATCATTTCGGATAATGTAACAGTGATGGGTTTTCGATTCAGAGATGTTGGAGTCAGTTACATCAGTGATAATGCGGCGATTAGTTTGGAGGCAGTAAAGAATTGCCGGATAGCTAATAATAAGTTTGAGAACTCTTTCTTTGGCATTTACGCGAAAAATTCGAGTGAATGCGACATAGTAAACAATGAATTGATCGGCAATGCCTTGGTGGAGATGTCAAGCGGGAATGCAATCCATTTATGGTACAGCAAAAAGATGATTGTTAAGGATAACGTCGTGAAGAAACATCGGGATGGCATTTACCTGGAATTTGTAGATGAAAGCATTGTTGAGGGTAATGTCAGTCAGAACAACATCCGCTATGGGCTGCATTTCATGTTTTCCAATCATGATAAATATTTGGGAAATACTTTTAGCAATAATGGTGCAGGGGTTGCGGTAATGTTTTCGCGAAACATTGAAATGACTAATAACACGTTTGAACTGAATTGGGGAACTGCTTCCTACGGATTGTTATTAAAAGAGATTTATGATGGTAAAATCATAAAAAATAAATTCCTTTATAATACAATAGGTATTTATGGTGAAGGTGCCAACCGGATTGAAATAATGGAAAATGAATTTATGGGAAACGGCTGGGCGCTGAAAATCCTGGGAAGCTGTGCGGATAATACCATTTCTAAAAATAACTTTATTTCAAATACTTTTGATTTATCTACAAACAATTCCCGTAATTATAATAACTATGATGGAAACTACTGGAGTGACTATTCGGGTTATGATCTAAACAAAGATGGGAGAGGGGACATTCCTTACCGGCCAATGAAATTATTTTCTTATTTGGTAAGCCGGGTAGAGCCTTCTATTGTTTTGCTGAGAAGCTTTTTTATTGATATTATTGATTTTGCCGAAAAAGTAACGCCAATGTTTACTCCACCAACCTTGGTAGACAGTGAACCTTTAATGAAGCCCTGGAAAAATGTTGCAGATAATTAACTTACACAAGAGCTTTGGCAAAAACCAGGTCATAAAAGGCGTGGACCTGTCCATAGAGCAAGGAAAACTCACCGCTATATTGGGGCCAAACGGCTCGGGTAAAACCACGATCATAAAAAGCATTTTGGGAATGGTAATACCCGACAAAGGAGAAATTATTTTTGATGGTGAGAATATTAAAAAGCATTGGAACTACCGGAAGAAATTAAACTATCTTCCCCAAATTGCCCGATTCCCGGAAAATCTTCGGGTGAAAGAGCTGCTGGCCCTGGTTAAGGTACTCCGGAGGCAGGAATCTGATGAGCAGGAGATCATTGACAGGTTTGCTCTTGGAAATGATTTGGATAAACCACTTAGAAACTTGTCGGGAGGTACCCGCCAGAAAGTAAATCTCCTTCTGACGTTTATGTTTAACAACCCCATGATTATCCTTGATGAGCCCAGCAATGGATTGGATCCCGTCGCTCTGCTTGCTTTGAAAGAATTGATTTCTTCCGAAATGAAGAAGGGTAAAACTATCTTGTTCACCACGCATATTATGAGTCTTGTGGAAGATCTTGCGGAAGAGATAATTTTCATATTGGAAGGCAAAGTATATTTCCAGGGAACTCAACCGAAGCTAATGGAATTGACATCGGAGCGCAATCTGGAACGATCAATCGCAGCAATTCTAAGTTCGAACGGAGTTAACAAACCATGAAAAAGTATTAAGAACTGATGGTCAAAATATTTAAATACAGTTTTTCAGATTTAATCCGAAGCCGGTGGAGCCTCGCATATTTCGGATTTTATTTGATCACGGCGGTCGCCTTGCTTTACTTAAGTACGGATCTATCCCGTGCTGTTGCAAGCCTGATGAATGTAGTAATAATACTTAGCCCTTTGATTGGAATGCTTTTCGGGGTGATGTATTACTATAATTCAAGGGAATTCATTGAGCTTTTGTTGGCTCAACCCATTAAAAGATCCTCAATTTTTCTGGGTCAGTATTTTGGATTGGCTGTTTCCTTGTCCCTAAGTTTCTTTTTGGGTATTCTGCTTCCTTTTATTTTCATTGGTTCGGGAGAAATCAAAATCTGGTTGAATTTTATTACACTGATTGTCTCAGGAGTATTTTTAACTTTCATTTTTTCTGCCCTTGCTTATTTTGTTTCAATACGACATGAAAACAAGATAAAGGGATTCGCAACGGCCATCGCGCTTTGGCTTTTTATGGCGGTAATTTATGACGGAATTTTCCTGTTGTTGCTTGTGTTTTTCAATGAGTATCCAACCGACAAACTTGCATTGGGAATAGTTATGCTAAACCCTGTTGATCAGGCGAGGATTCTGATGATGCTTAAGCTGGATATTTCTGCAATTATGGGTTATACGGGTGCCGTTTTTCAAAAATTTTTCGGCACTTCTTTAGGCATGACAATGTCTCTGTTAATGTCTGCCCTTTGGGTAATTTTTCCGGTTTGGGGAATGATCAGGTACGCGAATAGAAAAGATTTTTGATTTGAAAAATTTATAAATTGCCCTGAATAAAATCTGATTCTCCAATCACTCAATAACTACTTTGGCGAAAAAATTTGCAAACCTGCCTGAAACAGTGATGAGGTAAATACCTTTATTTAAATGATGAAGATCCAATTCAAAATTCCTTTCTAACCCTTGAACCTCGGTTTCAAAAACCTCAACTCCGGCCAGATTTAAGACCTGAATTCTTTTTTCACCGGGCACCTGTGAGGGTAATTCAATCCTGAACCTGCCATCAGATGGGTTAGGCCAGATATTCATTGAAGTATTTTCATAGTTAATGGCCACTACCGGAGGGGAGGTTCCGTCACTGTTTATAATCAGGACACCGCCATTGTCAGCTGTTGCAAAAACTCCGGGAGTTAGGCTCAAATTTGTCTCGGTCATATCAATGTCAAATTGACTTCCCGGTTCGAACCCGCTCAAATAATATCTCTTAACTCCTGCAATTCTGTTGTGTGTGAATCCAACGAAATTCTGATTAGGGTTTCGTGCGAATAGAAAGGCCAGTGTGTCAATCCTGACTCCATCCATGGGGAAGTCTCCATTCCATGATATCAAGTCCGCTGTCACTGCCTGGGGGGCATCCTGGCCAATTAGCAAATTCAAGAACCGGACACTATTCGGATTTTCATTAGCTTCAATCATTAGCCGGGTTGGTTGCAAATAATCATCATTTTGTGTTTGCATAGGATCATAAACCGACAGGTAAGGCTCAATATCCAGGTCTTCATCATTTGTAACTATTTGAATTGTTGAAGCGGGCGGCAGCATGTTCATGATTTTGAGATTCTGACCGCCTGGTGTTAATGCATTAATTTCTTTTCCTGCAATCTCCGGATTTGCATCGGGCAGGTTTAGCCAGAATCGCTTAAACCCATTGTTAGTGGTTTCTACCCGATCGTAAATGATTATGAGATCGGGTTTTAGCCAGAAAATGGATCGACCTGCATGGCTTACATTTCTCAGGATGGGTCTGAATCCGGAGCCGTCATCATAATTATAAAGGTTTGTAGAATTTCCGGTTACAAAAACAAAGTCATCATTTATTGTCATTGCTTCAATAATCGGATCACCGTCGCTATTCGCCAGGTTATACTGCGACCCCCGCCTTGCATGAATATTCCCGATAGTGCCCAGATGTAAACCATCTGTTTCGCTCTTGATTGTCAGAGTATTCTTATAGTCGGAGCTCGCGGCAACATTGCCGTAACCGGTTCTTTCTTTGGTCAGCCATTCTCCTTTTCTGAAAAAATCAAACATATTTCCGTCTCCGTGCTGATGGTCAATCCCTGTCCAGCCAAGATTAAAGTTAAACCAGCTTGCACTCTGGCTCCAGTCGGTTCTGCTTAAAATTCTACCAGGCCCGGCTGCAAAATAATGGGTTGGAAAACTTTCATGTGGATCGGGCAAGGTATTGTTTTGGGCTTCTATTGCAGATTCAGGGTCGAATATCATGAAGTAAAGAATGGAACTGTTCATTTCTTCCTTACTTCGCACTCTGCTAAATAACCTCGCTTGCCCTCCCGGAGCTGCATAAGTTTCAATCCAGCGAATTGCATTAAGGAGACCTGTATTACCTTCAATTCTCGCATAAACCCCAAGCGGACCAAATATTCTCATAAATTCCGGAGCAAAAAAATGTTCACCGTCTCCATACCAGGCCATCTGGTAATAGGTCCCGGAACGGCTAGGTAATTCTACGGAATTTGGAGAAAGACTATTAAGTACACCTGTGACAGTACTTTCCCAATGGGAATTCGAATTAATGGAAACTTTAGCGCCCCAGGGGGTTCCTGAAGATCCTGTATCCTCCGGCCGGTATCCAGCCGTATATAATGAAAGAAGAAGGTGTAAAGGATATCCCATTGATGGCATATACTCAATTCCTTCAGCGCTTAGTCCTCCGTTGTTTTCATGCCGAAATGCATAATCGGTCATAAAGTACCAGGTGTGGAGGATTTTTTCACGATATTCTCTTAGCCGGCCATCGTAATCATTTGGAAGTGCAGGGTCTGCAATATCATCACCGGCATCGAAACTCATGGCCATCATGACCGAGTTTCTAATGAGCATCATGAAATAATTATTCATGGCAAATCGCAGGGCTCTCTTCTGCGGATCATTTAACTCAAGCCAGGCTTCATTATTGTAATTGGCAATTTCAGGAAATAAATCAGGTCCGTTACGAAAGTAATTCGCATGCGGGTAAGCCACCATGTTCATTTCAATCCACCGGATGAACACCCTTCTTATCCTTGCTTTTTCAGCAGGGGAGAATACGTCATAAATCCAGTCGACGGTCAAGGGGAATGCGAGGCCTATCCATCGTGCACGGTCTGAGGAGGAAAAATTATGCCGGCGATAGCGGAGTTCGTCAGTTGTATAGTTAGCTTCCTCTCCGGATGGGATTATGCCATTGTCAGCCCGGTCAATTATATACATCAAGAGTGATTTTGCTCTTGCTTTATAATCAGCTTTTCTGGAGGCGTCACTTTCAACCAGAGACATGAACGCGAGAACATGGGCAAAACCTTCTGTATAGTAGGCAGAGTACGCTGAATTTCCCGGGTCTTGTTCAGGCAATACTCCGGTATCCATTAAAGTTACGGCTTCATCGGCCAACTGCTTCAATCCTTCTGAATACATTGGATTTGACATTACGGCCCAGGATTGAAGTGTTATCAGATCATTTCCTGTTACGAAAAGTCTTGGATGTGTGGTTAGCTCCTGGGCGAGTGCTATAGCAAATTGGCCAATAAATAGTATAAATAGTAGTATAAAATGTTTCATAAGGTTAAATATATCTAATAAAATAATAAAAAAATTATATGATGTTAATTTCAAAAACATAGAATAAGTAACCATTTTATCAGGTTTAATTAGCCTTTGAAATGACTTATCTTGGTAAAAACATGCTTTCAAATGGTTGTTTATAATGTGACGGTAGGCATTGATAAAGAAGTGGAACAGGAATGGCTTAACTGGATGATTAATCACCACATCCCAAGAGTTTTAGCTACGGGATTATTCCACGAAAATAAAATTTACAAAGTTCTTACCGGCGATGAAGAAAATATCAGTTACTCCATTCAATATTTCGCTGAGAGCTTAACCATGGTGGAGAAGTATTTAAATGAATATGCTCCCGTGCTGATACAGGAGCATAATGAAAAATTTAAAAACAGGCATGCAGCATTCCGCACATTGCTGCAAAGCGTTGATTAATCCGGTTTGAAATTCGCCAATTGTTTCCTATCGAAATTGCAATTGAGCCACTGGCCGTCAAATGTCGCGTTATATTTCTCATAGAATTTGATGGCAGGCCCGTTCCAGTCCAACACCTGCCATGACATACCCGTGCATTGCTCTTCCTGGGCTTTCTTCACCACGCGTTCAAATAATAATTTACCGACACCTTTTCCTCGCTCTTCTTCCGTTATCACCATATCTTCCAGGTATAGTTTTTTCCCTTTCCAGGTTGAATACCTGAAATAATAAATAGCGACACCAATAATTTGATTCACGCGTTCCGCTACATACATTCCGAAAACCGGGTTGTCACCAAAGCCATCCCGCTCCATCATTTCAACAGTATTCTCAACTTCATCCAAAGCCTTTTCATAGGCCGCCAGCTCTTTCACCAACTCCAGCGTTTTTGGAAGATCTTCTTTTTTGCCTTCTCTTATTTTAATTCCCATAAGGAAAATTTAGCATCAAAGTTTTGTTTTTGCAACATCCGGGATTATCCCCATGTTATAAAAAGCAAACGAATATAAATCAGCATATAATTCGATGGCTTTTGAAGTCGGAGTTCCACCGCCATGACCGGCTTTTGTTTCTACTCTAATCAACAAAGGATTCGGTCCGGCACCGGCTTTTTCCTGAAGAGTAGCGGCATACTTGAAGGAATGTGCTGGCACTACTCTGTCATCATGGTCCGCGGTGGTTACCAATACCGCGGGATAAGTAACATCTTCTTTAATATTGTGAAGCGGTGAGTATCCTTTCAGGTATTCAAACATTTCTTCTGAATCTTCCGATGTGCCATAATCTGCGGCCCACGCTCTACCGATAGTAAAATTCTGATACCGTAACATATCCATTACACCTACCTGGGGAAAAGCTACCTGGGCAAGGTCTGGTCGTTGATTAATAGTTGCGCCAATTAATAATCCACCGTTTGAACCACCTTGTAATGCCAGAAATTCTTTGCTTGTATATCCTTCTGCAATAAGGTATTCACCTGCTGCGATAAAATCATCGAAAACATTTTGCTTCTGCATTTTTGTTCCGGCTTCATGCCAATCTTCACCATACTCGCCGCCGCCTCGGATATTAGGCTGAGCATAAATGCCCCCGTTTTCCAGCCACAAAATTCTGTATGTACTGAAAGAAGGTCTAAGGCTGATATTGAATCCGCCATAGGAGTATAACCAGGTAGGGTTTTTACCATTTAGATCTATACCTTTTTTATGAATAATGA
Organism: Cyclobacteriaceae bacterium; assembly: GCA_036397995.1. GTDB lineage: Bacteria > Bacteroidota > Bacteroidia > Cytophagales > Cyclobacteriaceae > DASWHX01. The sequence goes on from DASWHX010000015.1 coordinate 31,573, forward strand.
ACATGGGAATCCTTGTGCCATCTTTACTATTATAGAAAACCTGCGTTGACTCATAATCATCGGGATTGAATTTAACATCCGGACGTTGATATTCAACCGACTTGCCCGTAGCGATGTCGTACCTGTAAATTGTACCCGGAGTAATAAATGAAGTGAAGGTGTAAAACAATTCGGTATCATCAGCATCGCCGCCAAAACCAAAGGCAGAGCCAATGTCTGGCAATTCAATGTCTTTGTCCAGGCTTCCATCTGTGTTGAATTGTTTTACTTCGGTTTTTGCATCCACGAGGTAAGAACCGAAAATCTTTCCGCCGGCCATGCTGGCATTGAGCACGCTCTCCGATTCCGGAATAACATCAACCCAACTCCCTGGTGCTGGATTGGTAAGTGTTGTTTGAACCACACGGCTGTTAGGGGCATCAAGATTAGTCTTTATAAATAGAATTTCACCGATGTTGCCAATAATGGAGTGATCGTTCTCAAAATCATCAACCAGAGTAATGAAATCTGAATTTTCCATAGAAAGGTCTTTTACCTTTAGTGCATTACCACTTGTGCTCGCGCTGGTGTAAATGCCCAGAAATCTCTCATCATCGGAGACCCAGGCAAAGAACCTGTTGTTGGGATTTTCCTGATCTTCATAGATCAATTCATCTTCCAATTGTGGTGAGCCAACCTTATGGTAATAAATCTTACCATAAATGTTTTCTGATTTCAATTCATCTCCTTCCCCGGGTTGGGGGAATCGCTGATAAAAAAATCCATCTTTATACCAGGAAGTACCGGTAAACTTAGCCCATTCAATTTTGTCGCTTAGCTTCTCTTTGGTTTCCACATCCATCACGTACACTTCTCTCCAGTCTGAGCCGGAAACGGAAATCATGTAGGAAAAATATTTATCATCTTTGGAAAAACTGGTACCGGCCAATGAAATGGTGCCATCCTCGGAAAATGTATTTGGGTCAAGAAAAACTTTGCCTTCTCCATCCAGTGTTGGTTTTCTGTAAAGTACAGATTGGTTCTGCAAACCCTCATTTCTATAGTAGTAATAATAATCTCCCTTGTGATTGGGTGCCGATAACTTCTCATAATCCTGAAGCTCAGTAAGCCTTTCCTTAAGTGTCTCGCGATATGAAATCTGGTCAAGATATGAATTTGTAGCAGCATTCTGGTTAGTTACCCATTCGGCGGTTTTTTCGGAATTATCATCTTCCAGCCAGCGATAGGGATCGGCTATTTGTTGATCAAAGTAAGTATCAAGGTGATCAACTTTTTTCGTTACCGGGTAATTGACATTGGCGGATTTCTGTTCAGTTTCTGAACAGGAGAATCCAATAATCAATGCGAAAAGGAATAGAGCAAATCTTTTCATTATTTGTGAATTTTGTAAGGTTTAAAATTAGTAAAAATCAGTGGATGTCAGCCAATATATACAGTAATGGTATTAGTCAATCTTGTCAAAACCTGTGTAATCGACCAATACTTCAGGAATGGCAATTCCCACTGAACTTTGATTATTTTCAATAATTGCGGCCATAATCCGGGGAAGGGCCAATGCACTTCCATTTAAGGTATGGACAAGTCTGGTCTTGCCGGTCGAATCTTTGAATCGAAGTTTGAGCCGGTTAGACTGAAACGTTTCGAAATTGCTGACGGAGCTTACTTCGAGCCACTTCTTCTGACCGCCCGAAAAAACTTCCATATCATAGGTAATTGATGATGTAAATCCCAAATCACCCGCGCAAAGTCGGAGTTGCCTGAAATGCAGATTCAGCTTTTTCAATAATCCCATCACGTACTCGCACATCTCATCCAACGCTTTGTAAGAATTATCCGGATGCTGAATTTGAACTATCTCCACTTTATCAAATTGATGCAGTCGGTTAAGTCCACGGACGTGAGCTCCCCAGCTGCCTGCTTCTCTCCTGAAACAAGGGGTGTAGCCTACATTTTGAATAGGTAATTCATCTTCTTTCAAAATAACATCCCGGTACAGGTTAGTTATCGGAACTTCCGCGGTGGGGATCAGATATAAGTTCTCGTCAATTAATTTATACATCTGACCATCCTTATCCGGAAGTTGACCGGTTCCATACCCCGAATCTTCGTTCACAACAATAGGAGGTTGAATTTCAGTATACCCTGATTTCAGAGCTTCATCCAGAAAAAAATTAATTAAAGCCCGTTGCAGGCGGGCACCTTTTCCTTTGTAAACCGGAAATCCGGCCCCGGAAATTTTATTCCCTAATTCAAAGTCTATGATATCATACTTCTTTATTAATTCCCAATGAGGCAATGGGTCGTCAACCAGATTTGGCTTTTCACCCCACAAAGTTACCACTTCATTATCTTCAGCAGATTTGCCGGCGGGAACCATTTTGTTGGGAATATTCGGAATTGTATATAAGAGGTCTTTAAGCCTGTCCTCAAGTTGATTAAGTTCTTCTTCTTCTCTCTTTGCAGCCTCCTTTAGTGTGACGGATTTCCGCTTTTTATTTTCAGCCTCCTCTTTCTTCCCTGCCTTCATGAGTGCCCCAATCTCCCTGGAGAGTGCGTTGCTCTCTGCCAGGTGAGAATCCAGGGAAGCCTGAGTCTTCTTTCTATTGGCATCAAGTTCAAGCACTGTGGCGAGCGCCTTTTTGGCATTGGGGAAATTGCGCTTTTCAAGGCCGTGGATTGCATTTTCTATGTTTTCTCTCAGATATGGAACAAACAGCATGGTATTTGATTGTTAGACAGGTAAAAATAAGGCAAAATTAACAAAACCGGTGGACAGGGGATTTCGTTTAGACCTTAAGAAAAAGATTCAAAATCTTGACTATTAGTTAAGCTTGGTCTAATATTGCAAGGTCAGTCGGATTAAAGACATCCCTTGTCGAGATTCAGCTAACGACTTTCTTCAAAAAGTTTATTAATTCTAATTACCATTTACAGGAGTATATTCTTTATAATAATTTATAAGTATTAAAAACCCTTCTTTATTTTGAACTAATCATTTTATGTACAGTATTGATGATCTGAATGTGAAACTTCTTTCAGAGTTGAAAGAGATTGCAGAGGAGTTGGGATTTAAGAATCACAAGAAAATGTCTAAGACAGACCTGGTATACAAGATTCTTGATCAGCAAGCCCTCAAACCTGATGATGCCGAACAGCCCCTCAAGGCATCTTCTAAAGAAAAAGAAAAAGAAAAAGACAAAGCCGAAGACCTTTTTGATTCTTTCGAAATGGAATTTGATGAAAGTATAACTTCTTTTGATTCTCCATCCGAAGACGTAGATAAAGGTAAAGCGAACTCCGGTTCTTCCGATGGTGAACCGGAAGCAAAAGAAAAAGAAACAGAACCGGCGTCAACAAACGCAAATCTGGAAAGTTCTGCAAAGGCCGTAAATGGTAAGGAAGACATAGGTGATCGAAAACCCAGAGGAGACCTTGATAGCCGTGATAACCGTGATAGCAATGAAAACCGTGATAGACGTGAAAACCGTGATAGCCGTGATCAAAACCGTGGCAAGAAAAGTGGCGCTGCAGCTTTGATAAAAGAGTTTGACGGTGTTATTGAAAATGATGGCGTATTGGAAATTATGCAGGATGGATATGGATTCCTGCGGTCATCCGATTATAATTATCTGGCAAGTCCCGACGATATTTATGTTTCTCCTTCTCAAATAAAACTTTTTGGATTAAAGACCGGGGATACAATCAAAGGCCAGATTCGACCTCCAAAAGAAGGTGAAAAATATTTCGCCTTACTCCGGGTTGAATATATAAACGGAAAGACAGCGGAAGAAATCAGAGACAGGGTTTCATTTGAATATCTCACTCCGCTTTTCCCAAATGAAAGACTGAATTTAAGTACCAAGCCTGATCGGTTTTCAACAAGAATACTGGATTTGTTCGCACCCATCGGAAAGGGCCAGCGAGGTATGATCGTTGCACAGCCCAAAACTGGTAAAACCGTTCTGTTGAAAGAAATTGCGAATGCGATAGCTGAAAATCACCCGGAAGTCTACCTGATGATCCTGCTGATTGATGAACGTCCGGAAGAGGTAACTGACATGGCAAGAAGTGTTAAGGCAGAAGTAATTTCTTCCACCTTTGACGAGCAGGCGGAACGACATGTTAAGGTGGCCAGTATTGTACTGGAAAAAGCAAAACGGATGGTTGAAGTTGGGCACGACGTAGTAATTCTTCTTGATAGTATAACCCGTCTGGCCAGAGCGTATAATACTGTTGTGCCTTCCTCGGGAAAAATACTCTCCGGTGGCGTGGATGCAAATGCCCTCCACAAACCAAAAAGATTTTTCGGAGCTGCCAGAAATGTGGAAAATGGCGGTTCATTAACTATTATCGCCACGGCACTGATTGAAACAGGTTCTAAAATGGATGAAGTTATCTTTGAGGAATTCAAAGGAACCGGTAACATGGAATTACAACTTGACAGAAAACTATCTAACAAGCGCGTTTATCCTGCTATCGATGTTCCTGCTTCCGGTACTCGTCGTGAAGAATTACTCATGGATAAGGAAGAATTACAGCGTGTCTGGATTCTGAGGAAGTTCATGTCTGATATGAATTCTAACGAGGCGATGGAATTCCTGCTGGACAAGATGAAGGGTACGCGAAATAATGAGGAATTTCTTGTTTCAATGAACGGATAACTTTAAGCCTGCTCAGCTACAAAATCTTGCAGATATTGATAAGGCGGAGTTAAATTTCCTGCGCTCGTAATTGTAGCTCTTTCTATGATTTTATCCTTATCTTCTTCAATTAGAGAAGGTAAAACCTTATCTATAATATCACGCCCAAAATCCTCACTTGCATTTCTGGGTAGCTCAGCCGGTAAATTATCGATTGACATTACGGATACGTTCGCTTCATCAACAAAGGGAAGTTCAATCCGGTTTTCTTCAGGATTATAATCGTAAAAGGGTTCATCAATAGTGGTGGCTTTTTTTGTGGAAGGGATAGAACCATCAATGTCACACGTGATGTCTGCAATTACACGGATATTGAAATCAACCTTCAGCATATCTTCCCGGGTAAATAATTTCGGCGCACTCGGATCCCAATAGGCTGCGGCAATCAGCAAGTCACAGGCCTTTCTGTACTTGAGAAAATCAGACCCGAATCTCTCCGGATACTGATGAAATTCCTTTTTTTTGAATTCTTTGCCTTCCTTATGCTTATTGTATTCCCGTGGATTAATCTGACTGAAAACAGGTTCCTTAAATCTTTCATTAATGAAATCGGAGGGATTTACTTTTCTGATTCCCATTCCTAACAACACTTCAATGGCTCCCTTTGCAACTCTACCACCACCGGTTATAAGAATTTTTATGTTGGGTAATTTTACTTTGGTGTATTCAGTTTTTAGGTCATCAAGGTCAAAGCACTCGTGAGCCCTGCGCAATTTGAATAACTTATACCGGAGGCCAAATGCCAAAATTCCATTATAGGCGCCAACAATTCCGGCATACCTTCCAAATGCAACAATTCTGTTTCTTTCGGAGTCGGTCAGGACTTCGTAATCAATAAGCATGATTTCTTTTTTCAAAATTTCCTGTAGCAATTTCTTGTTATAGGCTTGTTTCTTAATGGTATGAGAAAAGAAAAAATAAGTTTTCCCGGCGATCAATTTTTCAACAGGAACTTCTTTAACCCCAAGGAGCACATCACAATCTTCGATACTATTCCTAACTTCAATTCCGGCTCCACGGTATTCATCATCCGTAAAACAGCGAATGTCACTTGACTGGGCAATTACTCTAACATTTGGATATTTCGACTGGAGCTCAGAAGCATGGGAAGGAATCAGCGGCACCCTGTGGTCCATGGGAATTTTTCCTTCACGTAAAAGACCTATTTTCATAAAATGCCCTGCATTTAAAGGTGGCAAAGTTAACCGATTTCATCTTAACTTAGATTGCAGTAATGAAAATAGATATTACTTACATGTGGCTGATTGGAGCCTGGGCTATTTACTTCTCACTTCATAGTCTAATGGCCAGACAAAATGTGAAACAATGGGCTGCAATTAACTTAAGCCTTAATAAATATTACAGGTTAGTATATTCCATGATATCGACAATCGGCTTATTTGCACTGTTGGTATTTAATGGATTGTATGATCAAACTTTAATAATCTCCAGGACAAAGGTAATCATGTATCTTTCTCTGATGCTCGCCACATCAGGGGTATTAATTATCAGCCGGAGTTTTAAGGTGTATTCGCTTAAAAAATTTCTGGGATTAAGTAAAAAGGAGGAAAGTGAATTGCAAATTAAAGGCATTCTTAAATATGTAAGGCATCCTATTTACTGCGGCACCATACTTATTATAATAGGTTATTGGTTTTTTAACCCTACAATTGCAACCACTGTAACTTGCATTACAACGTTTCTTTACCTGCCTATTGGAATTCTTCTTGAGGAAAAAAGCCTGATCCGGGAATTTGGAGAAACCTACCTGAATTATAAGCGGAAGGTACCGGCGTTGATTCCAAAGTTATGGAGTAGTAGTTCTGCGAATTAAGCATTAAAAAATCTCATAGCGCAATCACTTACTTCTTCCTTTCTTCTTAGATTTCATTTTCTTTTTCGTTAACTTTTTGTCATCCACATTCCGGTTCAGGAATTCATTTATTTTGTCGATATCCATAGTTGATTTCAACTCACCGAAGGAGTCAACTTTTAATTCGAACCCTTCCAGTTGGGGATTAACTCTGGGTTTTTTTTTAGATTTTGCCACAAGTCTAATTTATAGAATTGAACGTGGTTCTCATGCGCTTAAGTGATTCATCTTTTCCCAAAAAAGCGATTATGCCAATCAAGTCAGGTCCGCCGCCTTTTCCGGTAATTGAATGCCGAAGCGCCTGCATAACTTTTCCCGCAGGCATTTCAATGGTTACCAACGTGGATTCCAATGATTCTTTAATATTGGAAGCGGTAAATAAATCCAGTGAATGCCAGGTATTCATCAAGGATTGAATTGCCTTCTTTGTATCGGCATTCCATTTCCTGGCAACAACGTTTTCTTCATAATGTGATGGAGCTTCCCATAAATACCGGGCTTCAGTAAAAAGTTCATGCAGAAAAGAAACCCGATCTTTCATAAGTTCAACCGCTTCGGAAACTTTTTCATCAGAATATTTTATTTGGTTTTCTTCCAGAGAAATTTTCAAACTGCTTATCATCTTTTCTTTAGGCAATTTATGAACATACTGCTGGTTAAACCAGATTGCTTTTTCAAAATCAAATTTAGAACCTCCTTTTTGAATTCTTTCCACGGAAAAATCTTCACAAAGCTCTGCTAATGCATAAATTTCTTTCTCGGTTCCAGGATTCCATCCCAAAAAAGCAAGGAAATTTATGAGTGCTTCCGGAAGGAAGCCTTTTTCCCTGAATCCTTCGGAAACCTCGCCGGTGTTGGAATCTTTCCAGGAGATTGGAAAGATAGGAAATCCTTGTTTGTCAGCATCCCTTTTACTGAGTTTGCCATTGCCGTCGGGTTTCAGGAGTAAGGGTAAATGAGCAAACTTTGGCATAGTAGATTTCCAGTCAAAACCCTGGTAAAGCAAAACATGAATGGGAGTTGATGAAAGCCATTCTTCGCCCCGGATAACATGCGATATTTTCATCAAATGATCGTCTACTACATTCGCTAAATGATAGGTCGGCATGCCATCGCTTTTGAGAAGAACTTTGTCATCTATATTGGATGAATTAAATTCCACGTTACCACGAATCAGGTCGGTAAATGAAATACTGGTATTCTCAGGTACTTTCAATCTGATCACCCGCTCCGATTCTGATGCCATCAAATTCCTGGTTTCTTCTTTGTCTAGTGATAAGGAATTCTTCATTTCACTACGGGTGAGATAGTTATATAACTGAGTATCACTTTTTGCTTCCTTTAATCTTGCCCGCATTGCCTCAAGTTCTTGGGCTGTATCAAAAGCGTAGTAGGCATTACCGCTTTCAATAAGTTGATCAGCGAACTTTTGGTAAATATTTTTTCTCTGAGATTGCCGGTAAGGACCGAAGTCTCCGCCTTCGCGGATACCTTCATCGGGCCGGATGCCTAACCATTCTAGGGAATTCATGATATACTCGAGTGCGCCATCAACAAATCTGTTTTGATCGGTATCTTCAATACGCAAAATAAATTTGCCCTTATTTTTCTTTGCAAATAGAAAATTATAGAGCGCCGTGCGAACGCCTCCAATATGGAGAGGTCCGGTGGGTGAAGGTGCAAATCTAACTCTGACTGACATAAAATATTTAACTTACAAAACTAAAGTATTGGAATCAATCATTCAGTAAAAAGAGAATAAAAGGCCTTACGTGATCCTTTTACTTTTCGATGAAAATGTGTGGATGTAAAATAATAATTGAATAGGAATGCTGCCATAGAAATAACGGCATATAAATTATTGTTGTATTGAAAAAGAAACAATAAACACAATAACATGGTAACTACAGACCAAAAAGAGACAAATAATGCCGTGGAGAATAGCAAATTATAGGAAGTGAAAATTATAGATCCTTTTGAAGTTTTTTCAATGCTTCCTTTTATAAATGGAATAAAATTATCGGGGCGATCTAACTTTTCAGAAATTCTGAAAGAATCTGATTCAATGTGTCCGATAAATTTCTTCTGATGCCCGGATTTTCTTTCAACCGGATGAAGGGTATTTTCTGAGAGGATCTGAATTACTTTGTCAGATGTGAAAGGCAAAACCAGGGTTTCATGATAATAGGGTAGAATCCTCATTTAATGGCAATACAGGAAATTTCCACATTTACATTTTTGGGTAATGCAGAAACTTCCACGGTTTCCCGTGCGGGGGGAATTGCTCCAAAGTAGCTTCCATAGGCTTCATTGATAGCCTGAAAATTACCCATGTCCTTCACAAAAATGGAACACTTCACTACATTTTCAAAGTTAAGACCTGCTTCTTCAAGAATGTTTCCAAGGTTCTTCATTACCTGGTGAGTCTCCTCTTTAATTTCGTTAGTTATCATGGCACCATTTTCCCTGTCAATAGCAACCTGGCCTGAGACGAACAAAATATCATTGGCCCAGATGGCCTGGCTATAAGGACCGATAGGCGCAGGGGCTTTTTTAGACTCAACAACGTTTTTCATTATTGTTTAAGAAGGTTATGTTAAATTTGAACGAATTTGGATTCCAAATTACAAATTGTTAAAGACAAAATATCTATGAAAATCCTTGTAGTTGGGAATATTGATCAGTTTGAAGAGCTAAAGCTTAAATTTGGAGCCGATCACGTTTACTCCTCTCTTGAAGATTCAGACAATCCGGAAGGATATGATCCGGAGGTTGTATTTGATTTTGTGGCGGAAGAGATTCCCGAATCGCTTGAAAATTATGAGAAGATTGAGTGTCCTGTTTTCTTTTCCATAGTAAAAACAAGCCTTGCTCATCAAAATATTTATTATCCGGTAAAAGACCAATGGTTTGGATTTAATGGATTACCAACTTTTATAAACAGGGAACTCCTGGAAGTTTCCATTTTTAATTCCAAGGGAGAAGGATATCTTAGCAAGATTGCACATGGCTTAAAAACTGATTATGTGCTTGTGGAAGATCGGGTAGGTATGGTTTCACCAAGGGTTGTGTGCATGATAATAAATGAAGCTTTTTATACCAATGCGGAGGGAACAGCTTCTGAAAAGGACATTGATCTTGCCATGAAACTGGGCACGAATTACCCATTGGGTCCATTTGAATGGGCAGAAAAAATTGGTATTGAAAATGTTTATGAAGTTTTGGAAGCAGTATATGAAGACACCGGAGATGAACGTTATAAAATCAATCCACAATTAAAGAAGAAATACCTGAAAGAAATTACCAGGTAACGATGGATTAAAAACCTATTCTACAGTGACTGACTTGGCCAGATTTCTGGGTTGATCCACATTGCAACCTCTCAAAACGGCGATATGGTAGGCAAGGAGTTGAAGAGGTATTACAGACAAAATCGGAGTTAATGCTTCATGAGTTTTTGGAATCTCAATTACAAAATCTGCCATATCCCTGACAATAGTGTCGCCTTCCGTTACTATGGCTATTATCCGGCCTTTTCTGGCTTTAACTTCCTGTATATTGGAAACGATTTTTTCGTAAGAGCTATCCTGGGTAGCAATAAACACAACGGGCATTTCTTTATCAATCAAGGCAATGGGTCCATGCTTCATCTCAGCTGCCGGATACCCTTCAGCATGGATGTAGGAAATTTCTTTTAATTTCAGAGCTCCTTCTAATGCAACAGGAAAATTAAAGCCGCGCCCCAAATAGAGAAAATTTCTTGATTCTGAAAAGGTTTCAGCAATTGTTCTGATCCTCTCATTAACCGCTAATGCCCGTTCAAGTTTAGAAGGCAGATTCTCCATTTCGACCAGCATATTACGGAAATCTCTTTCTTTGATGGTTCCTTTTTGGTGAGCAATTCTGAGTCCGATCATAAAAAGAACTATCAGTTGCGCAGTAAAGGCTTTTGTACTCGCCACACCGATTTCCGGACCTGCATGGGTATAAGCACCCTCGTGTGTTATTCTTGAGATCGATGAACCCACAACATTGCAGACTCCAAAAATTATTGCACCTTTAATCTTTGCCATTTCTATTGCAGCAATGGTATCGGCGGTTTCACCAGACTGAGAAATTGCAAAGACGACATCGCCTTCTTTGATAACAGGATTCCTGTATCTGAATTCAGAGGCATATTCAACCTCCACCGGAATTCGACATAATTCTTCAAAAAAATATTCCGCTACCAATCCCGCATGCCAGGAGGTGCCGCATGCCACAATTACAATCCGCTCTGCGTTCTCAAGTTTGTTGGCATATTCTCTTATACCTCCGAGCATCAGGTAACCCTTTTCAGAATTTAATCGTCCCCTCATACAATCCAAAACTGATTTTGGTTGTTCAAAAATTTCCTTTAACATGAAATGCTCAAACCCGCCTTTCTCAATTGATTCCAGTTCCAGATCCAGTTTCTCAATGTAGGGAGTCATCTGTATGTCCTGGGTATTTTTTATTCTAAACTCAGCACCTTCAAAAACCACAATTTCCTGGTCATTAAGGTAGATGACATCTTTTGTATATTCGATAATAGGTGTAGCATCTGATGCCAGGAAAAGTTCACCCTTACCAACCCCAATAACCAGCGGGCTTCCTTTGCGTGCGGCAACCAGCATTTCAGGATGATCGGAAGACATCACTACTATTGCATAGGCGCCTACAATTTTGTTCAGTGCAAGTCTCACTGCTTCCTCAAGTGAACATTTTTCGTTTTCATAAATATCTTCTATGAAATGAATTAACACTTCGGTGTCGGTCTCACTTTGAAAAACATGTCCTTTTCTCTGAAGCTCCTGCTTAATGGCAGTATAATTTTCAATAATGCCATTATGTATTATTGCTAATTTGCGGTTGGAACTATAATGGGGGTGAGCATTGGTATCGTTTGGTTCACCATGAGTTGCCCAGCGGGTGTGCCCCATTCCCAGGTGACTTTCAAGATCTTCTTTCTTCAGAATGTTCTCCAGATCGATTACTCTTCCTTTCTTTTTGAAAACCTTCAGATCGGAATTCATCACGGCTACGCCTGCGCTGTCATAACCTCTATACTCAAGCCTCTTAAGACCTTTAATCAGAAGAGGATATACTTCCCTATATCCTGAATAAGCGACGATTCCACACATGCCTAATCAAATTTAGAATAATAAAGCCGAAGCTTGACATCGTTTTTTCTCACGACAAACTGGTCAACGGAATTAACGCGAGGGTAATAAATTCTTTCTGGCCTCGTGCCATCCCGGGCCGGTACGAGGGGAAGAACAACAAGAGAACTGTCGCTAAGTTTTTCAGAGAGGATATTATTCACAAAGAATGTAACTTGCTCGCCGTACATGTAATTAATGCTATCATACCCAAAAAGGAACGGGTCATTGGCAAGTGTAGGGAGGAAAAGTATGTTGGGGCTTTCGATCTGAATGCTTCGAGGTATCGAATCCAAGTCGGAAATAACAAAACGGTTACCCGCATTAACCTGATAATACTGGATACCATCAGGAGGATTCAAGGAGGTTACTGTCTTATCTACATTAATTATCAAATCCGCTCTGTTTATTATCACATTTGCAGCTGTGTCTTTGAAATTATACAAGCTTGTAAGATCAAGTTTAAGAAATAACCCGAGCGCGGGATTATGATAAGCAAATTCGTTTTGAGGGTCAAAGTCAGAATACGAATTACCCAGATTTTGAAATGGGGTTCCTGTAAAATCTGAGCGCACATTTGAAAACCCTCGTCTTACCCGAAATTGATATTCTTCATCAACTTTCTCTCCATCGTCATCAAAATAGTGATAAAAAAGCGACATTCTTGTCGAATCTGCTACTGGATTAAATCCTAAAACACCACCGTTTATATTTGTTGAATAAACTTTTAGTCCGGATAGATATTCCCTGAAATAAGCTTGATTTCGGAAAGTGCTATCCTGATCGTAAATCATATTATTGAGCAGTTGTTCACCGTAACCGTCGTTTAACTTAAAATAGAATGTATTAAGGTCACCGGAATTATATGATCGATTTCTGGCGCCTAGCAATCCGGAACTGGGTCCAAGAACTAAAGGTGTTTCAATAGAGTCTTTGGTAAAATAAACAGATGTTTCAATGTTTCCCTGGAATGTTCTTGCTTCAAGTGACATAACCGCATTGGGCTGAGGGCCATACGCGTAGTTAACGTCCATAAATAATACAAGGGAATCAAATATGGAATTTTCGGGAATTTCAAAATCAATCTCGGTAATTGCCAATTCCATATAAGCGGTAGCAGAAATTACTCCGAAGTTGGCGTCCTGGTACCTCCCAAATAATAAAGAACTTGAGTTGGTTGAGTTTACCGAATCCATAAATGCAACTTTAGGATTGAGAGGAAGATCAACAAATGTTACTTCAAAAGAATTTGGCAGGGATTCAGTTATCCCTATTTCCCCTGGATCTTCACATGACAAAAAGAATGCAGCCACCAAAGCCGGCAGCAGTACTTTCCTACCCAACAAGCTCATTATATAAGTTGAAATAAGAATCTGTAAAGCTATCCCCTTTTTCAAATGTATCCACCTTTTTGGCTCTGGCCATTTTCTCAAATAAACCATTCAGGCTCTTGTTTACAGACTGATCAGAAGTGATCACGGCATCAGAGTACTCCATTCCTAATTTAACAAAGCCTTCAAAATCTCCTGTCTTAAGATTAGAGAGCATTTGATCTTCAATATCAATCATCTTCACTTTTTCGATAAGGTTGCTCTTGAATTTGTGAGAGAACTTATTATTGTATACCGTGAAAACTGTTTTTGTTTCTTTGAATAAAGGATCATTCTTATAGGTGGTTTTCAGGTATAATGGAATCAGACTTGTCATCCAATCTGTGCAATGAACAATATCCGGTCCCCAGCCCAATTTCCTGACCGTCTCAATAACCCCTTTGCAGAAAAATATCGCTCTCTCGTCATTATCATCATAAAATTTATTTTCCTTATCATGAAAAACAGATTTTCGCTGAAAATAGTCTTCGTTGTCAATAAAATAAACCTGTAGCTTGGCATTGGGTATAGATGCAACTTTAATAATCAAAGGCTTTTCTTCATCACCAACGGAAATATTGATTCCTGATAATCTTACAACTTCATGAAGCCGGTTTTTTCGCTCATTAATTAGTCCGAAACGCGGAACCAAAATCCGTATTTCCATACCTCTTTCCTGCATTGCCTGGGGCAGTTTTCTTACAAAATCGGCAACTTCTGTTGTCTGCAAAAAAGGATTGATTTCACTTGCCACATATAGAATTCGGAATTTAGCCATATTAGTTGAGTTTAGATTGGTCGCGAAAACAGACCACAAAGGTACTAAATTTTGAAGGTAATTCAATACAATCTTTAGTCAAACCAGTAATTTTGGCCGCAATTAACGGTTTTGATGATTTATATGAAGGTATTCTCTACAATCAAAAGTTTGCAGAACCACCTTAAATCTGTTCGCGCACAAAAAAGATCCATTGGTCTGGTTCCAACTATGGGCTCCCTGCATAAGGGTCATCACGCACTTATTGCGCAATCCAGAAAAGAGAATGATGTAACAGTTTGTAGCATTTTTGTAAATCGCAAACAGTTCAATAACAAAAAAGATCTTCAAAAATACCCGCGAAACCTGGCCAATGATTTACAATTCCTGAAGTCATGGGGATGTGACACAGTATTTGCTCCCTCTGAAAAAGAAATTTACCCCAATTCAGAAGCTGAGTTGACGATCAATTTTGGAACTGTTGATAAAATTCTGGAGGGTAAATTCAGGCCAGGACATTTTTCGGGAGTCGGAATTATTGTTTCCAAATTATTTAATATAGTTACACCGGATAGGGCTTACTTTGGGCTAAAAGATATTCAGCAGTGCTTTATTATTCGTCACCTGGTTGATGAGTTATCTTTTGGAGTAAAACTAAGATTTTTGAAAACAGTGAGAGAAGAAAATGGACTGGCTGTTTCTTCAAGAAATAAAAGATTAAGTAAGAAGGAGTTTGATGTGGCATCCGATATATTCAGAATATTGAATCTTGCGAAGAAAGAGATTATGGTGACAGGAGATATAAAAGGTGGCATTTCAAATTCAAAGAAAATTCTAAAAGGAATGAAACCAATAGAACTGGAATACATGGAACCGGTGAACATGAAAGATTTCTCCATAGTAACATCTGAAATTCAAAAAGATTCACGGGTAGCAATTTGTGTCGCCGCGTATGTGGGAGAAGTGCGACTGATCGACAATGTTATATTTAAACTGACCCATGAATAAGACTCAAATTAATTCATGGATTCAATATCTTATCATTATTGTAATTACTGTGGTATTAGTATGGTTTGCAGTATCAAATATTGAAACAGGCAAGGAAGAGTCTAAATTGGATTTTCTGTTGGAGGTCTGGAATGGAGTTGATAAAGGATTGCTGGTTCTCTCCGGAGTTGTTGCTTTGTTGAGCCACGTAGTAAGGGCAGAAAGATGGAAACTGTCGTTTCAACCTATGGGTTTGCACATTTCATTAAAGC
Source organism: Cyclobacteriaceae bacterium (assembly GCA_036397995.1). Taxonomy (GTDB): domain Bacteria; phylum Bacteroidota; class Bacteroidia; order Cytophagales; family Cyclobacteriaceae; genus DASWHX01. The sequence goes on from DASWHX010000015.1 coordinate 46,712, forward strand.
ATAGCTTTCTCTCTGTTATGGTTGGATATTTTATCAATCTGCTCATTCCAAGGGGCGGGGAAATTTCAAGATGCGTTAATCTTAACCGATTAGACTCCATTCCAGTTGACAGATCATTCGGAACTGTATTGGCCGAGCGGGCCGTAGATATTGTTTTCCTGGTTTTCTTTGTGCTGCTAGGTTTTCTATTGGAGTTTAGTAAAATCAACCTTTTCCTTTCAAGTCTGCAATATGATAAGAGTAAAGACTGGTCGTTAATTATTAAGTATGTATTGCTTTTGGTATTTGCTCTGATCGCTGGAATAATATTTCTCAGGTTGTTGCTTAAGTCGGGAAAACCAAGGGTATTGCGGACATATATAAAATTTAAAACTATTATGAAGGGAATAAAAGAGGGGTTGATGGTTGTTATCAGATTAAAACAAAAGTCTCTATTCCTTTTTTATACCGTAATAATCTGGTTGCTGTATCTGTTCATGAGTGTTTTTGTTTTGATGGCCTTTGAAGAAACGCAACATCTTGGATTTGTGGCGGCCCTGGCAATTTTTTCAATTGGAGGAATAGCGATGTCATTACCCTTGCCAGGCGGAACGGGCAGTTACCATATTTTGGTACCTGCCGGTCTGGTTGCTCTTTATTCAATACCGTTGGATAAGGCTACGGCGTTTACTATTATTTTTCATGGCTGGCAAACCATCATAATTATTATTTTTGGTGCAGGGTCGCTCTTTTACAGTTATTATTTACACAATAAAAAAAGGAGATGGAACCCCTAACCAATGACGAATTGTCAGTAATTTCAATTGGTCTAAATATTGTTAATACAAACAGACAAAATACGATAACTGAATTATGGGATTAATTGTAATTATGATTTTTTTCGGGATCCTGAGCTTCGTGGTGAGCTCCAGGTTAAAAAGCAAATTCAGGAAGTACTCTGAAACGCCAATCAGGAGTAACTTATCAGGAAAAGAAATAGCAGAAAAAATGCTTGCAGATCACGGCATATATGATGTAAAGGTTATCTCAACACCAGGTCATTTGTCCGACCATTATAATCCGGCCACTAAAACAGTTAATTTAAGTGAAGCGGTTTATAATGGCAAAAATGCAGCTGCAGCATCTGTGGCCTCACATGAATGCGGGCATGCCGTTCAGCATGCGCGCGCTTATACTATGCTTGAATTCAGATCAGCCCTGGTCCCTATGCAGAATATTAGCGCAAAAGTGATCAATGTAATCTTTATGATAAGCTTGTTCGGCGGATTCTTCCTCTTCAATGCGTTTCCCACAAATCTGGTTCTGACTGTAATAATCGGAGCCTATACTATTATGACACTTTTTTCACTGGTTACTCTTCCCGTTGAGTTTGATGCCAGCAAAAGGGCATTAGCCTGGGTAACTGACAAGGGTATCGTTTCATCATCCGAGCATGAGATGGCCAAAGATGCTCTGAAATGGGCTGCTTTAACTTATGTAGTAGCAGCGGTGGGTTCGCTGGTAACATTACTTTACTGGGTATTTGTATTGCTGGGAAACAGAGACTAAAATTGGGCTTGAATATCCCTTTCTTAGTCTAAAATGAATTTTCAATTCACCGAAGAGCAATTAGCGGTAAAAGAGGCTGCCCGGGAATTCGCTCAATCCGAACTTCTTCCAGGTGTCATAGAAAGAGATGAAAATCAGCAATTTCCTAAAGAACAGGTAAAGAAATTGGGGGAGCTGGGCTTTCTCTCCATGATGGTGGACCCGAAATACGGCGGTGGGGGTATGGATACAGTCTCCTATGTATTGGCAATGGAGGAAATATCAAAGGTGGATGCCTCCTGCTCAGTAATAATGTCGGTGAATAATTCATTGGTCTGCTGGGGAATTGAAAAGTTTGGTTCAAAGGAGCAGAAGGAAAAGTACCTCACAAAGCTGGCAAGTGGAGCGGTTATCGGCGCATTTTGCCTGTCAGAGCCTGAAGCGGGCTCAGATGCCACTAAGCAAAACACCACCGCCATTGATATGGGAGATCATTACCTGTTAAATGGAACAAAAAATTGGATTACAAATGGCAATTCAGCAGGAATATACCTGGTGATTGCCCAAACAAATCGTGAGAAACGGCACAGGGGCATTAATGCTTTCATCCTGGAAAAGGGAATGGAAGGGTTTATTGTGGGGAAGAAAGAAAATAAGCTGGGAATCCGTAGCTCAGACACACATTCTTTAATGTTCACCGATGTAAGAATACCCAGGGAGAATAGAATTGGAGAGGATGGGTTTGGTTTCAATTTCGCTATGAAGACGCTAAATGGGGGCAGAATTGGAATCGCCTCTCAGGCGTTGGGAATCGCCTCGGGTGCCTATGAACTTGCATTGAAATATTCTCATGAGCGAAAAGCATTTGGTAAGGAGATATTTAACCATCAGGGCATCAAGTTCAAGTTGGCGGATATGGCAACCAAAATAGAAGCTGCCAGGCTTTTATGCCTTCAAGCTGCCGTTTTGAAAGACCAGGGTAAAGATTTTGTCAAGGAAGCGGCCATGGCGAAGCTTTATGGCTCCCAAACAGCAATGGAAGTTACGGTGGAAGCAGTTCAAATCCATGGTGGCTACGGCTATGTAAAAGAATTCCATGTAGAAAGATTAATGAGGGATGCAAAGATTACCCAGATCTATGAAGGGACGTCAGAAATCCAGAAAATTGTAATTTCCCGGGAATTATTGAAGTAAAACTTCAATCAGATTCTTTCAATTATCCAATAAATTTAAATAATTGGTCTTTTTGATAATTGTATTATTTTATTAGATTTGTCCAACGTGGACCTCTCCCCCGTACTTTTTAAGCAGGTTAATATCAAAATCGGATAAAAATGGAAGATTATAATAAAATTATTGAATCGTTAGGGGTTCGGTTTAACAAGGCTGGGAATATTAATATTTTGCAACCCGCTACCGTAACCAATTACTACGATGTTGAGAACATGATTCTCGTGTTAAATCGTGGTGAAATACGTTTCGGAGAGGATAATAAGGGAGTATTGGAAGGTGAGGTCTTGTTTATCCCGGGGGGTCGTCAAATACCTATCACCTACGGAACCGGCAAGGCACATGTAGTAAACAATGAAGAGTTCACAGCAAAGAGAAAAAACTATTTTAGAAGTTATATCAACATTGAATCGGATGACCAGAAATATGATGATTTTACCTATGTTTCATTTGATGCCAAGGTATTTGATTCGGTCAGTTTCTTTACATCTCTGGATGTTCCGCCATTTGTAATTAATGATCCCAATATAAATGCTTTAATAAACAGCATTTTGAAAGAAAAGGGATCAGACCTGGAGGGGAAAGACAGGGTGATTAAACTTCAGACAGAATATTTGGTAATTGAAATAGTAAGATACATAATTAAGAACAGACTATTTGTAGAGCAATTGGCAACCAACAGCACATATTTTAAAGACCCGCGCCTTATTGATATCTTTGGCTACATCAAGGAAAATCTCGGAGGTGATTTGTCCAACAAAACACTGGCTTCAGTTGCCAATGTTTCAGAAGATTATGTTGGCCAGTATTTTAAAATGCTTACCGGAATTAACCCGCAAGATTACATTGAGTATCAAAGGATGGAAAGAGCGGTGGATTTGTTAAGAACTACCAAAAAAAGCATCAGGGAAATCGGCAAGGAAGTTGGCTATAAAGACACAGCTTATTTTTGCCGTCGATTCAAAATGATGTTTGGAATCCCAGCAGGCAAAATGCGCAGACGAGAATCTTTAATGAACCTTTAGCGATTCATTATACTCACTTACTGTAAGTGAAATATTAATCAACAGGTCCTTGGAATTTTCAATTCCATTTCCAACCACAATTATATCAGCTCCGGCTTTTAATGCATGCATTGCATCAATTTCCGTGCGGATTCCCCCGCCAATAATCAACGGTATATTTATGGATTTGCTTACTTTGGAAATCATATCTGGTGGAATGGGACACTCAGAACCACTGCCGGCATCCATATAAATCATTTGCATTCCGAGCATCTCGCCTGCCATGGCCGTAGCGCATGCAATTTCAGTTTTGTCATTGGGAATAGGTATGGTATTACTCACATACGCTGCCGAAGATTTTGCATGATCATTTACCAGCATATACCCGGTGGGAAGAATTTCCAGTGATGTCTTCCGGAGAAAGGGAGCGGCTATCACATGCTGGCCGATAAGATATTCAGCGTTTCTCCCTGAAATTAATGACAGGAATAGGATAGCATCTGCATGAGAATCTATGTGATTGTAGTTTCCCGGAAAAAGTATGACGGGGATGTGGGAATTATCCTTTAGCTTTCTAACTACTAACCCGATATTGTTCCTGGATATAAAACTGCCACCAACAAAGAAGTAGTCTACATTGTTCTCAATGGCTATATTAATTAGTCCCTGCAGATCTTTAACCTCTTCGACTTTGTCAGGATCAATTAAGACGGCAAAACCTTTAATTCCTTTTTGTTTTCTATCAATTATCTGGCTGATTATCATCTTCTACTTGCTTTCTTTCGCTAAGGTATTCAATCAATTTTTCTTTAGCCAGATTTATCAAAAGGAGCGTGGCTGCTTCAGCGACATATTTTGCCACGTGACCAAAAGCATTACCTGGCTTTTGGTGGTCCTCTGGTTTTTGGTTGTCTGTTTGGTCTGAATCTGACGTAAGCCCTTTCACAAATAAATAGGTAACGTAGGCTAATCCTCCCACAATTAATCCTGTAATAATACCTCTTTCGATTTTGGAAGTCATTTCAGAAAGATCCTCCGCAAAGTTCTCCTTGTATCGCTCAGAGTTTTCAAGCAATGCCGCCTTTTCAATTTTCGGATTCTTCACTTTCATCTTTTGTCGTACTAAGGTAACTCTCTATATACTTCCTGATTCTTATTTTCAAATTCAAAAGCTTCTGCAAAAGAGCCAAAAGAAGGATCAGAAATAAATAAAAGCCTGACACAATGCCAAATCCCCAGTATCTGCTCTCCAGAATGTCATTCAGATAATCACTTAGGAAGAAACTCAGGAAAATGGTGAAGAATAAAATCAATATAGCGAAGCAGGCAAGAATGAGAAGTTTGGCTCCGGTTTCAGCCGCTTCTTCGCGTAACTCCAGCTTTAAAAGTTCAATCCGGTTTTCGACAAAACCAATCAGGTTGTTAACAATTCTGTCTAATTTTAAAAAGCTGAAAATTCCTTTTTTCTCTTCCAAATCCATCAAAATTACATAAAAAGCGTGGTAATTTTATTCAGACAAGAAAAGAATAAGGAATGTGCAGGCGCGCTTACTTTTCCTTCTTATTCGGATCTTTCTGCAGTTTCTTGTGTTTCATGATTTCCGCTTCAATATAAAACACGGCATTCTCGGCAATGTTTTTTATATGATCACCGACGCGTTCAAGTTTGCGGATTACGGAAAAAAGAAATAATAAAGAGCGAGTTGCATCCGGGTCCTTTTTAATAAACTTTCTGATAGTTTGGGATGCCATGCTGTTAAGGGAATTAAGTTCAGCATCTTTCTTGTACACTTTTCTTGCCAAACTGGTATCTTCATCGTTGAGCGCGGTGCTGATATCGGTTAGCATTGAAAGAGTTATATGGAACATTTTACCAACTTCTGTAGCATTAATTGCATCGGATGAAATTGCTTCATCCATTTCCAACACATAGTCCGCGATACCATCCGCGTAATCTCCTATCCGTTCTAAATCTGAATTAATTTTGAGCATGGAAATTACAAATCTTAAATCGGTAGCCACCGGCTGAAATAAGGCAAGAATATTTTCACAGTCGAGATCAATGCTCAGCTCCATTGCATTCATCCTTTTTTCATTTCGTGTAATTTCCTTTGCAAGCTTGAAATCTGAATTGATGAACGCTTCCTCAGACTTCTTCAACTGAAATTTTGCCAGGTCCATCATTTCTAGGATGCTTTGCTTAAGCTTTGAAAGTTCTTTTTCGAGGTGTGTCATCATTCCATGAATTTTTATCCGAAGCGGCCGCTGATGTAATTCTCAGTGCGCTCATGTTTTGGATTTGTAAATATCTGTTTAGTTTTTCCGTGTTCTACAAGTTCTCCTAAATAGAAGAAAGCTGTGTTATCACTGACCCTGCCTGCTTGTTGCATGTTATGGGTAACAATAACAATGGTGTATTTTTCTTTAAGTTGAAAAATCAGTTCTTCAATTCTTGCTGTCGAAATGGGGTCAAGAGATGATGTTGGTTCATCCATCAAAATAACGGATGGTTCAACGGCTAATGTTCTTGCAATGCATACTCGCTGCTGTTGTCCGCCGGAAAGTGCCAGCGCCGATTTCTTGAGGTTATCCTTTACCTCTCCCCACAAATCACTTTGTTTAAGTGCTGTTTCAACTTTTTCTGAAATAAATTTTTTATTGGTGATGCCCTGAATTTTTAAGCCGTAGGCAACATTTTCAAAAATTGATTTCGGGAATGGATTTGGTTTTTGAAAAACCATACCCACATCTTTTCTCAATTGTTCAACTTCAATTTTCTTTCCATAGATTTTAAAACCATCCAGTCTGATTTCCCCTTCCATTCTGAATTCATCTATGTAATCATTCATTCTGTTAAATAACCTGAGAAAGGTGGATTTTCCGCAGCCTGAAGGCCCAATGAGTGCAGTTACATGGTTGGCAGTCATTCCCATACTTACGTTCTTCAGGGCATGAAACTGACCATACCAAACATCCACGTGACTAGCTTCCAATTTGAAACTTCTGGACTCGTGATCATTTTTCTTATATCCTTCTTCCTTTAATTCCATCAATGCAATCATATTCTGGTTGAAGTTACCATTTCATTTTTTTCTGCCATCTATTGCGAAAATACACAGCTATACCATTCATCACCAAAGTAATAAGCAGCAATATTATAATCGCGGCTGCAGCATTGGTAATGAATCCCTGTTGCGGGCGGCTAACCCAGTTAAAGATCTGAATAGGGAGCACGGAGAACTCGTCCATGGGAGATTTCGGTGCAAAAGGAACATAAGCCAACGCACCTATAACAATTAAAGGGGCCGTTTCCCCAATAGCCCGTGAAAGTGCCAGAATTACTCCGGTGAGAATTCCGCCAAAAGATGCCGGCAGAACCTGATTCCGAATGGTTTGCCACTTTGTGGCACCTAAAGCAAATGATGCCTCTTTAATGGAGCCGGGCACCGCTTTTATGGATTCTCTTGTAGCAACAATTACAATTGGAAGGATCAGCAATGATAACGTCAGGCTTCCTGCAAGTACGCTAGGGCCGAGGTTCATTACCCTGACAAAGATTTCCAGTCCCAATAGCCCGTAAATTATGGAAGGAACGCCTGCTAAATTGGAAATATTAATTTCCAATAAATTTGCCAGGTGACTTTTCTTTGCATACTCCTCCAAATAGATACCGGCTGCGACTCCAAGGGGAAATGAAATAATAGTGGTAAAAACCAGTACCCACGCGGTTCCCATCATGGCGGTCCATATTCCAGCACTTTCCGGTCTGCGCGATGGTAGCGCGGTAATAAAATCCCAACTCAGTCTCCCCAACCCATCAATCAAAATGTCTCCTATAAATATTACCAGAAGTACCAAGCCAATGAATGTGCAGGCAATCCCCCAAACCTGGAAAGCTTTATCAGCAATTCTGTTTTTGCGCCTGTTATTCATACTTCTGTCTATACTTCTTGCGGAGGAAAAAACTTATATTATTCAACAAAAAAGTTAGTGCAAACAATGTAATTCCTGCAGCGAAAATTGTTCTGTATTCAAGTGTTCCATGTTGCACATCACCCAGGCTGACCTGAACAATATACGCTGTAATAGTCTCAATGGGTACAGTGGGATCAAATGTAAGTCTGGGCTGCTGACCGGCAGCGATTGCTACAATCATAGTTTCTCCCACAGCTCTTGAAATGGCAAGAATAATGGAGACAACAATTCCGGATGATGCTGCCGGAACAGTTACCAGCATCGCTGTTTGCAGCCGCGTTGATCCCATGCCATAGGAGGCTTCTCTTAATGATTTTGGTACAGCGAATAATGCATCTTCACTCAATGAAGAAATAAATGGGATAATCATGATTCCCATTACAATTCCTGCCGAGAGGGCATTAAACCCGGCCAGGTCTGGATATATCTGTTGTAAAAAAGGTGTAACCACCATCAATGCAAAAAATCCATAAACCACAGTAGGAATTGCTGCGAGTAATTCAAGGGCGGGCTTGATGGTTTTTCTAAACCCCTTGGGTGCATACTCATTTAAGTAAATCGCGATGCTGAGGCCTATAGGCAATGCGACGAAAATTGCAATGAAGGTTGTTAATAATGTACCAGTGAGTAATGGAAGGATACCGAAATGTTTTTGTTCAAATAGTGGCGTCCATTCGGTGTCTGTAAAAAACGATATTAATGAAACTTCACTAAAAAAGTTAACAGCTTCAACAGTTAAGACCAGGATAATTCCAATGGTGGTGAGGATAGTAATAAAAGCGCTTAATAAGAGACTTTTTTCAATCAGATATTCCTTAATCTTTCTCATACCTGAAAACAGAAAACCAAGTATCTTCTTAGACGACCCGGCTTGCAATTGGAGTGATTATCCTGAGAGTTACCTTTTAGTAAAATCATTAAATTTTGAAATCTCAGCACTGTAAAGGTCGTCAGGCATGGGTATATATCCTACTTCAGCTGCTAAGAGTGAAGCATTTTCAAGATAAAAATCTACGAAGGAAATCACCTCCATCCTCTCAATTGCTGTGCTGTTTACATAAATAAAGAGGGGCCTGGATAGCGGTGAGTATGATCCGCTTCTCACTGTTTCCAGAGAAGGAAGAATAGGGCCATGACCACCATCAACAGCCACAACCTTCAGTTTATCTTTATTCTCCTCATAATAGGCGAGTCCGAAAAATCCCAGCCCAAACTTATCGCCCGCGATTCCCTGCACCAAAACATTATCATCCTCGCTGGCTGTAAAATCGCCTCTGCTGGAGCCAGTTACCCCAACAACTGCTTCGGTAAAGTAATCGTAAGTACCGGAAGCAACCCCGGGGCCGAATAAATGAACCTCTTCGTCAGGCCAATCGGGTCTGATTTGATTCCACTTCATAATAGTTCCCTGGGCAGCAGGTTCCCAGATTTTTTTTAATTCTTCAACCGTGAAGTTATCAACCCAATTGTTTTCCGGGTTTACAACCACTGTAAGACCATCGTAAGCAACAGAAAGTTCAACATAACTAATTCCATTCTTTTCACAGGCTGCTATTTCTTTTTCTTTGATAGGTCTTGATGCATCTGAAATATCCGTTTCACCCCGGGCAAATTTTTGAAATCCTCCGCCTGTGCCGGATACGCCAATTGTTACTCTAACACGTGGGGATATTGCCCTGAATTCTTCAGCCACGGCCTCTGTGATTGGATAGACTGTTGAGGAGCCGTCTATGGAGATTGACCCGGAAAGCTCAGTAGCATCAGCTTTTGCTGATTCCCCGGAATTGCTGCCGCATGCGTATAAAAGCAATGCCGAGGTAAGAATTGTGTGAATTGTAATGCCTGTCTTCATTGGTCAAAATTTGGTTTATAATATGAACTGATGCTTATCCAATTGTTAACATTCAGTTAAGTTGAAATGATTTCCTGCTTAAATCCGGCCAAAAATAACGCAATCCGGCTTAGAAATTCAATTGGGCCTGAATTCGCAGCAAACTGCCCTCCTGTAAATTATCCTGATTAATAAAATCTTCATAGCGTCTTCGTGAATGAGTATACATAAGCACCAATTCAAACTGCTTTAAAGGCTGCCATTCAATCCCTAACTCAAATTCACTTACCTCATAACTCCTGGCATCTCGCTCATGTTTCTTCCCTCCATTATAGTATTGAACCCTGGTAAATGGAATTATGATCTGGTTTTTTATTTTCGTTAAATAACTTGCCGTAAGATAACCGCCCCTCAGCGATTTTACTTCCACCGAATCCGTAGCATTATTAAATTCCGGGCCTTCTCCGATATTATATTCCGCCTGAATTCCAAAAGGCTTAGGATAGAGAATAAAAGTGCCTGCTATCCTTTGATCCGGGTAACTTAAGTCGGTTTTGTATTTAACTCCTGCAGACAAATTTGATTGTGGAATTACGTAATTGCCGGTGTATCCCTGAACGCTTAGCTCGAAAACCTGACTTCTTACTTCAAAAGGATAGGTGGCCCTGGCTACAAAATGCGGCTCTTTATTTATTTCAAGACTGTTAGCAGTTTGACCATTATATATTCCAATTCCTAAAATTCCGTAGTCACCGCTTCCCTTCACGCCGGTTCGGACAAGACTTGATAGTAGTTTCCCCTTTCCAGCAGGTGCCCAAAAAAAGAAAACCCCTAAGTCTCTTTCATTTGACACCGCGCTGTTTAAACCATCATTTCTATCTAAGGGTAACCTGTTTTGACTGGATTGTAAATTTTCGAATCCAAAAGGAACTTTGCTTTGACCGATTCTAAATCGAAATTCATTTTCTTTGTCGAGCCCGATATCAAAATAAGCATCCCGAAGTTGAACGAAGTTAAGTTTATCCGAACCGGGGCTGCTTGCAAAATCGGGTTGCACATAGAAATAAACATTCCTGGTAATTTGACCATAGAATATTATTCGCATTCGCCTTATAAAAAATCCGCCGCCTTTACCCCAGGATTTATCACATTGTTCGCAACCAAGATTCTCATTGGTTTCAAACAACCGATTGTATCTAACCTGTGCATATCCCCTGATGGAAATATTGTCGTACCACTCGGTTTCGACAGTATTTTGTTCTTTGGTTTGACTGTAAGCATTAAAATTGCTTATGGCCATTATCATAACAATCAGCATTAATTTATTCATCATACATATCAGGATAAATTTCCTGCTAATTAAGGATACCTTATGTATTTGATGCAACACTTTTTCATAATGTCATAAATAATTAATCCGAAATTAACAATTTGATAATAAAGATTTTAGGGTCAACTCAGGCTTATTTTATTAATGAACAGCGCGTTAGACTATTTCCTTTCGAGTAAGGTTTGTTAACATTTTGATAACATACTATTTTACCCTCAAAAGCATTACACTTGTACTTTTGAAAGTATTTCTAACTGAACCGCTATGAAATTCGGCTTTTTGGACCTACTTGAATTAATAGGTGCGTTGGGTCTGTTTATTTTCGGAATGAAAATAATGAGTGAAGGGATCCAAAAGGCTGCCGGATCTCAAATGCGGAGGATCCTGAGGGCGATGACTTCCAACAGGTTCAAGGGTATAATGACAGGTTTTGCCATCACCAGCATTGTGCAATCTTCATCGGCAACAACAGTAATGGTGGTAAGTTTTGTTAACGCCGGCTTGCTTTCATTAATGGAAGCGATCGGTGTTATTATGGGAGCTAACATCGGAACCACGCTAACGGCATGGCTTATTTCAATCATTGGTTTTAAAATGAAAATTGTGTCAATCTCTTTACCAATGATTGCTTTCGGTTTTCCTATGCTATTTGCAAGTAAAAGTACTACCAAAGCCTGGGGAGAGGTTTTGATTGGGTTCGCCATTCTCTTAATTGGTCTTGATGAACTTAAAAATACCGTGCCGGACCTCAGTGCGAATCCTCAAATGTTTGAATTTCTTTCCAGATACACGGATTTAGGAGTTCTGTCTACTTTGCTATTCATCTTAATTGGTACATTATTCACTATTGCAGTTCAATCTTCCAGTGCAGCCATGGCCTTAACACTGGTTATGGCGAATAACGGATGGATTCCTTTTGAAATGGCAGCCGCCATGGTTCTGGGTGAGAATATTGGTACAACGATTACTGCAAACCTAGCGGCGATAGTGGGAAATGTGTATGCCAAAAGAGCGGCCCGTGCACACACCATTTTTAACTTAATTGGTGTCATCTGGATGATTATCTTGATTAACCCTTTTCTCAGAACCATTGGTAATTATCTCATTTCTGCTCAGAGTATGAATCCCTTTATGGATGCAACTGCAATTCCAATTGCTTTATCTGTATTTCATACTTCTTTCAATATTCTAAATACTCTTTTGTTGGTCTGGTTCACACCGCTAATTGCAAAAGCAGTTGAAAAAATTGTTCAATCAAAAGGAGATGACGAATTCCATCTTGAATTTATTGGAAAAGGAATTATCAGGACTCCGGACATTTCAATTCTTGAAGCCAGAAAAGAAATTGCAAAATTTGGAGAAATCACAACAAAAATGTCAGGGTTCCTTCAGGCTTTACTTTTCAAAAACAAAGAAAAGAAGAGAATGAAATGGATGGATAAGATTCAGAAGTATGAGGAAATCACCGACAGGGTGGAGGTGGAAGTGGCTAATTATCTTACAAAAGTTGCTGAAGGAAATATCAGTGAGGATATTTCTGTCAAAGTAAGATCATTATTGAGTATCAATAATGATTTGGAAAGGATTGGAGATCTTTTCTATCAGATGTCTCTTGCAGTGCAACGTCAAAATGATAGTATTCATGATTTGGATAAAAATCAACTGGATGGATTGCAGGAAATGTTCCGGTTGATAGATAAGGCCTTTGAGGTGATGAACAAGAATTTAAATTCTAATTATTCTGAAGTAAACATTAATGAAGCAAAGGATATTGAAAAAAGAATTAATGCCCAGCGTGACGACCTGAAACGGACACACCTGAAACACATTGAGAAAGGTCACTATAATGTGATGGCGGGCATGGTTTACTCAGATGTATTCCAAACGCTTGAGAGAATCGGTGACCATATTTTTAATGTCTCCGAAGCTGTGATTGGTGAGATATGATTTTAATAAACCCGTTCAGGAATCAGGATTGCATTTTGAAAGACCTTTCGCATTTTTTCAAGCGTTTTCTGAGCATCCAGTCTTTCATAAAACAAGCCTACTTTTACTTTGAAAATGGGTTGCTGATATTCCAGTACCGGTATTAAATCTGAAAATTCTCTATACGCAAGGGCTTTTGCATCGTTAGCTGCTGTGCTGCTGGTTCCATTGTAAATCTGGATAGTATAAACCTGATAATATCCGCGGCTTCGCGTATAAGAAGCTATGCTGTCGAGCAGGCTGTCCAAATCGGCGGCAATAGACGCGGTAGGTTCAACAAATGTCAGTTGTTCAACTTCCGCCAGGGGATAGCTGCCTGTGTCAGTCTGAGGATCGGGATACATAGGTCTGTATAAGGAAATGTCTTCAGAATAGCCCGACGACTGAGTTTGTGACCCCACTTTGCTCGCGCAGGAACCAATTAAGGCCAACAAAATGAAATACCCAATTCGTTTTACCAGTACGTTAATCATCAATGAGAATACACTTATTATTCAGAATGTCATCTTCCACCTTCTTGTACTTAACATCTCTTTTTATTGTCCCATCGGTATATTGAACTGAAACCTTATCGTTTCTGCCGGCCATCTTTTCTGATTTCATTGGAGCGGGTTTTTGAATGGGCTGCCGGCTTTGGCCGCCGCCTGAGCCTGATAATAGTGATCTGGATTCATCCTTCCGCTCGCTTAACCTTGGCTGGGATCGCTGCTGTCGTGCTTCCTGAACCTCATCAGGTTGTTGTACAGGCAGGTCTGCCTTAGCCAGAAAGGTAATTGTTTCCTCATTTACCCTTGCCACAAATTGCTTGAATAAGTCAAATCCTTCGAACTTGTAAATAAGAAGCGGATCTTTCTGTTCGTAAACCGCATTCTGAACGGATTGTTTCAAATCATCCATTTCGCGTAAGTGATCTTTCCACTGCTGATCGATAATGGCCAGGCAAATGTTTTTTTCCATGGATTTGATAAGCTCTTTATTTTTAGTATCCACACATTTAACCAGGTTTGCTGAAACACCTATTTGTTTGGTTCCATCTGTGAACGGCACCAGGATATTTTCAATTGTGGCTCCCCGGGTTTTGTGTATGTCTTTGATTATCGGATAAGCTTTCTCGGCAATAGTCAGATTTTTTCGTTGATAGGTATCGTAAGCCTGCTGATAGAGTTTTTCTGAGAGATCCGAATCATTAGTTGATGTGAACTCTTCCTGGCTAAGCTTAAAATCGATGGAAAAAACACTCAATGAATTTAATTTCAAACTATCATAATCATTGGCTCCTTTGGCATTCAATACAATATTTTCAGAAGCATCATAAAACTGATTCATAATATCCAATTCAAGTCTTTCTCCATATAATGCATTGCGCCTCCGTTTGTAAATTAACTCACGTTGCGAATTCATTACATCATCATACTCAAGCAATCGTTTTCTGATACCAAAGTTATTCTCCTCAACTTTTCTTTGCGCTCTTTCAATGGACTTGGTAATCATGGAATGCTGAATCACTTCTCCTTCCTGCAAACCAAGCCTGTCCATGATCCGGGCAATTCGATCCGGCATAAAAAGTCTCATTAGATTGTCTTCAAGACTCACGAAAAATTGAGATGATCCAGGATCTCCCTGGCGGCCGGACCTGCCTCTCAACTGGCGGTCAACCCGCCGCGATTCATGCCTTTCTGTACCAACGATGGCCAGACCGCCGGCTGCCCTGGATTCAGGAGTCAATTTAATATCTGTTCCACGGCCAGCCATGTTTGTTGCAATTGTTACCGTGGAAGGCAGCCCGGCCTGAGCTACAATTTCAGCTTCTTTTTGATGTTGCTTCGCATTCAACACATTATGTTTGATTTTCCGCAGGTTAAGCATTCTGCTTACCAGTTCAGATATCTCCACGGAGGTAGTTCCAACCAAAACAGGACGTCCATTGGTAGTAAGGTCAACAATTTCATCAACCACCGCGTTAAATTTCTCCCGAATGGTTTTGTAAACCTTGTCCTCCATATCTTTCCTGACAATATTCCGGTTCGTTGGTATAACTACTACATCAAGTTTATATATCTGCCAGAATTCACCCGCTTCCGTTTCTGCCGTACCTGTCATCCCGGCAAGTTTATGGTACATTCTGAAGTAATTCTGCAGAGTAATTGTCGCATAGGTTTGGGTTGCGTCTTCAACCTTTACATTTTCTTTTGCCTCTATTGCCTGATGCAAACCGTCTGAATACCTCCTGCCTTCCAACACTCTGCCGGTTTGCTCATCGACGATCTTCACCTTTCCACCATCAATAATATATTCAGTATCTTTTTCATATAAAGAATATGCGCGCAACAATTGATTTACAGAATGAATCCGCTTCGACTTAATCGAGTAATCTTTAATCAATTCGTCTTTTCTTGCAAGTCTTTCTTTATCACTTAGCGAGGCATCATTTTCAAGGGATGCAATTTCAGCACCTATATCCGGGAGAATGAAGAAACTTTTATCTTCATCATCTCCTGTAATCAGATCAATTCCTTTTTCAGTTAACTCAATTTGATTGTGTTTTTCATCAATGGTGAAATACAGCGGGGAATCTGCTTCCGGCATCATCTTGGAGTTATCCTGAAGATAAAAATTTTCTGTTTTTTGCAAGACTTGCTTATTTCCGGTTTCACTCAAATACTTAATCAAGGGTTTGTATTTAGGCAAGCCTCTGAATGCTCTAAACAATGACAGGCCACCATCTTTTGAATTTTCTGCAATTAGTTTTCTGGCATCAATCAGATATTGGGAGACCAGTTTTTTCTGCGCTTCAACCAGTTTTGCAATTCTTGGTTTCAAATCATGAAACTCATGCTCGTCACCCCTGGGAATAGGACCGGAAATTATTAATGGCGTTCGAGCCTCATCCACCAGGACGGAATCAACCTCATCGACCATTGCATAGTGATGTTTTCTTTGCACAAGTTCCCGTGGATCGCGCGCCATGTTGTCGCGCAGGTAGTCGAAACCAAATTCATTATTAGTTCCATAAGTTATATCCGCTCGGTACGCATTTCTACGATCTTCGGAATTAGGCTGATGTTTATCGATGCAATCCACATTTAATCCATGAAACTGGAAAAGCGGTCCCATCCATTCGGAATCCCTCTTTGCCAGATAATCGTTAACTGTAACGATGTGAACTCCACGGTCGGCCAACGCATTCAGAAACGATGGCAACGTGGCAACAAGGGTTTTGCCCTCACCGGTTGCCATCTCAGCAATTTTTCCCTGGTGCAAAACAATTCCACCAATTAGCTGCACATCATAATGGACCATGTCCCAGGTAATTTCATTACCCCCGGCCAGCCATTTGTTGTGCCAAATTGCTGATTCCCCCTTAATCTCAACGTGCTGAAACTTCGCGGCCATTTGCTTATCGTGCATAGTTGCGGGAACCTCCATTTTGTGATTCTCTTTGAATCTTCGCGCGGTTTCTTTCATTATCGCAAATGCAAGCGGAAGGACTTCCAAAAGAACATCCTCCAGGTTTTTATTTCTCTTTTCTTCCAGTGAATCAATTTGAGCAAAAATATCCTCCTTCTCATGGATATTCAGATCTGGGTTTTGATCAATTTGATCGTGCAGAGACTTTAGTTGGTCGTCAATTTCAGCAAGATGCTGCCGGATTCGATCACGGACTTCACTGGTTTTATCTCTTAGCTGACCGTCATTCAAGTTTACCAACGTGTCAAATTCCCGCAGTGTTTGCTCAACCAAAGGCATCACCGATTTTATATCGCGTTGGGATTTTGATCCGAAAACTGCAGCAATTCCCTTCGTTAAAAGTCTAATCATACCAAACCTTAATTAAGGATGTCAAATTTAAAGTGTTTTTAAGTAAATACTGGTAAACTTAGGATTTGATTGAAATAGAACCCTTGAAAACCTTCTCGGCAGGTCCGGTTAATAGGATATCCTTAAAAGAGTTATTTCCTGATTGCTGAAAAGCTACCTGCAAGTTACCACCCCGGGTTTTGATTTTCACCGGACTCTTCAACATTTTGTAACTGCTGGCAAGCGCGGCGGCAGTAACACCGGTGCCACACGACAAAGTCTCATTTTCTACTCCCCGCTCATAAGTGCGTACAAAAATAGTGTCATCTCCTTTTTCCTCCACAAAATTCACATTGGTTCCGCTGGTGCCGAAAAGTCCCCCGTGCCTGATTTTTTTCCCTTCTCTTTGTACGTTATACTGATTAATTTTTGCCACGAATTGGACAAAGTGTGGTGAACCGGTATTCATAAAAAAACCATCATGCATGAGAATTACTGAACTTACATCTCTCATCTTTAAACTCACCAGTTCACCTTTGACAGTGGCTTCATGAACTCCGTCGAACGCGGAGAACTCCGTTTCATTTTTCACCATCCCTAATGATTTTGCGAAACGAACCGCACAACGGGAACCATTCCCGCAAAGACTTTTCGAGCTGTCAGGATTAAAAAACTCCATGCGGAAATCGTATTTATCATCTTCTTCAATTAATATCAAGCCATCGCTTCCAATCCCAAACCTTCGATTGCATAATTTAGAAATGAGACCCTTATTTTCTTTGTCAAAAAAATCGTCCCGATTATCAATCATTACGAAATCATTTCCTGTTGCCTGGTATTTTTCAAAGTTTAGTTCCATAGCTTGCATGGTTAATCAACTTCTTCATAATCCACATACTCTCCGCCCTGATATCCTTTTTGATTACGCTTGTCTTTAGGGTCAAAGTTGATGCTCACATTGCCGCCTTTTGGTTTTTGTTTAAAAGACTGATTTTCTTTGCCTGAATTACCCAGCAAAAAGCGCATGATGTAACCCCCGAGTTTGAAGGTAAGGTACATGAAAGCAAATAGTATTAATAAAAACTTTAACATGATAAAATTTTACCTGCTCAGATATAAATTTCTTTCTGAGTAGATTTTCAAAAAATAATCATCCATCAGATCATCGATGAAATAAATGGATTCACCTGTAGATTTCATCTCAGGTCCCAATTCTTTGTTTACATTGGGAAACTTATTAAAAGAAAATACCGGTTCTTTTATAGAATATCCATTCTTTTTTGGATTGAATTTAAAGTCTGAAAGTTTGTTTAAGCCCAACATAATCTTTGTTGCATAATTAACATAAGGTTCATCATAAGCCTTACATATAAAGGGAACGGTTCTGGAAGCCCTTGGGTTCGCTTCAATAACATAAACCTTATCATTCTTAATTGCAAACTGAATATTAATTAATCCTACTGTTTTCAGTGCCAGGGCAATCTTTTTAGTATGAGCCTCAATTTGTCTGATAACAAAATCACCAAGATTATATGGAGGAAGAACCGCGTAAGAATCTCCGGAGTGAATTCCGGCAGGTTCAATATGCTGCATGATGCCTATTATATAAACATCCACTCCATCACAAATTGCATCGGCTTCCGCTTCAATTGCTCCATCCAGAAAATGATCAAGCAAAACTTTATTACCGGGAATGTTTTTCAAAATTTCAACAATATGATTTTCCAGTTCCTTTTCATTGATAACTATTTTCATGCTTTGTCCGCCAAGCACATAAGAAGGACGAACCAGCAGGGGAAATCCAATTTTCTTTGAAAGTTCAATGGCATTTTCCGCATCTTCGGCCACCCCGAATTCCGGATAGGGAATATCATTTTTTTGCAGCAATGTACTGAAGCTGCCCCGGTCTTCAGCAAGATCCAGGTTTTCAAAAGAAGTACCCAAAATTTTAATTCCAAAACGCTCTAACTTCTCCGCCAGTTTTAACGCCGTCTGGCCGCCAAGCTGCACAATAACTCCCTCCGGTTTTTCATGTTGGATAATATCGTATAAATGCTCCCAGAAAACCGGCTCGAAGTAAAGTTTATCGGAAACATCAAAATCAGTAGAAACAGTTTCAGGATTACAATTAATCATGATAGTTTCATAGCCGCACTCTTTGGCTGCCAATACTCCATGCACGCAGGAGTAATCAAATTCAATTCCCTGTCCAATCCGGTTAGGTCCGGAACCCAACACGATGACCTTTTTCTTCTTCGATGGAATTGATTCATTTTCGCTGTCAAACGAAGAATAATAATACGGTGTTAGGGCTTCAAATTCTGCTGAACATGTATCAACAAGTTTATACACACGATTTATTCCCAGGTCTCTTCTCTTTTTATGAACTTCACTTTCAAGGCACCGGAGCAGGTGTCCCAATTGCCGGTCAGCATACCCTTTTTCCTTTGCAATGCGAAGGAGTTGCTCAGGAATTGTATCCAGGGAATGTTTCTCAATTTCTTTTTCTAGAATAAGCAGTTCTTCAATTTGATAGAGAAACCATTTGTCAATCCTGGTCAGCTCCTGAATGGTTTTCATAGGAATCCCAAGTTTGAAGGCATCATAGATATGAAACAAGCGGTTCCATGAAGGATTTTTCAGACTCTTCAGGATGGCAATCTGATCTGTCAATTCTTTACCATCCGCGCCAAGGCCGTTTCGTCGAATCTCCAATGATTGACACGCCTTCTGTAATGCTTCCTGGAAATTCCTTCCTATTGCCATAACTTCGCCTACTGATTTCATCTGTAAGCCAAGCCGGCGATCCGAACCATGAAACTTGTCAAAGTTCCATCTAGGTATTTTTACTATAACATAATCAACTGCCGGTTCAAAAAAAGCGGAAGTAGTTTTTGTGATCTGGTTGGGAAGCTCATCAAGATTATAGCCAATGGCAAGCTTTGCCGCGATCTTAGCGATGGGATAGCCGGTGGCTTTTGATGCAAGAGCGGATGATCGTGAAACACGCGGATTAATTTCAATTCCAATGATATCATCATTCTCAGGATTAACAGCAAACTGAACATTACACCCACCAGAAAATTTCCCGATTCCGTTCATCATCTTAATGGCTAAATTGCGCATCTTTTGGTATACCGTATCCGGAAGCGTCATTGCTGGTGCAACTGTGATGGAGTCTCCTGTATGAATGCCCATCGGATCAAAGTTTTCAATCGAACATATGATGATCACATTACCGGCTCCATCCCTTAGCAGTTCGAGCTCAAATTCCTTCCAGCCCATAATGCTTTGTTCAATAAGTACCTCATGAATTGGCGAAGAGTGCAGTCCATGTGACAACGCTTTTTCAAATTCTTCCGGACTTTCGACAAATCCACCCCCCGTTCCTCCGAGGGTATAGGATGGTCTGATGACAAGGGGGAAACCAATTTCCTGGGCGATTTCCTTCCCCTCCAGGAATGATGTAGCGGTTTCACCTCTGCAAACATTTACTCCTAGTTCATTCATCTTGAGACGAAATTTTTCCCTGTCTTCTGTGGTTTCAATGGCAGCGATATCGACACCAATCAGCTGCACATTGAAAATGTCCCAGATTCCCGCGTTTTGACATTCTATCGCAAGGTTGAGTGCCGTTTGCCCACCCATTGTCGGCAAAACAGCATCTATCTCATGCTTTTTCAGGATTTCTACAATTGACTTTTTAGTTAGCGGTAACAAATAAATATTATTCGCCGTCACCTTGTCAGTCATGATAGTAGCGGGATTATTGTTTATTAAGGTGACTTCAATGCCTTCTTCTCTCAATGAACGGGCAGCCTGTGACCCGGCATAGTCAAATTCGCAAGCTTGCCCAATAATAATAGGTCCGCTTCCTATGATCAGAACGGATTTTATACTTTCATCTTTCGGCATCTGGTTAGTTGGGAGGTGTTTAGCTTAGCACAAATTGGCACAAAGTTAGGGCAAATGAGGCAGAATTGAAAAGCGGTTGAAAGACAGGTAGTGTCTCAGTTTGAATTTCTTACCATTCAATTGGCTTATTAAGTACAAATCCATCTGGCTTTTGAACTCTGTCTTCAAGCTGGCTTTCTTTCAGCTTCTTTCGCCCAATTATTTGAGAACCTTTTGCCACCTGAGATACGCTATTATTCATTGTAACTATGAAGAATACATATTGCGGTAAAACACTGTCCGTCCATGTTTTATTGGGTGCTGTTAGCCATTGTGATTTTTGGTCGTTTAATCTTTGAAACTAAGCCGTCTATATGTTCGAAGAGGTGAGGCTTTATTGGATTCCACATTGGATCCAATAGAAAGTCAATACCTTCCCTGCGAGCTAATTTTGCAGCCGGAACGAAATCGCTGTCACCAGAAATTAAAATGATTTGATCCACCTGACCTTTTAAGGTAATTGAAGCAATATCTAATCCTATCTTGATATCTACCATTTTTTGGTTAAAGTCAAATTGCACGTCATCTTCCGTCAAGTCTTCTATTGTAATTTGCTTCGAAAGTAACTCCTTAGTTATTGATGGTTTAATGATCCACCTTTTACGATCTTCTAAAATTCCAAGGCGTAGAGCAATCTTTCTCTTCTTCTTTAATTCGTTAAAAAATGCACATTGGAATCTATACTGATCAGTTTTAGAAAAATCAATGGACTTACCTGTCAGTGGGTTATGCTGCTTTTTGTCATAGGGCAGACAGTCATAATAAAAAATCCTGTACAAATCGTAGGTCTCAGACTTAGCTTGGGACAAATGCTTCAAGCACATTTCCCAAAGATCTTTTGCCGTCCTTTCGGGGTTAAGGTTCTTGACTTTATTTATGGAGCGATAACGTTTAACAAAAAACCCTCCATCAACTAAAATTGCTGTTCTTCTTTTCATCTTATTCAAAAAAAAAGCCCTGGGGTCGGCATTCTCGCTATTTTATGAAGAATTGAGAATACGTTGCCAAGAGCGTTATATGGAGCAAATGTATAGATATTAGTCTAAGACTGCAAGTCAATAATACTTTCACCGAGTTCTTATAATGGCTGAAAGGAAAAATCAATAGATTTATGGGATGAACCACCCAACCCTCAACAAGATAGAAGAAGCACTCAATTCAATTGGAAATTATGTGCGACAGACTCCGGTTTGGGAGTGGAAAGGTTCGGTGAAAGACAATATTTTCGGTTCGGATACTACGATCATACTAAAGCTTGAGCTTTTTCAACATGGCGGAAGCTTTAAGACTCGTGGAGCTATGGTGAATATGCTTGCTTTAACTCCTGAACAATTAGAGTGTGGAGTAACGGCAGTCAGCGCGGGAAATCATGCCATTGCGGTTGCTTATGCCGCAAAACTCCTTGGTTCATCAGCTAAAGTTGTTATGCCATCGACGGCGAACCCTTACCGGGTAACAAAATGCGAAGAGTTAGGAGCAGAAGTTGTTTTGATGGAAAATGTTCACCAGGCTTTTGCAGAAGCAGAAAGGATCCAGAAAGAAGAAGGCCGGACTTTTGTTCATCCCTTTGAAGGATTTAATACCGTTCTTGGAACAGCGACTTGCGGTTATGAATTTATCACCCAGGCACAAAATTTAGATTTGGCAATTATTCCCATTGGCGGCGGCGGATTGATTGCAGGGATGGCCGCGGCTATAAAGCAGGTGAATCCAAATTGTAAAGTGATCGGAGTGGAACCTGAAGGAGCAGACTCCATGACGCGCAGCCTTAAGAGTGGAAAGCCTGAAGGAGTTGAGAAAGTAACAACCATTGCCGACAGCCTGGGCGCCCCATATGCATTACCCTATTCTTTTTCCGTGGTGCAGAAGTTTGTGGATGAAGTTATGCTGATTTCCGACCAGGAAATGTGTGAAGCGATGGCGTTGCTTTTTACCGATGCAAAACTGGCCGTAGAACCGGCGGGCGCGGCTTCCACCGCGGCGTTGAAAAAAATTGTGAAAAGTTACCAGGGGAAAAAAATCGGGCTGATGGTGTGCGGAGCGAATATAGATCTGGATAATTTCTCGAAGTATTTAAAGCAGGGTGGACTAGCAAGAAATAGTAAGTAATGAACCCTCATCGAATTTAGGTTTATGGTTCAAAAATAATATCGGGGAGAAACGGTTTGACAAATCTGGCACCCAATAATTGCCACATCGGAAGATTAAAATTGGATGAAACTTAAACCAACTTCTTAGGATCTTGTGTAAAAGGTGTGTTTTACCAGAAGCAAGTTCATGCAAGTAAAAATTACTATTTCCTGCCCGATTAGATTTAAAAAGCAATTTCTTTCCATCCGGAGAACAGGTTGGGCTTCCATCATTAAACTCATTGGAAGTTATTTGCCGAAGATTGCTACCATCACTGTTCACCACATAAATTTCAAAGTCTCCGTCCCTGTTGGAATAAAAAGCAATCTGATTTCCGTCGGGAGACCAAACCGGATCATGGCTGTCAACTTTTGATTGCGCCAGGGACTGGCAAACAATAAATAAGGGAAATAGGAGGAAGGCTGATTTCATGAGTAATGCTTTTGTATGTTTCCAGCTATAATTTTGATTTAAAATAAGTCTTTTTCTTGCGATTTATCTTACGCGAATAAATTAGAAGTTAGGTATTTATTCGATTCAATCGATCGCTTACCAAATAATATGGTGATATTTAGATAGGTTAATAAGGACACATAATGGCCAACCTCAGAAAAGTATTCATACTGCTAATGGGGCTTTCTGTCTTTACTATTTCTTGCAAAAGAGATGCGGAGCCACTCCCCCCTTTCATAGGAACCTGGGACCTTAGAAAACTGGTTGTGAAGGATTGTGTAGATCCGGCAGAAAATGACGAATACTTGTGCCCCGGAGGTGGTTGCGATATTATCGTATTCTCAAGCCAAAAAGTTCGCCTTGATGGAACCGCCTATGACTATACTGTTATGGGTGAAATTATACATGTTAATCTATCTCCAAGTATTATACTGGTAATACAATGGAAAATTGTTATTAGCACCCTTACATTAATCATTAAGGATAGTGTGGCCGATGGCGGTTGCACTTTCGAATACACTTACCTGAAAACCTGAAGGTTCTCAAAGCTGTACATGATTATAAAAAATGGGCGTGTCCCCCTCAACGGGGGCCGGGCTGCTCCGGGCTCGCTGTTCGCTCGGCCCCGCCAGAAGCGGGGCTAAACCCTGCGCATCCCTCACGCAAATCGCCACCTAAATTTTATCCCTGAATTTCCCCGTGCTTCAAACCCTGAACCACCGCTGCCGCTTGTTTCAGAACGCGTACCATCAATAACAAACGTGACCTTCTCCTCAAATTACTTTACGGGGTTGGTTGGGGTTGTACATAGACATCGCCTTAAAACGGCCAGTCTTAAAAAAAATCAGATTTATCAGGGAGCCTGCTGCCCAAAAAATTCGTAGTTCAGGGGAATATATTTCTTCCACTCTTCCGGAACTTCACTTTCTTCGAAAATAGCATCCACAGGGCAGGCCGGAACACACGCGTCGCAATCAATACAAACCTCAGGATTTATATAAAGTTGTTTTCCCGCGGGGTCAAATCCCGGTTCTTTTACTTCCGCGCCACTACCTTCTGTATTCACAGGTCCGTGGATACAATCTACCGGGCAAACATCGACACAAGCTGTGTCGCAAGTACCGACACAAGGCTCACAAATTATATATGGCATAATATAACAAGGTTTACTTTTCTAAATGATTAATGTCATTTGTCAATATAGGAAATAAAAATAATATGCACTCGAATTATAGTCCCCTAATTGGTATTCTGCCTTTAGAGGGGTAAATTTAAAGAATTTGCGAAAGATATTAGGCAAAATTTGATATGAGCGAGACCTTAGCAAAAGAAAAACAATCCCAAGAGCTCGAGAAAGTAACAATACGCTTTGCCGGAGACTCAGGTGATGGAATGCAGTTGACGGGTTCACAATTTACATTCACCTCTGCAATGTTGGGAAATGACCTGGCCACCTTCCCCGACTTTCCCGCGGAGATTCGGGCACCCCAGGGAACAGTGGAAGGCGTTTCCGGCTTTCAGGTGCAAATAGGAAGAATTGATATTTACACCCCCGGAGATTTGGCCGATGTTTTGGTTGCCATGAACCCTGCCGCCCTGAAATCAAACCTGGAAAATGTAAAAAAAGGTGGAAATATTATTGTAGATCAAGACGCTTTTACCTCAAAGAACTGGGAAAGAGTTGGATATAAAGCCAATCCCGTCGAAGATGGATCTCTTGCGGATTACAATATTGTTAATGCCCCGATTTCCAGCATGACTAAAACTGCTTTGGAAGGACTGGATATAGATAACAAGAGCGTACTGCGCTCAAAAAATATGTTCGCTCTTGGGATGATGTACTGGCTTTTCGATCGTTCCCTGAAAGAGACAGAGAAATTTTTGGATGCTAAGTTTAAGAAAATGCCAGTTCTGGCAGAAGCAAATAAAAAGGCTTTGTATGCCGGGTTTCATTATGCTGAAACCGTAGAAGCATTACCTTCATCTTATAAGATTCCGCCGGCAGTAATTGAAAAAGGAAAATATCGTCATATTTCCGGCAATGTAGCCACCGCCTGGGGATTGATGGCAGCTGCGCAAAAAATGAAAAAGAAATTATTCTATGGAACTTATCCCATTACGCCCGCATCAGATATTCTCCATGAACTTTCACGGTATAAAAATATGGGAGTAATTACCCTGCAGGCAGAAGATGAAATAGCCGCAGTTTGCAGTTCTATTGGTGCAAGCTATGCCGGCCAATTGGGAGCAACTGCTTCCTCAGGGCCTGGAATTGCGCTTAAAGGGGAGGCAATCGGATTAGCTTTAATGGCCGAACTTCCGCTGGTAATTATTGATGTGCAGCGGGGAGGTCCATCGACCGGGCTGCCTACCAAAACTGAACAGGCAGATCTCAACCAGGCCATCTATGGAAGAAACAGTGAAAGCCAGGTCATAGTTTTGGCGGCAAGTACGCCAAGCAATTGCTTTGATTTCGCATTTGAAGCTTCAAGATTATCCGTAGAACATATGACGCCTGTGATTTTACTCACGGATGGTTATTTGGCAAATGGATCAGAGCCCTGGAAGTTTCCTTCAATGTCAGAGTTGCCAGATATCAAAGTTCCGGCGATTAATGTAAAAGATAACGGCCAGCCCTTCTTCCCATATAGCCGCGATCCGGAAACTTTGGTACGTAAATGGGCAGTTCCGGGAACTCCAGGCCTGGAACATAGAATTGGCGGACTTGAAAAACAAGATCAAACCGGTAACGTGTCGTATGAGGCAGCGAATCATGAAATGATGGTAAAACTACGGGCGGATAAGGTCGCGAAAGTTGCCAATAGAATCCCAGACCAATCCGTGTATGGTTCAGGATCAGGGAAACTCCTAGTGGTCGGTTGGGGTGGAACATTCGGCGCGTTATATACTTCAGTTAAAGACGCCCAGGAGGTTGGAAAAGATGTTGACCTGGCACACTTTAATTATATTTTCCCGCTGCCTAAAAACACCGGAGATTTACTTTCCCGGTACGAGACGATTTTGGTTTGTGAATTGAATCTCGGTCAATTTGTAGGGTATCTCCGGTCTAAATTCCCCGGGTTAAATTTTAAGTCTTATACAAAAGTGCAGGGTCAACCTTTCACAATAAGTGAGTTGAAAACGCAGTATGATGAAAATTTGAAATAATTATGAGCAACATAGACATAAAACCCTTAACCAAAAAAGATTTCGCGAGCGATCAACTTGTTCGCTGGTGTCCCGGTTGTGGTGATTACTCCATACTTTCCGCAATGCAGTTGGCGCTTCCGCAGTTGGGATTAAACCGGGAAGATATTGTTTTTGTTTCGGGCATTGGTTGCGCTGCGAGGTTTCCTTACTACATGAACACCTATGGGTTTCATACAATCCATGGGAGAGGTCCCGCCGTAGCTACCGGCGTTAAACTTGCTAATCCAAAATTGAGTGTTTGGGAAATTCAGGGCGATGGAGACGCGCTGGCTATCGGCGGTAATCATTTCATACATGTCTTACGCAGAAATGTGAACATCAACATTCTCCTGTTTAATAATGAAATTTATGGCTTGACGAAAGGACAATATTCACCGACCTCCAGACCAGGTCTTGTTACCAAGTCTACTCCATTTGGTGTAATTGACAGGCCCTTTCACGCTGCGGAACTGGTAATAGGTGCTCAGGGAACTTTTTATGCACGAACCATAGACACGAATCCAAAGTTGATGTCTGAAATCTTTGTGCATGCAGCCGGTCATACAGGAACTTCAATGGTAGAAATACTTCAGAACTGTGTGATATTTAATGATAAAACTCACGGCGCGATAACCAGTAAGGAAAATCGGGATGATTACCAGTTACACCTTGAACATGGCAAGCCCATGCTTTTTGGTAAAGACAACAGTAAAGGCATAAAGTTAAATGGCTTGAAACTCGAGGTAGTTAACCTGGGTGAAAATGGAACTATTGAATCAGATATTTTGATTCATGATGCGTATGATGAGGATCCGACTTTGCATTTAATGCTTGCCCGTATGCATCCACCCCTTTTCCCAATGGCTTTGGGAGTGATAAGAGAGGTAAGAAATACTACCTATGATGAGTTGGTGGAAAGTCAGTATCAAAATAGTGTTAATAATGCAAAGTTCTCTACCATGGATGAGTTGTTGAATAGTGGCGAAACCTGGGAGGTGAAATAATGGAAGCACAGGCGCTGGTAATATTCTTTCTGGCTGGTGTTGTAATGGTTGGAGCAGGCGTTTTTGTCTCATACCTTGTATCACCAAAGTCAGAAAATTCTCAGAAGGGAGAAACCTATGAATGCGGTGTGCCAACGATTGGCCAATCCATGATTCAATTTAAGGTAGGATACTACTTGTTCGCCATTCTTTTTTTAATCTTTGATGTTGAAACTGTTTTTATTTTCCCCTGGGCTGTGGTGATGAAATCAGTGGGGATGGCGGCGTTTATTGAAATATTAATCTTTTTAGTGATTTTAGGATTAGGCTTATTATATGCCTGGAAAAAACAAGCATTGAAATGGGATTAGAAGGTATAGGTATCGATCCAAAAACCCGGGAAATTTTGAAAGATTTCCCCGGTGAAATAAAGAAAGGCCCGGGGAGTAATATCGTAATTACCTCGGTAGATGGAATAGTGAATTGGGCAAGGTCCAATTCACTTTGGCCATTGGTATTTGGAACTAGTTGTTGCGCGATAGAAATGATGGCAACTGGGGCAAGTCGTCATGATTGGTCCAGATTCGGAACAGAGGTTGCCCGGGCTACTCCAAGGCAAGCAGATCTTATCGTGATTGCCGGAACAATTGTAAATAAAATGGCTCCGGTGCTGAAACGACTTTACGATCAGATGGCTGATCCAAAATATGTAATTGCAATGGGCGCCTGCGCAACATCAGGCGGGCCCTTTTATTACAATACATATTCGGTTGTGAAAGGTGCCGACCATGTAATCCCGGTAGATGTTTACGTTCCTGGATGCCCTCCGCGACCAGAGGCATTACTGTACGGAATAATGCAATTGCAGAAAAAAATCAAAACAGAATCATTGGCTAACAGAAGAGACCCGATGAAAGATTTTATTTAGGTAGAAATATGGACAATGAAAAGCTAAAAGATTTTATACTAAAGCAAATTCCCGCAGCAGACTTCGAGGAAAATGCCCAGTATCTTTTGGCAATAGTCCCGGCATCTCACATTCATTCCATCTCCCTGGAATTAAAAAATAATCCTGAAACCAGATTTGATTACTTATTCTGCCTGACCGGCGTTGACTATCCTGATCACATGCAGGTTATATATCATCTGAAATCAACAGAATTGAATCACTATACGGTGATTAAAGCTAGAATTGATAGCAGAGAAAAACCTGAAATTGATACCGTTTGTGATATTTGGCATACGGCGGAATTTCATGAAAGGGAAGTATATGATCTCTTCGGAATCGTCTTCCGGAACCATCCTGATTTAAGAAGAATTTTTCTGGATGAAGAATGGGTAGGCTATCCGTTAAGGAAAGATTATAAAGATCCCTATAATATGATTGAATACTAATGAAGGAAATAGAGGAACAGGAGATACAGGAACTGGAATCGCAGGAATACTTCATAAATATGGGGCCGCAGCACCCGTCAACTCACGGGGTGTTGCGATTGGTTCTTTCATTGGACGGGGAGATTATCAGAAAAGTTGAGCCGCACCTCGGCTATATACACCGCTCTATTGAGAAAATGTGTGAGCACGACAGCTATCAGCAAATCATTCATCTTACAGATCGCATGGATTACCTTTCCTGTCATATGCTCAACGAGGCCGTTTGCCTTGGAGTTGAAAACGGCCTGGAGGTGGAAATACCCGAACGGGTAAAAGTGATAAGAACAATCATTTCAGAATTAACAAGATTATCCTCGCATCAACTCTGGTGGGGAGTAATGGGTATGGATTTGGGGGCAATTACTACTTTCCTTTATGGCTTCCGTGACCGTGAAATGATTACAGATATTTTCGAGGAAACTTGTGGCGCCAGGCTCACCATGAGTTACAACATTCCCGGCGGTTTGATGTTCGATATTCATCCTAACTTTCAAAAGAGGACTAAAGATTTTATTGTTCATTTCAAGAAAAAACTCCCTGAATACGACAAACTTCTATCTGATAATGTGATTTTCCGAGAAAGAACCAGAGGAATCGGCGTACTGTCTAAGGAAGATGCAATTTCTTACGGTGTCACCGGACCATCAGGACGTGGATCAGGTTTTTCATGCGACGTTCGAAAGCACAACCCATACAGTGCCTATCCTAAAGTTGAATTTAGAGAAATCCTGAGGGAAGAGGGAGATTGCTTTGCCCGATATAAATGCAGAATTGATGAAATGTGGGAATCCTTGAATATTATCGACCAGCTCATTGACAATATTCCGGAGGGAGATTATAAAGTTCAAACAAGAACAGTAATAAAATTACCCAAAGGAGAATTTTACCAGAAAGTGGAAACTGCCCGCGGTGAATTTGGAGTATATATTATAAGTGATGGAATGAAAAGCCCCTATAGGCTGAAATTCAGGTCGCCAGGTTTTAGCAATTTGTCAGCCCTTGATAAAATGTCCAGAGGATGTAAAATTGCAGATCTTGTGGCGATAATGTCAACCTTGGATTTAGTAATCCCTGACATCGACAGATAATGAAATTTTTATATGACTTCGGTTATTTAACAGGTTCCATCCATGAATGGCTATCTGCTCGCATGGATCCGCCGGTAGTTACCTTGGTTGAAACCATCATCGTAGCCGTTTGTTTCATGATATTATTTGCAGTGCTTGGATTAGTCCTGGTGTATGCAGAAAGAAAAATCAGTGCATTTTTTCAACAGCGATTGGGACCTATGCGGGTTGGAAAGTGGGGTACAGCCCAAACAATTGCTGATGTGATTAAGCTATTATTTAAGGAACCGCTGGTGAATAAAGATGCGGATAAATTTCTGTTCAACCTTGCACCTTATATAATAATGATTTCCGCATTTCTGGCAATCGCGGCATTACCATTTGCAAAAGGCCTTCATGCATTGGATTTCGACATCGGGATATTTTACGTCAGTGCAGTTTCTTCCCTGGGTGTAATTGGTATCTTGTTAGCAGGCTGGTCTAGCAGCAATAAATATTCTTTGATTGGCGCCATGCGCTCGGGAGCCCAAATTATAAGTTATGAACTTTCAGTTGGACTTTCATTACTAACAATTATTGTACTGACAGGCAGCTTACAATTATCAACAATCGTGGAATCCCAGGCCGACGGATGGTGGATTTTTAAAGGTCATTTGCCTGCTGTCATTGCATTTCTGATTTTTATGATTGCCAGCACAGCAGAAACGAACCGGGGACCATTTGATTTAGCGGAAGCGGAATCAGAATTAACAGCAGGATTTCATACGGAATATTCCGGAATGAAGTTCGCCTTCTTTTTCCTGGCCGAGTTCGCCAACATGTTTATAGTAGCTGCAATCGGAGCTACTGTATTTCTTGGCGGCTGGATGCCTTTTTATATCGGAGGATTTACCGGATTTAATGCAGTTATGGATTTCATACCGCCAATTTTCTGGTTTTTAGGCAAGGTAGCTTTTATGATTTTTATGATGATGTGGTTTAGGTGGACTTTCCCAAGATTACGGATTGATCAGTTATTGACTTTGGAGTGGAAATACCTCCTGCCAATAAATCTTGTGAATATAGTTGTAATGGCATTTATCGGATTAATGGGCTGGCATTTTTAATGTGTTAGATAATGAACGGAATAATAAAATATTTTAAAGACATTTATTACGGACTGAAATCACTGGTTACCGGGATGGCAGTGACTGGCCATTACATTACCCATCCTAAAGAAATTATCACCCAGCAATATCCTGAAAATAAGGATACCCTGAAGATGTTTGACCGGTTCAGGGGAGAGGTTGTACTTATTCATGATGAAAATAATGAACACCGTTGCACGGGCTGTTCCGCGTGTGAAGTGGCATGTCCTAATGGCACTATTGAAATCATCAGTAAGAGAGTAGAAAATGAAGAAGGAAAGAAGGTGAAAGTGATAGATAAATTCGTATATCACTTACAGATGTGTACCATGTGTAACTTATGCATTCCGGCTTGCCCGACAGACGCGATAAAAATGTCGCAGGATTTTGAACACGCGGTTTTTGACAGATCAAAATTAACCAAGATCCTGAATAAGCCTGGGTCCAAAATAATGGCGGGAGTTAAATGAGATAGCTTTGGAAACATACTTTTTTTATTTTATCGCCGCCTCTATGTTGGTATTTTCCTTACTGGCAGTCACCTCAAGAAGAATTCTTCGCGCTGCCGTTTATCTTTTATTCAGCCTTGCCGGCACGGCCGCTTTTTATTTCATGATCGATTATTTTTTCCTGGCAGCAGTGCAATTAATTGTATATGCAGGTGGAATTGTGGTTCTCATAATATTTTCAATCCTGCTAACCAGCCATATAGCAGATAAATTGGAACGGCCGGATATGATGAAGAATGCATTCTCCGCAGTTCTTGTTTTAGGAGGAATCGCGCTAACGGCTTTTGTACTTGGCAATTTTGCCGATGGTGCGCCTTCAGCAACAAATCAACTCAACATGCAAATCATAGGTGAGAAATTAATGAACTACAAGGAGAATGGATATGTACTCCCATTTGAAGTGATAAGCATTTTATTGCTGGCGGCAATGGTAAGCGCAATTGTGGTGGCAAAACGTACTAAAACCAAAAATGATGTTTGAAAATATTCCCCTCAACCATATTCTGATACTCACCATCTCTATGTTCTTCATTGGTGTATATGGTTTTCTCACCCGAAAAAATCTTGTAACAGTTTTAATCAGCGTGGAATTAATGTTGAATGCTGTGAACATTAATTTTGTTGCCTTTGATAAATACCTCCATCCTGGAACATTTGAAGGACACTTCTTCTCATTATTTGTAATTGCAATCGCCGCTGCAGAGGCGGCAGTAGCTATCGCCATATTTTTTAATCTCTATAGAAACATCAGATCAATTGATGTCGAAAGCGTTGATAAAATGAAGTATTAATGAATTTTGAATACACAATTTGGATTCTTTTATTGCCTTTTCTGGCTTTTACAATCAATGGGCTGGGAAGTAAAAAAATGGGACTTGCTTCCGCCTGGATTTCAATTACTGGAATTGGCATTGGAGCGGCATTATCGCTTATTGCAGCTTATCAATATTTCACCAAAGAATCAGAAATATCCAGCTTCTACCCATACGATGTTACCTGGCTGAAATTTACAGACTCTCTTAGTATAAATATGGGAATTTTGGTGGATCCAATTTCAGTGATGATGCTGGTGGTGATTACCGTAGTTTCACTCATGGTGTTTATCTATAGTGTTGGATATATGAAAGGTGAATCCGGCTATGCACGATACTTTAGTTTCCTTTCTCTTTTCAGCTTTTCTATGCTCGGACTGGTAATTGCAACCAATTTATTCCAGATGTATATTTTCTGGGAGCTGGTTGGTGTATCTTCTTATCTGTTGATCGGTTTTTACTATACAAAAGC
>DASWHX010000016.1:0-3405 GCA_036397995.1 Cyclobacteriaceae bacterium
CCTTCAACTGTTTTTCTTAAATCAGGACTTTCTTCACTATCCAGATGAGAGGTAAAAGTAGAATACCAATCAAACAAATTTTTCACTTCTCCTAAAATCACGTGCTCTTCAGTTCCTTTTTTAACTTTTGAAATATAATAAACCAGGTGCGGAGCAAAATAACTGAGATTTGGAGAATCTTCTTCATATTTTACTGCCTTTACATTCCTGCTTGTCCATTTATAAATCGTGTACTTACCTTTCTTAGATTCAGAGAAATCGATTTCTAAGTTACCCTGATGAAACATTTTGTATGCAATAGAAATATTTTTATCGACTTTTAGAACAAGCTGAGCCTTTTCAATAGGAATAAAAGATTGAAAGAAAAAGGAATTAAGAAATCTGGGATCCAATATTTGTTGTTGATACTTTAGTTGGGTGATGGAGCCCGGCTTAATCCCAGGGAAAATGAAATTTGTGGACTTCGAATCATCATAAAAGACTCCGGAACTGCTTTCATCTTTCTCTAAAAAATCTTCCACTTTCATTATAGTAAATTCACTACCTTGTGGAACGATCGTTTGCGCATCAATGGATTTTGTTTTAACAAAGAATGAACTGAAAACTTTATCCTTGGCGAGGTATCTCGAATTGGAATTCAGGTGCAACACCCGCTCCAATTGTTCAGAATGAATCTTGATGGAATCTCCTTCCATGTCAATAGTAATTTCCTTCAAGTAATCCAGGTAAATGGCGTTATTCTCCGGATATCGTGACTGGTAATCAGAAAGATTAACCGCACTTTGCCCAATTCCTGGTACCGGATTTGCCAGGAATATTATTACAACAACTAAGTATCCTTTAATTTTTAGCCTCATACGCGAGCTCTAACTGCCCCAAATTTAGTACGAACAAAGCTAACATCAATATTTAGCTGTTGTTTTGTAACTCTTACGGTTACATTTCGTAAATTGTTGTGAAAATTATGCAAGCGAACGGAAGATTTACCATTGCCATTCATATCTGCCTCTTTCTTGCTCACCAGGAAAAGAAATTAATTCCAAGCCAGGAGATTGCTGCCAGCGTTAAGACGAATCCAGTTGTTATCCGGAGGTTAATCGGGAAAATGCGAGGTAACGAAATAATCGGAAGTGTTGCAGGAGCAAAAGGAGGATTTTACCTTGCAAAAAAACCTGAAGAAATAACTTTGTGGGAAATCTACAATTCAGTAAAAGATGGAGATTTTTTTTTCAAACATAAACCAAATGAAGATTGTCCCGTTGGAGGTAACTTATGTGAACTGGTGGATGAGGTTTACAAATACGCGGAATCTTCTATGGAACAAGTATTGGGTAAGGTGACAATCTTTGATTTACATGAGAAGCTAAATACTGCCCTCGTATAACCTGGATAAAACTTTCTTAACCTTTAATATAACTCCTTATTCTCAGGAGGTATTGTAATTAACAAACCAAAAATTATTGGCAACTGCCGGGGTTAATTACTCCACCAGAACATTCGAATTATCGACGTAACGCTCAATTCTCCAAACATTATCTTTTTCCCATCTCCAGATAACAATATAACTACCGGGGAACTCCGTGGTTTCACCGCCGTCTTTCGGTGTTAATGAATGACTAAAATCAGCATGTTCAACCACCCAATTTCCAGCACCCTTCAAATCCTGATGGGAAATAGAAAATTGATGATCAAAATTATCAATGGAAGGCTTTATCCAATCCAAAATAGCTTTTTTTCCATTCAGAGCCGGGATAGAAGCAGGCATCCATACAGCATCGTCTGACATAATTTCTGAAATGGCATCAATGTCACCATTATTTACAGCTTCAATCCATTTTTCCCGCTGGGCCCTGATGGCTTTCAATTCTAGTTTCATATTCCGTTAAAGTTTAAGGTTTATAATGAGGTAAGACCTGATTATGCTGCACATAACAAGCTGAATTAAATTTTCATTAATATAATTAAAATCGGAAATAATCGAAGTGATAAAAGGCATTTTGTGATCTTTTTTTGTTGAAAACAATGATAAAATCAGGATGCAACAAGTCTGATGTGTTCCCATTCAATTCCTGCATTTTGCTTTTGGTTATTAAAACGATTCCTGATGTAAATCTGGTATGAATACCGGTCATTTTTTGGTACATTAAGGCCCTTTCTGCGATAAATATGACAAAAAAAATCCGCTGTGGATGGTGCGAAGGTTCCTTTGAGGAATACATTACCTATCACGATGAAGAATGGGGCGTGCCTGTTCACGATGACAAAAAACATTTTGAATTTTTGATTCTTGAAGGAGCACAGGCGGGTCTCAGCTGGAGTACCATTCTTAAAAGGAGGAAGGGATACCGGAAAGCATTCGCCAACTTTGATGCCGCTAAGGTTGCACGATTCAATGAAACCAAAATTCAAAAATTGCTTCAAGACCAGGGAATAATCCGTAACAAGCTGAAAGTGCGGGGGGCAGTTAAAAACGCCAAAGCCTTTCTTCAACTTCAAAAAGAATTTGGGAGCTTTGATAACTTTATATGGTCATTTGTTGGAGATAAGCCAAAAGTAAACCGGTGGAAGTCCATGAAACAATTACCGGCCAATTCCAAAGAATCTGATTCACTAAGTAAAGAATTAAAAAAGCGTGGGTTCACTTTCGTTGGCAGCACAATTATATACGCGCACATGCAGGCTTGTGGTCTTGTCAACGACCATCTGACGAACTGCTTCAGATATAATCAAATTATCAAAAAAAATAAGTAGTATGAAATCAAAAAAGATAATTTTATTCCTTGTTATGTTCTTTGCTGTAAATTCAATGCTTGCACAGCGGAACAAACAGAATTCACCGCAGCTACAAGCCCAATCGGGCATTGCTTCAAAGGTTGCGGGCATGATCAAACATGACGGTTATTTTGTGTTTTATCTTGAGGAGAAGACCCATAAGATATTTCTGGAAATAGATAAGTTGGATGCGGAGTTTCTCTATATCAATTCTCTCCCCGCCGGTATTGGTTCGAATGATATTGGATTGGATCGTGGCCAACTGGGTGGTGAAAGAATTGTAAAATTTGTTCGCTATGGACCCAAAGTGTTGATGATACAACCCAACTATGATTACAGGGCAATCTCCCAAAACGAATTAGAAAGGAAGGCTGTTGAACAAGCATTTGCCCAATCTGTTTTATGGGGTTTTAAAGTGGAGGCAGAGGATGGCGGCAAAGTCTTAATTGAACTGACTGATTTCATTATGCAGGATGCTCACAATGTTGTGGGCCGGCTGCGCAGTTCACGCCAGGGAAATTATAAATTAGATGCGTCACGGTCGGCACTCTATCCGGAGAGGATAAAGAATTTTCCACAGAATACGGAATTTGAAGTAACATTAACTTTTTCAGGAACTCCGGAAGGAGGCTG
>DASWHX010000017.1:0-2261 GCA_036397995.1 Cyclobacteriaceae bacterium
TTTATGGTTACCGAATAGATTAATCAGGTTATTAATATCTTGTTGGGGGTAATTAAATCTAACTTATGAGAAAGACCTTTACTTGTTTTGTCCTACTTCTTGCCTTTTCACCCGCCTTCTCACAAAAGCAAATCTCTAAAGGGAAAAGAACTGGAGCGCCAGAAATTCCGGTAATGCAAAGCAAAAAGATTAGTACGGGAATTGTAGAGTATGCAGGAGGCCAGGGCACCGGTATTTATATTCCTCCTCCTAAAGAATTTTTACAAAGAAGAAATCAGAGAACAACGGCTAATGATTTGTTTAATGTAACATATAATGGCTTCCCGGATTCGGTGAGGCAGGCTTTTCAATTTGCTCTTGACATTTGGGCCACTCTTGTAACCAGCGAAGTCCCTATTACCGTGGAAGCTAACTGGGTGCAAATGGAAAGTAGCGTTTTGGGATCGGCACTGCCCGGCACAGCTTATACGAACATTTTTTACAGTAGAAAATTCGATGCCTGGCATCCTGTGTCTCTGGCGGAAAAAATCATCGGAGAAAACCTCAATGAGACTGATCCCGATATCATTGCAAACTTTAATAATTCTGTTAAGTGGAATACAGACACTCTTGGCAACCCTGCTCCGGATGAATTTGATTTAGTTACCGTGGTGTTGCATGAAATATGCCACGGAATGGGATTTCTCGATTTTACGGATGTGGAAGCCGGCTTCGGCTTTTATAATTTTCAGGAGAAACCCTGGATATATACCACCTTTTTAGAAAACACAAATGGTGAAAATATTGTAAACACTTACGACAATCAAACTATGGCGCTGGCTAATCAGTTGCAAAGTGACAAATTGGTTTTCCATGAGAAAATAAGCCTGGCCAAATACAACAACAACCTTACTAAGGTACCCATTTATGCACCTCTTACTTACGAACCCGGATCCAGCATCTCTCATATTGATCAGGATGTGCCTTCTTTTCATGGACTGATGAGGCCCGGCATCTCCAAAGGTGATGCGATCCACAATCCAGGGGTGGCGGTAAATATGCTTGAAGATATGGGTTGGGCATTAACCTTTATCAATCATGATGGGACTCCAAATACAGAAGATGTGGATAACCCTAAAACAGTGACAGCCAATATAACTTCTGACACTGATGTAGATAGCGCCAGCTTTATCCTTGTTTATTCCACTGAATTTGAGAATGACCCTTTCACTACTCCCAGTCTTACAGATACGGTTCAGTTTGCCAGTGTTTTGCAAGGTAATTTTGAGGCAATGGTGCCCGACTTCAATGGTACACCAACGCTTTATTCTTATTATTTAGTAATTAAAGATGAATATGGAAGGGTATTTACCAACCCTCCGGAGGCGCCGGAGTTTTACTACCAATTTGGAGCTTCCCCGGATGATTTTCCCCCTTCACTCACGCATAATCCTATATTTTTTGTCGAGCAGGGAACAGTTACTGTTCCGGTATCAGCGACAGTAACTGATTTCATTGGCGTAAATTCAGTTTCTATAGAATATCAAATTGACGGCGCTCCCCAGGGGTCATTTGACCTGATTCTGGATCCTAATTCTTCATCATTATACAAGGGCTCCTTTACACTTTCCGCGTCACTTCCGGTGAGCACAGTCATCAATTACAAGATAACAGCGACGGACGATGCGATGGCGCAAAATCAGTCATTCTTTCCGGAATCTGGTTTTCAAAGTTTTACTATTATTGAGCCGGTAGCGCCCGTAAAAGTGTACACTAATAATTTCAATGAAACCGGCGCCGGTGATGATTTTGTCGGTAATCTTTTCAGTGTTCAGAATGTTGTAGGATTTTCAAGTCCCGCTTTTCACTCTCCGCACCCTTACGGAACAGGGCCGGTTAATGATGCTGTCGAATATATTACGGAACTAAAGATTCCTATTATACTGGATAATGATTCCGCATTTATTCAGTTTGATGAGGTTGTACTGGTAGAACCAGGAGATCCGGGATCTGTATTCGGAAATATCCGTTTCTGGGATTATGTAATTGTGGAGGGATCAAAAGACAAAGGGGCTTCATGGCTGCCTTTTGGTAACGGATATGATTGCAGGGCTAATTCAAACTGGTTTGATACCTATAATAGCGATTTTGATCCATCAACTCTTAATTCCGGAGCCAGCGGCGATTCCGATCTGTATGCAGATCGTAAGATAGACATGCTCGCCAATGGTAATTTTTCGGCTGACGAAACGGTGAGAATCCGCTTTCGGCTTTGGTCTGAT
>DASWHX010000018.1:0-1847 GCA_036397995.1 Cyclobacteriaceae bacterium
GAATGCATTAACTAACCAATTGTCCGCTTAACAATTCATTAACCGCTTCTCTTATTTTTCTGGTTTTAGATTCCTTAATCATAACCGATGGTTTTTCCAGATCATCTTCACAATTGCCCGAATTCCTGATTATCCAATCTAAATCTATCTCAGTAAATGGAATCTTCGGATCATTCAGGAACTTAATCCTTCTTAAGAGCTTTTCATTGATTTGAAATCCAACGTTAATGCTGCAATTCATATTTTGTGTTGGGTACATTGGATGGGCTACTGAGATTATCAGATATTCTCTTGTTGTTTGGGAGTACTTGACCCGGTTAATTCTGCAAATTGGTCTTTTATATTCATTTTTTTCCTGAAGAATTGAAAGCTCTTTAAGAATAGTAATCCCGCTCCATCTTTTGCAGGGCTGAAAATCTGAAATCATTCCATGCTGTTTATGAAGACCGGAAAGAAGCAAATCTTTTGTCAGAGAAAAAGTGTTTGTGGTAAGATCATGATTATACCGAAAGAAAAACATCTCATGGAACTTAAAGAATCTTGGAATAAGGTTTGTTATCCTAAGCATAAACATTTCCGCATTGCTATTATAACTCTCCATTAAATCTACAAGCCGCTCCGGATCAAATTCAACATTTGTGCTGAATTCGATAAGTCCCTTTACAAAATTCTTTTCATGCAAAATAATGGCGCTGGAAAAGTAATATGCCTTAAAATTGTTAAGAATATGATCAAATTTTTTTACCTCAACCCAACTGGAGGTAAAGGAACGATCGGTAATTCCCAGGAAATTGTAGCCTATTTCTCTTCCGAGTATAAATAAATACTGATTCTTATTTATCTTCTCATTTAGCATCAGAATTTTACAGTCTGGCCTATACAGGTACCTCAATGTTTCAAGATCCTTCACGTCTCCAAATGAATCTTCTTCAATGGTATATCCATATTCATTAATCAGGATTGACCTGAACAAGTCAATTCTGTCTATACCTTTGTAACCGACATCAAATTTTCTAATGAATTCAGCAGCTGCATTTTCCGTATCTTCCAGGTAATTGTCAATCATTTCCTGATATGAGCGAAGTGCGGAGTAGAAGAAATGCTCCACCCTGATATCATAGCTCCTTGAGATTTGAATTATGGAGTTTATGAAAGCGCTTAATTTCGTAGGTGCTACAGATAAAATCTCAATAAGATCACTGGCTTCAACACCAAAAAAGTCCAGAGGTAATTCTTCCAGAATATTGCTTTGAATCAATTCTGAAATAGGCGCGAGTTTCTTATTCAATTGAAATGAGATAAGATAATCGTAGGAAACATCCAGCGCTTTGGAAAGGGCGATAATTTTCTCTGTTTTGGGATATTTTTTGCCCTTTTCGATTTCATTAAGATAGGAAATCGAGATCTTGCATTTTTTAGAGAGTTCCGACAATGAGAATTTTTTATCGAGTCGTGATTGCCTCAATTTCAATCCAAAGACAAGCCGGACGTTTTTTTCATTGAAAGCCATTTAGAAAGTTGATTAGGTTACGAATGCAAGTGAAATTAGCAATTTTTGCGAATTTTCGCTAATACCCAAAGACTTAATGAAGATGGTCTGGATTATCTTTGCCCGGATGTTTAATGAATTGATTAAGAAATTGCAGGAACGATTTAAGGAAAGGGAGCTTCCTGGTGTAGAAGCGCATAAGAAATTGGCACCATTTCGAACTGAAAATTCGCGATTCAATTATTCGGAGATTAAAGGCTATAAAGAAAGCAGCGTACTGGTGCTGATTTTTCCCCAAAATGGCTCTGCTTATATACCATTGATAAAAAGGCCCGATTATGACGGTATCCACAGTGGA
>DASWHX010000019.1:0-4834 GCA_036397995.1 Cyclobacteriaceae bacterium
TATCAAATAAGCTGAGATGAAACGAAAGTCTCTTATTCTTAATCTGTTCTTAATAACTCTAATATGCCTGCCGCTTTCCTTTTCTTCCTGCAGCATTTTGTATCCTAATTCAAGCAAACAAGTAAAACCAAAATCACATAAAACCTTTTACAATCCAAAAAGACATAAAAATGCAAAAAGGACTAAATTGGTAAGAATGAAAAACTAATTTATTTCTAACTTATTGTTTAGAAACTACTTAATTATTATTTAACTACTTAATCTTATGAGAAAATTACTTATCCTTTCCGCTCTCTTTATTCCAATTATCTCTGTTTGCCAGCAACTTGTTTCCTTGAATGTTGATAAAATTATGCGGGATCCAAAATGGATGGGAAATTTTCCCGGAACTCCATACTGGTCTGAAGATGGAACAACGCTGTTTTTTAATTGGAATCCTGAAAATAATCCCGATGATTCCCTGTATTCATTTAAGCCCGGAGTTTCCAATGCTCCGGTAAAAGTAGGTCTGGTGGATCGTGTGAATCTTCCTTCAAGGTTTGGCAGTTACAACCGTGCGAGAACGAAAAAAATCTATCAAAAAGATAATTCCCTCATCCTGCTGGATATTCCCTCAAAAAAGAAAATCGTAATAATCGAAGGTATGGGTCGAGTGTCCAATGCATCGTTCAATCATGCGGAAACAAAGGTTTTATTTACCATGGAGAACAACCTGATTAGTTGGGAGATTGCTACAGGTACGTTTAAGCAATTGACAGATTTCAGAACCGGAAATGAAAGAAAAGAGACCAAGACTTCCGATCAGGATATATGGCTGGGAGATGATCAACTGGCTTGGCTTAGGGTTTTGAAAGAGAGAAAAGAGAACCGGGAAAAGTCAAGAGAAATGAATAATCTTGAAGAACCTGTATCACCAAAAACAATGTACCTGGGGCAGTCCTCCATTCGCAATATACAGTTGTCTCCGGATGAAAAATATATCACATACATGCTTTCGGCTTCCGCGAATTCCAAGGGTACCGAAGTTCCTACCTATGTTACGGAGTCTGGTTATGCTGAAATGCTTCGGGCACGGCCTAAAGTTGGCGCGGAAGGCTCCAATGTTGAAATGAAGATTTATGACATTGCCGGCGATACAACGTATAAAGTGAACGTGGAAACCTTGCCAGGCATTGAAGATATTCCAGACTACTATTCAGACTATCCAAAATACAAAGACAAGAAACCTGAAAAGAGAAAAGTACTTCCCGGAAGCCTGAACTGGTCTCCGGACGGAAAATATGCCTTCTTTGAAATACGAAGTCAAGATAATAAGGATCGATGGATTGGAACTCTTGATGTTAAAACCGGAAAGATAAATGTGCTCGATCGACAGCGTGATGAAGCCTGGATTGCAGGCCCTGGCATTGGATGGTCAGGATTTCCAGGCGGAAATTTAGGATGGATGCCCGATAGTAAACGAATCTGGTTCCAATCAGAGGAGTCCGGCTATTCACATCTTTACACCATTGATATCACCAATAATAAGAAAACAGCATTGACAAAAGGGAATTATGAAATTTATGATCCGGTAATATCAGCGGATAAGAAGAGTTGGTACTTCGAAGCAAATGTTGACCATCCGGGTGATGTGCAAGTTTATAAAATGCCAATCAATGGGGGCAAGATGGAAAAGTTAACCAACAAACCCGGCCGCAATGATTTCTACCTCTCTCCGGACAATTCAAAAATTGGTATATCGTATTCCTACTCCAATCAACCAACCGAGTTGTATTGGATGCCGGCTGGCGCGAATATAATGAACCAGATTACAAACTCTCAATCTGAAGAATATAAGTCGTACCCATGGCGCGACCCGGAAATAGTGACTTTTAAAGCCCGCGATGGTGCTGAAGTGTATGCAAGGCTTTACAGACCGGCCATTCCACAGCAAAACGGACCCGCGGTAATTTTTGTTCATGGCGCCGGTTATCTTCAAAATGCCCATAAATGGTGGAGCAGTTACTTTCGCGAGTATATGTTTCATAATCTGCTGGCCGACAACGGATATACTGTTTTGGACATTGATTACAGGGGAAGTGCAGGCTATGGGAGTAATTGGAGAACCGGTATTTACAGACACATGGGTGGCAAGGATTTAATTGATCAGGTTGACGGCGCAAAATTCCTAACTGAACAGTACCAGGTTGATGCGAATAAGATCGGAATTTACGGTGGTTCATACGGCGGCTTCATTACGCTTATGGCGATGTTCACGGAGCCGGGAGTGTTTGCGGCCGGTGCCGCGCTAAGATCTGTAGCGGACTGGGCTCACTATAATCATCCCTATACAGCTAATATTTTGAATACCCCGGTCGAAGATAGCCTGGCCTACGCCCGTAGTTCGCCAATCTATTTTGCTGAAGGCCTTGAAGGAAAATTACTGATGTGTCATGGTATGGTGGACACTAATGTGCATTTTCAGGATGTTGTTCGATTGGCTCAGCGATTAATTGAGCTGGGCAAAGACGATTGGGAGCTTGCAGTTTACCCATTGGAAAATCATGGTTTTGTTGAGCCCAGCAGCTGGACGGATGAGTACACCCGTATTTTCAAGCTCTTTGAAGATAATCTGAAATGACCAATCTGACCATCGTTTTGCTTTTGAGTTGCCGCACGCCTAAATTGTCAGGCTTAATAATTCATCCATGAAGAAAATTTTGATACTTGCAGGCATTTGCCTTTTTGTTTCCTGCCAACCCATGCAGGAAACAATTGAAAGTAAACAGGGACTCATTGCTAAAAATGGAATAGTAGTTTCCGCCCACCCACTCGCCTCAGATGTTGGAAAATCAATTTTACAAAAAGGGGGAAATGCAATCGATGCTGCAATTGCGGTTCAATTTGCACTCGCTGTTGTTTATCCGGTGGCAGGAAATATTGGCGGCGGTGGATTCATGGTAATAA
This sequence comes from Cyclobacteriaceae bacterium, assembly GCA_036397995.1. Taxonomy (GTDB): domain Bacteria; phylum Bacteroidota; class Bacteroidia; order Cytophagales; family Cyclobacteriaceae; genus DASWHX01. The sequence goes on from DASWHX010000019.1 coordinate 2,947, forward strand.
GGAAGAATGACGGTTCCACCTATGCGCTCGATTATAGAGAAAAAGCTCCCGGGGCAGGAAGTCGTGACATGTATATCGGAGAGAATGGCGAAGTAATCCAGGGCTTAAGTCTTAACGGAGCCCTCGCTTCAGGCATTCCCGGTTCCGTGGATGGCATGGCGAAAGCTTTTGAAAAGTTTGGCACACTGAAGTGGAGTGAATTAGTGCAACCGGCTATTGATTTTGCAGAAAATGGCTATGAGCTTACAGAACGTGAAGCCCGTGGCCTGAATCGTAATGCAGAAAGTTTTGAGAAGCATAGTACAATTCGTCCTGACTTCATACTGAAAAATGAATGGGCCGCCGGTGAAAAGATATTAATGAAGGACCTTGCTGAAACTTTGATGAGAATTCGGGATTATGGACGAGATGGATTCTATAAAGGTGAAACCGCGCAATTGATCGTTGAAGAAATGGAAAGAGGTAATGGTATAATTACCCTTGAAGACCTGGCCAACTATGAAGCACAATGGCGAGATCCGATAGTTGGAAACTATAAAAACTACAAAATGATCGGTATGCCTCCGCCCTCTTCAGGTGGAGTTGCTCTTCTTCAATTGCTTGGAATGGTTGAGGGCTTCCCTCTCTCTGAATGGGGGTGGAATTCCGCGAAAACGGTGCACCTTCTGGTTGAGGCTGAAAGAAGAGTGTATGCAGACAGAGCTGCGCATCTTGGAGATCCGGATTACTATGCAGTGCCGGTAAGCAATCTGATTGATAATAATTACCTGGACTCAAGGATGCAAAACTTTAATGCTGAGCTGGCAACTCCAAGTGATTCTATAAAGGCAGGCAGTTTTCAAGTTTATGAAAGCACAGAAACAACCCATTTTTCCATTATCGATTCTGATGGCAATGCGGTTTCGGTAACCACAACGCTCAACGGTGGATATGGGTCCAATGTCATCGTTGGCAATGCAGGATTTCTCTTAAATAATGAGATGGATGACTTTAGCATTCAGCCGGGTTTCCCGAACATGTATGGCCTGATTGGGGGCGAAGCTAACGCGATTGAACCCGGGAAAAGAATGCTTAGCTCCATGACACCAACTATTGTTGAAAAAGACCGCCAATTGTTTATGGTTGTCGGTACTCCGGGTGGTTCTACGATTATAACGAGTGTTTTTCAAACAATTTTGAATGTAATTGAATTTGGAATGGGAATGCAGGAAGCCGTATCCTCAGGAAGATTCCATCACCAATGGCGGCCGGAAAATGTTTTTATGGAATCTAATGCAATCACTTCTGAAGATAGTGCTATGCTGGTAAAGATGGGTCATAAATTCCTGGGTTCAGGCGGAATAGGACGTGTTGACGCGATTCTGGTTTTGGGTGAAGAAGGACTGGAAGGTGGTGCTGACCCCCGGGGCGATGATAAGGCCTCCGGTTACTAATTTCTAACAATTATAAATTCAACCCGCCGGTTAAACTTTCGGGTTTCTTCACTTGCATTGGAAGCAATGGGCTGAGTTCCTCCATAACCACGGCCTGAAATTCTAACGGCAGAAATTCCATTCAATATTAAATATTCTTTAACCTTGTCTACTCTGTCCTGGCTCAATTTTAAATTTAATTTAGAGTTTCCCTGGTTATCTGTGTGCCCTGACAATTCAATCTCCATGTTTGGATTGTCAATCATTAGTTGTGCTATGATCTGCAATTGTTTGTAACTGGATTCAATTAAATCTGGCGTTCCCCGATAAAAATTTACATTGTCAAGATTTACTACCGAGCCTAATTCCACAGGATAAAGGGAAACGGAAAGTGCAAGCAAATCCTCTTCAGGATTCACTCTTATTTCCTCGCTGCGTGAAAGATAACCGCTTGCGCTAAAAACCAGTTCATAAAC
>DASWHX010000020.1:0-16493 GCA_036397995.1 Cyclobacteriaceae bacterium
GTGTTCCCATTATTAAGATTGTTTTCCATGTCAGTGACAATTAATCGATGAAGTCAAGTTCTGAGGTTAATTATTTTTTGAGTTTCTACAAGTTATTATATAGCTTTTATAATTTATCATACTATAATATAGTCTTATTCAAATTATTTAATGAATTAATATACATTGATCTACTGGACTCCCTTGTTTGAATCATAAAGAATTGCAAACTGTGTTCGAATGGACTTATTAAAAGCTTTTGAGTTTGAACTTTCATACCTTTGGCAAAGCAATAATTAACTTAACGATGTCGGTATTATTTGACGATTTCAAAAGCTGGAAATCCTACTGTGAAGAAAAGAATCTTTCATTTTTTGAGCCTGTATTAGAATATGAAGAAAGACAAAAAGGAAGAAAAGCGGCGGACACATGGAATGGATTATCACAAGCTTACCAGGTAATGTGCGATGCAATTAATACGGGTCTTAAGGAAGATATGACCTCCCGTTCAGGCATGGTGAATAACGGCGGAAAGAAAGTCTTTAACAATAAACTTTCTGTGCTTAGCCCTGAATTCCAAAAACTGATTGCGAGAACCCTGGCGGCAAAGGAAGTAAACAGCTGTATGGGAAGAATAGTAGCGGCACCTACGGCGGGTGCTTCCGGAATCCTGCCAGGTGTACTTTACACCCTGCAGGAGATTCACAATCTTGATAATCAAAAGATACTGGAAGCCTTGCTTGTTGCAGCCGGGATCGGACTTGTGATTGAAAAGAGAGCTTCACTTGCAGGTGCCGTTGGCGGTTGCCAGGCAGAAACCGGAAGTGCAGCTGCAATGGCTTCCGGAGCGATTGTGTATTGCCTTGGTGGCAATATTACCCAAATTCTGAACGCTGTGGCAATAACTATTCAATGCACGTTGGGATTAATATGCGACCCGGTGGCAGGACTCGTAGAAGTACCCTGCATAGTAAGAAATGCCAGTGCAGCATCCATTGCTTATTCTTCCGCTCAAATCGCTCTTTCAGATGTCGATAGTGTGATTCCGGCCGATGAATGCGTGGAGGCTATGGGTGAGATTGGCCAAAGTATGGAGTCGCGATATAAAGAGACAGCGATGGGTGGCTTAGCGGTAACATCCACCGGACAAAAAATTTCAAAACGCGTCTTAATTCAGGATATTGAAATATTGCCCGATCAGGATAACCATCCATGATTATAATTTAGGTCCAAAACTTAAGTCGCCCGCATCTCCAAGCCCCGGAACAATATATTTATCATCATTCAATCTTTCATCTTTTGCAACTGTCCAGATGGTAAAAGACCGGCCTGCAAGTTCAGAATTTATGAATTCAATCCCTTCCGGAGCCGCCACAACAGAAACAAGATGAATATGAGAAGGTTTTCCGTGCCGTTCCAGGTTTTCAAGGGTTACAATTTGGGATTTACCGGTTGCCAGCATAGGATCGATCAAAATCAGGACTTTATCCGTTATATCCGGCGCTGCCAAATAGCCAAAATTTATTTTAATTTCTTTCCCTTCTTCCCTGAACGCCCCAACAAATCCTGATTCCGAATTATCAAAAACACTGAGCAATCCATTATACAAAGGAAGCGCCGCCCGAAGAATTGGTATCAACACAATCGAATCTGACATGATTTGCACTTCGGAAGTTCCCAATGGAGTTTCTACCTCAATCATCCTATAGTTCATAGTTTTTGATAACTCATAAGCCATCAGTTGTCCGATGCGTTCCATATTCTTTCTGAAGCGCATTTTCTCAGTTTGGATAGTCTTATCTCTCAACTCGCTTATGAAATTGTTGAACACAGAGTTCGTTTCTGAAAGTATATTGACCATTTTAAAATGTTTTCAATAAAATTAAGTTTTTAATTATGAAAATATGAATCAGCTACAGAATTTTGAGGTCCATTATGGAACTAAAATTACTGAAAGATCTTTGTTCAATTTCGGCAGCTTCGGGATCTGAGATTCACGTCCGGGATTTTATCTTGAAATACCTGAAAAAACATTCCGGTTCCTGGAAGAAAAAGCCCAAAATTTTGTACGGTGATGAATTTCAGGATTGCCTTATCCTATTGTTCGGGAAACCTCGCACTGCTGTTTTTGCACATATGGATACAGTGGGTTTCACTGTCCGCTATGAGAATCAACTGATTCCCGTGGGTGGGCCGTCCGCTGAAAATGGAGTGGCTCTGGTGGGGAGGGATGCCTTGGGCGAAATTCAATGCAAATTGAAGATTGACAAACAAGACAGGCTTTATTACGATTTCGGAAGAGCTATTGAGCGTGGAACTCACCTCACCTTTAAACCCGACTTTCGGGAAACCGGTAAAAGTGTTCAATGTTGTTCCATGGATAATCGGCTGGGAATCTATATAGCACTGAAAGTTTGTGAACAACTTGAGAACGGCATTATTGTATTCAGTGCATGGGAAGAACATGGTGGCGGGTCCGTCCCATTTCTGGTTAAGTATATCTACGAAAATTATAAAATCAGAAATTATCTCGTCAGCGATGTAACCTGGGTTACAGACGGCGTGCATCCGGGTAAGGGAACAGTAATTTCATTGCGTGATCAAAATATACCGAGAAAAAAATACCTGAATCAAATAATCGAAATTGCAGAAAGGGCTGGGATTAATTATCAATTGGAAGTTGAAAGTTCCGGAAGCAGCGACGGCCGCGAAATACAAACCTCCCCTTACCCGCTCGATTGGTGCTTTATAGGTCCTGCAGAGAAAAATGTCCACTCACCGGATGAAAAGGTAAACAAGAAAGATATTCTTGAAACTATCAAACTGTACAAGGTATTGATGGATGATTTATAGCTTTTAAATTTATTGGCTATATTTGCCGCCCCAACCTTAATTAAACCCAATGAAGCTGCATGATCTTGAGTTCGAGTTATACTTGAAATCAGATAAAATTCAGGAAAAAGTAATTGAATTGGCCAAAAGAATAAACAAGGATTACAGGAATATTTCGCCACTGTTTGTTCCAATTCTTAATGGTTCTTTTATGTTCGCCGGAGACTTGCTGAAACTTATTAAACTGGAATGCCTGGTATCTTTCATAAAAGTGTCTTCTTATTCAGAACTTGAATCATCAGGAAATCTGAAACAACTGATTGGCGTTAATGAGAAAATATTTGGCCGGGATGTAATAATCATTGAAGACATTATTGATTCAGGAAAAACCATGACGGAGTTGTTGGAAAAGTTTTTGGAACTGGGCCCTAATTCTTTGGAAGTTGTTTCCCTATTCCGAAAAGAAAAAGCAAAGCAATATGATATGAACATAAAGTATATTGGATTTGAAATCCCAAATGATTTTATTGTTGGCTACGGTTTAGATTATAATGGCTATGGCAGAAACTTGAAAGACATTTACAAACTAAAAAGCGATGAGTAAAAAACTAAACTTGGTTCTTTTCGGACCTCCTGGTGCAGGCAAGGGGACACAAAGTGAAAAAATTATTGAGAAATATAAACTTACCCATTTGTCTACCGGCGATTTGTTCAGAAAACATCTTGGGGAAGGAACAGATTTAGGAAAACAAGCCCAGGCCTATATGGATAATGGGAAATTGGTTCCTGACGAAGTAGTGATTGAAATGGTAGGTGAAAAACTTTCAAATAACAATAATGCCAGTGGGTACATTTTTGATGGTTTTCCCAGAACCGTTGCACAGGCTGCCGCACTAGACAAGCTGCTTAGCAGTCTGAACGATTCTATTACTCTTACTATTGCTTTGGAGGTTGACGAAGCGGAATTAAGGAAAAGATTGCTGGAGCGGGGAAAGACCAGTGGACGTGCCGATGATCAGAATGAAGAAAAAATCAACACCCGTATAAAAGTATATATGGACGAAACCCTGCCCGTTGCAGATTATTTTGATAATCAGAAGAAGTTCTATCCTGTTGAGGGTGTGGGAACCATCGATGAAATCTTCAACCGCATTTGTCAAACCATAGACGCTAAAATAAAGTGATCCTATTCCGATGGCCTCCACAAACTTTATTGATCAGGTTAAGATATTCGTAAAGTCCGGATCGGGAGGGGCCGGTTCCGTACATTTCCGGAGGGAAAAATATGTTCCAAAAGGCGGCCCTGATGGTGGCGATGGTGGCCGTGGTGGTCATATCATTCTAAAGGGAAATGCTCAACTTTGGACTTTACTTCACCTGAAATACAAGAAACATATTATGGCTGCCAATGGCAACCCAGGAGAGGGTAAGGACAAATCAGGAGCTGAGGGAAAAGATGAAATAATTGAAGTACCGCTTGGAACGATAGCAAGGAACAACGAAGACGGAAAAATTCTTGCTGAAATTACTACGGATAGTGAAGAGGTAATCCTGCAGGAAGGTGGAATGGGTGGGCTCGGCAACCAGCATTTCAAGACGTCAACTAATCAGGCACCGAGGCATGCTCAACCTGGCATCCCCGGTAAAGAATCATGGATCACTTTGGAACTGAAAATACTCGCGGATGTGGGATTGGTTGGATTTCCTAATGCAGGAAAATCAACCTTACTTTCCGTACTTTCAGCGGCAAAACCCGAAATTGCTGATTATCCATTCACTACACTTACTCCTAATCTCGGAGTAGTACCCTACTATGATGATAAATCGTTTGTTATGGCAGATATACCCGGCATCATTGAAGGCGCTGCTAAGGGCAAGGGGCTTGGTACAAGGTTTCTGAGGCACATTGAAAGAAATTCCATTTTACTCTTTATGATACCATGCGACGCGGAAAACATCTGTAAAGAATATGAAATATTGCTCAATGAATTGAGTACGCACAACCCTGAACTTCTGGATAAAAAAAGAATTCTTGCCCTAACAAAAGCAGATTTGATTGACGATGAACTTGAAACCGAAATTAATCGTGATTTACCTCAAGGGATTCCGGCAATCTTTATTTCAGCGGTCACACGGAAGGGAATCGCAGAATTAAAGGACTTAATCTGGAAAAACCTTCAAGAATGATTTATGCCAATCTGTCATAGAAATGTAAATTGGCAAAGAAATTGACTCTAAAACGTAAATTTCCACCTATTTTGAATATTTAAATAATGAGCGAAGAAAAGATGGAGAAAAATCCTAGTCTGGATCAAAAAGGAAATTCTGAAACGCAGGTTGAAGATGAGAAAATTCAGGATAAAACTCCTGAGAATTTAGAGAATGCTCCAGAGCCGGAAAATGTGAAAACGGAAACCAGCCGGGAAGAAGCTGAGGATGAATCTGAAAAGCTTAGTAAAGAACTGACTGATGCGAAAGATAAATACCTGCGGTTATTTTCTGAATTTGAAAATTTCAGAAGAAGAACTGCCAGGGAAAGGCTTGATTTGATTCAAACTTCAACCGAAGGATTAATGGTAGAATTACTTCCTGTTCTTGATGATTTTGGAAGAGCCGCGGCATCCATTGAAAATGGGAGTGATAAGAAATCTGTGGCTGAAGGAATTCAGCTGATTGAAAATAAATTTAAGCGCGCCCTGGAACAAAAAGGTCTCAAAGCAATGCAGGTAAAACAGGGAGATGACTTTAATCCTGAATTGCATGAAGCAGTTTCACAAATACCTGCACCTAAGAAAAAACTTGTAGGTAAAATAATCGAGACAGTTGAAGACGGATATTTTCTGGGCGAAAAAGTAATCCGATTTGCTAAAGTTGTGATCGGAGGATAAATTAAATGAGCAAGAGAGATTATTACGAAGTACTTGGAGTTGAAAGATCAGCTAGTCCTGAGGAAATAAAAAAATCCTACAGGAAGATTGCATTGAAATTTCATCCCGATAAAAACCCGGACGACGACTCAGCAACGGATAAGTTCAAAGAGGCAGCCGAAGCCTACGAAGTTTTGAGCAATCCTGAGAAAAAGCAACGTTATGATCAATTCGGACATTCGGGAATGAATGGCGGCGGTTTTAGCGGTGGCGGCATGAGCATGGATGATATCTTCTCTCAATTTGGAGATATCTTCGGCGGCCACAATCCGTTCGAAAGTTTCTTTGGCGGTGGTGGAAGCCGGTCACGGGGCAGGAAAGGTTCCAATCTGCGAATAAAACTCAAGCTTACCCTGGAAGAAATGGCGAAGGGTGTTGAGAAGAAAATCAAGGTGAAGCGGATGTTGCTTGCTGATGGAGTTACTTTCAATCCCTGTAGTTCATGCGGGGGACAAGGTCAGGTAAGAAAAGTGGTTAACACCATGATTGGTCAGATGGTGTCAACCTCCACCTGTCCTGCTTGCGGAGGAAGTGGAAAGATAATCAAGAATAAGCCGGCCGGCTCAGATCAAAATGGACTCACTATGGCCGAAGAAATTATTCCAATTAAAATACCTGGCGGCATTACCGATGGCATGCAGTTATCCATGAACGGAAAGGGAAATGACCCGCCATTTGGTGGAATTCCGGGTGACCTTTTGATTTTGATTGAAGAAATTCCCCATAAGGTTCTTACCCGTGACGGCAACAATCTTGTGTATGACCTCTATATAAGTTTTGCAGATGCGGCCCTTGGAACATCCGTGGAAATTCCAACCCTGGATGGTAAGGTGAAAATAAAGATTGAACCAGGTACTCAACCCGGCAAAATCCTGAGATTGCGTGGGAAAGGCGTAAAAGATATTCATGGCTACGGAAATGGCGACCAACTAATTCATGTAAATGTGTGGACTCCCAAAATCCTTTCACCCGAAGAAAGACAAATTCTGGAAAACCTGCGGAACTCACCAAACTTTAAACCTAATCCTGGCAAGCAAGAGCGGGGATTTTTTGAAAGAATGAAAGAATTCTTTAATTAAGCCTCTGGCAATCAGTATTCTGGCATTTCTAGCATTGCTGTAACCTAAGCGTAATTTTTGCGTTAAAATTGGCATGCGGCGATACTTAATTTTGTTAAGTCTGGGAGTGCTTTGCGCGGATTTGGGCTATTCACAAGTCAAAACACACTTTATTCTTCCAAAAGAAAAAACCTTTGATAAGGTAGACCTCACTTTTACTCTGCCCAAAGGAACCTGTTATGTTTCTCCAAAGCCCGACTCCGAACCTGTAAGTATTGCGAGTAATCAGGATATTGAAAACTATGTTCATAGTTTTGAAAAGAAAATCAGAGACAGAACCTGCGTTACAAACATCAACCTGGAGGGAAAGTCTGATGGTGGCTATGGGGAAAGCATTTCTTACCGGATATTCAAAAATTCAGGAGATGAAGGCAATCAGATTTGGAAAATCTATCTCACCGAAAACATCCCTTACAAACTTGATCTGAATTATGGAATAGGAGATGCATTTATTGATTTGTCAGGACTTTCCGTTAGCGATTTGAAAATCAAAACAGGTAGCGCAAATCTTAACGTGGGATTCATATCCGATGTCCCTAATCAGATCGATATGGATGCCTTTAATGTAAAGGTTGATTTAGGTTCTGTTAATTTCCGGAAAATGTACCTCTCTAATGCCAAATCGGTAATTGCAGATGTTGGATTTGGAAATCTCTATCTTGATTATAGCATCGCCCCCAAAGTTAAAAGTGAAATCAGGGCCAGCGTCGGTGCCGGTGATTTAATTGTAATAGTTCCTGCAGACGAGACCCCCATCATAGTTAATGTGAAGAGTTCCATGCTTTGTCGCATCAAAATTAGTGGAGATTTCAGGGAGATAAAGGAGAATGTATATGTGAATGAAGGTTATCATCCTGATGCCGGCAATCTGATGACATTCACCGTGGATGTATCTATGGGTAATATTATTTTTAAATCCCGGTAATTTAGGTCCTCTCACCTGTCATCTATCCAAATCAAAGTCCATTCATCATTTAATTACTAATCCTTTGGAGTAATTGCTAGATTTGCAATTGAAAAATCCATTTCAATCATGTCAACAATCCTTGAGACGCGAAAAATCAACAAAAGCTACGCCAATCATCAAGCCCTCAAAAACCTCGATATTGCCGTGCCCGCCGGATCCATATTTGGTCTTTTAGGCCCAAACGGTGCCGGAAAAACTACCTTAATTAGAATTATCAATCAAATCATTGCACCGGATAGCGGTGAAATAATTGTCGACGGCGAACCATTGAAACCTTCACACATCGAAATCATCGGATATCTTCCTGAGGAACGCGGTCTTTATAAGAAAATGAAAGTAGGAGAACAAGTTCTCTATTTTGCCAGGCTGAAGGGCTTAAGCAGATCAGATGCAATGGAAAAAATTAAGGTATGGTTTACAAAATGGGATATTAAAGATTGGTGGAATAAAAAAGTTGAAGATTTAAGTAAGGGTATGGCGCAAAAGATTCAATTCATTGCTACAGTAATCCATGAACCCAAATTGATTATTCTGGACGAACCCTTTTCAGGTTTCGATCCCATCAATGCTAATTTAATAAGAGATGAAATCCTGGAACTGAGAGAAAAAGGCAGCACAATTATTTTCTCCACCCATCGGATGGAGTCCGTTGAGGAAATTTGTGATCACGTAGCCCTGATTAATAAGGCGGAAAAAATTCTGGATGGGCCTAAAAGTCAAATTAAAGAAGAGTTTAGAACCAACACATTCATATTGGAACACAAGGGAAGCATTGGGTTGGCAAATGGTAGTTATACTATAGAAGCTTCATCGGATATCGAGCATGGATTAATCCGATCAGTTTTGAAATTGAAGTCAGGCACTCCCAATGAAATGTTGAGGGAACTTATTCAACAAACAGAAATTCATAGTTTCGTTGAGCAAATTCCTTCAATGAACGACATCTTCATTACCAAGGTTAAATCAGTAAACGCATGAACAAGACACTACTAATTATCCAAAGAGAATACCTGTCAAGGGTTCAGAAGAAATCATTCATCATAATGACAATTCTGACCCCTGTTATATTCGTAGGAATCTATGCGGTTGTTATTTTACTTACCATAAAACCTGGTGAAGAAAAAACAATCAACGTTGTTGATGAAAGTGGCCTGTTCATGGAGAAGTTTTCCAACACCGATGCGATTACTTATTCGTACAACAACATTAATGTTGAAGCCGGAAAAGAACTGGTAACTTCGGGCGAGTATTCAGGACTCCTGGTTATCCCGAACATTGACCTGAAAAAACCCGAGGGGATCACCCTTTATTCACAGCAAGCGCTGGGAATATCAGTAGAAAGAAATATTGAACGCACCATTAAAAATGAAATCGAAGATATTAAGCTGAAAGCGTCAGGAATTGACAAAGCTATATTGGACTCCATTAAGACAGATGTTAATCTTAAAGCGCTAAACATTGGTTCAGGTGGAGGTACAGGTGAAGAAAAAGAAAGTAACTCCGCGCTGGCATCAGGCATTGGTATTTTTACTGGGTTTATTATTTATCTTTTTCTTTTTGTGTATGGAACGCAGGTGATGCGGGGAGTGGTTGATGAAAAAGCCAGCAGGATAGTTGAAATAGTTATATCATCGGTAAAGCCTATTCAAATGATGATGGGGAAGATAATAGGAATTGCCGCGGTTGGATTGAGCCAATTCCTGATTTGGATAATTCTATCAACTTTCCTTTGGACAGCTGCTACAGCATTATTAATGGGAGACCAAACAATCAATTCAGACAATACAGAGCAACTTGCAGAACAAGAAGTTTCCGGTAATGCAAATTCCCGGGCTGAAATGGTTGGCCAAATTAATTCCATGATCGCCAAAACCAACCTGCCAAAAATATTAGGCCTGCTAATCTTTTATTTTGTTACAGGATACTTGTTTTACGCGGCATTGTTTGCAATGATAGGTTCCGCAATTGACACAGAGGCAGATGCTCAGCAATTTATCTTTCCTATAATTTTGCCAATTATATTTTCTTTCATGATGTATGGGGCTGTAATAAATGATCCCAACGGACAAATAGCCTTTTGGCTCTCCATGATTCCATTCACTTCACCAATCATAATGATGATTCGAGTACCTTTTGAAATTCCGAACTGGCAAATTTTCCTTTCCATGGCTTTTATGATTGGCGGTTTTATTGGCACCACCTGGCTGGCCAGCCGCATCTACAGAGTCGGGATTTTGATGCATGGCTCCAAAGTGAATTATAAAACACTTGCAAAGTGGTTTATGATGAAAAACTAATTCTAACCATCATAAAAACTGGCATTATGGAGTTACTTTTGCTATGTTGGCTGTAAAGTCGCGCCATGGCAAATCCCCTGCGAGATTCCGATCCTTTAAGTTTCTATAAAGATAAGTCCAAAGTTAAATGGATTGTTCTCGTCGCATCCCTGCTCATCAGCATCGGATCTATTTACTATACCAACTATCTCGTGGAGCAACTTAAGGAAACGGAACGAAGATTCATAAATCTCTTTGCCAGGAGCCTGGAGCATACAATAAATGAAGATGCGAACCTGACGTTCCTTACCCAGGAAATCATCGCTCCTAATAATTCAATTCCGGTTATCTGGGCTGATTCCCAAGGCGAACCCTTTGATTACCGTAATTTAAGAATTGACAGTACCGGAGGAAATGAGAGTATAAGAGAACAACTTATAGCAGAATTGGAAATTATGAAGCGAATTTATGATCCGATTCCAATTATGATTTCAGAAGACAGCGAATATCAGTTTATCTATTACAAGAATTCGTTCCTGCTAACCCAATTAATTTTTTACCCATACATTCAACTAAGTGTTATTGCCATCTTCGCCTTCATTGCATACCTGGCTTTCAGTTATTCAAGAGCAGCGGAACAAAACCAGGTGTGGGTGGGGCTTGCCAAGGAAACTGCTCACCAGCTTGGAACACCGATTTCGTCATTAATGGCATGGGTAGAACATCTTCGACTGGAAAACAGTGATAAGAATCGGGAAATTATTGATGAATTGGACAAAGATATCTCCAGGCTTCAAATGATCACCGAGCGATTCTCAAGCATTGGCTCCGTACCGGTAATGAAAGAGGAAAATATAACCCAGGTAGTGAATCAGGTCGGAGCTTACCTGAGGACGCGAATCTCATCAAAAGTGAACCTGGAAGTTTCAAGCCTATCAGATAATATCATAGCAAAAATTAATGCACCTTTATTTGAATGGGTGATTGAGAATCTTTGTAAGAATGCCGTTGATGCTATGTCAGGCATTGGTAATCTTCAAATTCGAATAATGCGCGGCAGCGATTATAAAGTAATTATAGATATAAGCGACAATGGAAAGGGTATCCCAAAATCCGCCTTTAGCAAAGTCTTTCATCCCGGGTTCACAACCAAAAAACGAGGCTGGGGGCTTGGCCTTGCTTTAAGTCGCAGAATCATTGAAAATTACCACAATGGACGCCTTTTTGTTAAGAATTCGGAGCCCGATAAGGGAACAGTTTTTAGAATTGAATTGAGTACCAGATAACAAATTCTAGCCACTCCAAAAATCCCCAGGTAATGTCTCCGTGGAGTCTTTTACGTGCGCCCCACTTTGCAGACATTGAAAATCAATCAATTTTCACTTAAAATAAAAAGTGGAAGTGTGGCAAGCGCTGATGTTAATTTCATTTGGATTTAACGGAGACTTACCAAAGACCCAATTTGGTTTAAGCAATTTTAGTCTTACTTTTGCAGTCGAATTTTTACCATTCATTCCTAAAATAATAAGAAAAATACATGGCAAATATTGGTAGAGTAACCCAGATAATTGGCCCCGTTGTGGATGTTAGTTTTGATAAAGAGGGCAAACTTCCCAACATTTTGGATGCATTGGAAGTAACGCGACCAAGTGGACAGGTCGTGGTTTTGGAATGCCAGCAGCACCTCGGCGAAGATAGAGTGAGAACTGTTGCCATGGATAGCACAGAAGGCCTGATCAGGGGAATGGATGTTGTCGATACGGGCAGACCAATTGCAGTTCCCGTTGGTGAAGAAATTAAAGGCAGATTGTTTAATGTTGTTGGGAATGCCATAGATGGAATGAATGCTCCAAAAACAAAGAAAACGCTGCCAATTCACAGACCCGCTCCCAGATTTGAAGATCTTTCCACCACTTCAGAAGTTTTGTTTACCGGAATAAAGGTTATTGACTTGCTGGAGCCTTATGCTAAAGGCGGAAAAATTGGGCTCTTTGGAGGGGCAGGTGTGGGTAAGACGGTTATCATCATGGAGTTAATCAATAACATTGCGAAAGCCTATTCCGGCATGTCAGTGTTTGCAGGAGTTGGTGAAAGAACAAGAGAAGGTAATGACCTACTACGCGAAATGATTGAGTCAGACGTAATTAACTACGGAAAAGAATTTAAAGAATCGATGGCGAAAGGAGAATGGGATCTTTCAAAAGTAGATTACAAAGCACTTCAAACTTCACAAGCTACCCTTGTATTTGGCCAAATGAATGAACCTCCGGGAGCAAGAGCCCGGGTCGCTCTTTCGGGACTGACAATTGCTGAATATTTCAGGGACGGTGATGGCGAAGGCCAGGGAAAAGATATTTTGTTCTTTATGGATAACATCTTCAGGTTTACACAGGCAGGTTCTGAAGTATCTGCGCTACTGGGCAGGATGCCCTCTGCGGTTGGTTATCAACCTACTTTGGCCACGGAGATGGGTGCCATGCAAGAGCGGATTACCTCTACCAAGCGAGGGTCTATCACTTCTGTACAGGCAGTATATGTACCCGCCGATGACCTTACCGACCCGGCACCTGCCACAACATTCTCACACCTGGATGCAACAACCGTGCTATCACGAAAGATTGCCGAGTTGGGAATCTATCCCGCTGTGGATCCGCTGGATTCAACATCCAGAATTCTGAGCGCTGAGGTATTGGGCGAAGAACATTACCGCACAGCACAGCACGTAAAAGAAATTCTGCAACGATACAAAGAACTTCAAGACATCATTGCCATCCTTGGCATGGATGAGTTGTCCGAAGAAGACAAAGAAGTTGTGCACAGAGCCAGAAGAGTTCAACGTTTCCTCTCACAACCATTCCATGTTGCGGAGCAATTTACCGGTACTCCCGGCGTATTGGTAGATATTAAAGATACCATCAAAGGTTTTAACATGATCATGGATGGCGAATTGGATCACCTGCCTGAAATGGCATTTAACCTGGTTGGAACCATTGAGGATGCAATTGCTAAAGGAGAGAAAATGGTAGCCGAAGCTGAAGCTTAATCAAATGTATCTGGAAGTAATAACACCTGAACAAAAAGTATTTGAAGGCGAAGTCACCATCACTACGCTGCCCGGAAGCGATGGCTCTTTTCAGATTTTGAATCACCATGCTTCATTAGTAAGTTCCCTTGGAAAAGGAACACTTAGCTTTAAAACAAAAGAGGGCGATTATCTGGAACACAAAATAGAGGGCGGTGTCGTAGAAGTTCTGAACAATAAAGTAATTGTACTGGCGGAAAAAATTTTAAAGGACGATTAAGTTGTCCTTTCAGCCTTCTTTCCAAAAATCCTGCTGAAAAATCGTTTTTCAAATTCCCAAAAGAACTTAAAACGTCCTAATAAAAAACCATAGAATAAAAGGAAAACGTTATAAATGGGAAGTATCAAAATATAGTAGGCCACGGAAAACCAGACATTATTGACAACTTCCTCACCCATACTGCTGAGTAAAGGTCTTTTGATCACCAAAACCGTAGTTCCGGTAAGTGCAAAAACCAGCAGAATGATCAAAACATCAGCCGTCGATTTCAGGTTCCACCTGGATTTCAGTTTGTCTATCCAACTCATGCTATCGATTTTCCGCCAAAGTAAGGAACAATTGCCATTCTACGGTTGCTAATAACGGAGCTTTTACTTCTATCTTTTCTTTTTTCACAGGATGAAGAAAAGAAACATAGCGATTGTGCAGGCTGATGTTACCATCGGAGTTCGCCTTTGGTGCACCATACTTCAAATCACCCTGGATAGGACTACTTATTGCAGCCAGCTGCGCTCTAATCTGATGTGGACGGCCCGTTTGCAAAATTATTTCCAATAAATATTTTCCTTGTAATTCTATCAGCACTTCATAATGGAGTTCGGCATTTAGCAAGCCTTCTGCTTGCTTTTCATACACAAACGATTTTCGCTTTTCCCTGTCTCTGATAAGCCAATGAATTAATCGACCGGACATCTCCCTGGGTTGATTTTCCACTATGGCGAAATATTTTTTCTCAATTTCTTTACGACGGAATATCTCATTCATTCTTTCCAAACTTTTGGATGTCCGAGCCATTATGACTATTCCTGACACAGGTCTGTCAATCCTATGCACCGGCTCAAGAAATACAGCTCCTGGTTTTTCATACTTCTGCTTTATATATTCTTTGCAATGATCAATCAATGGAATATCTCCGGTGTCATCAGACTGCACCAGCATCCCTGCTGATTTATTAACAATAAGTAAATGATTATCCTCAAACAGAACCTGAAAGGGAAGCATTCAATACACTTAATTTTCCTCCAAATTCGGCTTTTTTCTGCAAATAGTGGGTTTTCTGCCATTATGGCACAAATACCTCATTGGCATAGGCATTGTTAATGACTATTTACTAAATGAAAAATTTAAGATCATTCGAATCATGGGAAAAATAATTGGAATTGACTTAGGGACAACCAACTCATGCGTAGCCGTAATGGAGGGAAATGAACCGGTGGTGATCCCCAATAGCGAAGGCAGGCGAACGACTCCTTCGGTTGTTGCATTTTTAGACGGCGGAAAGGGAGAACGAAAAGTTGGAGATCCTGCCAAAAGACAGGCAATAACAAATCCAACCAATACAATAAGTTCTGTAAAGAGATTTATGGGTAAGAAATATTCTGAAGTATCCGAGGAAAGAAAAGGAATGTCTTACACCGTTGAAAAAGGAAATAATGACACCGTACGAATGCGTATAGGTGATCGACTTTATACACCCCAGGAGATTTCTGCCATGGTGTTGCAGAAAATGAAATCCACCGCGGAAGATTATCTGGGAACCGAAGTTACTGAGGCCGTTATCACCGTCCCCGCTTATTTTAATGATGCCGAAAGACAGGCAACAAAAGAAGCCGGACAGATCGCAGGACTCGATGTGAAGAGAATTATCAACGAACCAACGGCCGCATCTCTGGCCTACGGTCTTGATAAGAAGAATAAAGACATGACAATTGCCGTGTATGACCTTGGCGGCGGTACTTTCGATATCTCAATTCTGGAATTAGGTGATGGGGTATTTGAAGTTAAATCTACCAATGGTGATGTCCACCTGGGCGGCGATGACTTCGACCAGAAAATCATAAACTGGTTAGCCGAAGAATTCAAGAATGATGAAGGAATTGATTTAAGAAAAGATCCTATGGCTTTACAGCGATTGAAAGAAGCTGCTGAAAAAGCCAAGATTGAACTTTCAAGTTCCACAGAAACGGAAATCAATCTTCCTTACATTATGCCCGTCGATGGAGTTCCTAAACACCTGGTGAAGAAACTCTCAAGATCAAAGTTTGAGCAGTTGGTGGATGATTTGGTACAAAGGACTCTTGATCCTTGCAAAAAAGCCATGAGTGATGCTGGCCTTTCGTCAAAAGATATTCACGAAGTGATATTGGTCGGTGGTTCAACCCGTATCCCCAGGATACAGGAAGAAGTGGAGAAATTCTTCGGTAAGAAACCTTCCAAAGGTGTAAATCCTGATGAAGTTGTCGCAGTTGGTGCCGCTATTCAGGGTGGTGTACTTACCGGTGAAGTGAAGGATGTTTTGTTGCTGGATGTAACGCCCCTTTCCCTGGGTATTGAAACCCTTGGCGGAGTGTTCACCAAACTAATAGAATCTAATTCAACTATACCCACCAAGAAATCAGAAGTGTTCTCCACCGCGGCAGATAGCCAGCCTTCTGTAGAGATTCACGTTTTGCAAGGCGAGCGATCCATGGCAAAGGATAACAGAACTATTGGCAGATTTCACCTGGATGGTATTCCGCCGGCACCGAGAGGAGTTCCTCAAATCGAAGTGACATTCGATATTGATGCCAACGGTATCATTAACGTTTCCGCGAAAGATAAAGGAACTAGCAAGCAGCAGGAGATTAGGATTGAAGCCTCGTCAGGATTAACCGATGAAGAAATAGAAAAAATGCGGAAAGAAGCTGAGGCCAACGCGGAAACCGACAAGAAAGAAAAAGAAAAAGCAGATAAATTAAATCAGGCTGACAGTATGATTTTCCAAACTGAAAAGCAGTTGAAGGATTATGGCGACAAGCTTAGCGAAGGTAATAAGTCCTCCATCAATTCTGCGCTGGCCGAGTTGAAGAAAGCACACGAGAGCAAAGACCTGGCAAGCATTGAAAGTGCCCTGGCTAACCTTAACAAAGCTTGGGAAGCAGCTTCACAAGAAATGTACAAGGCTACCGAAGCTCAACAACAGCAAGATACTCCGGGGGCAGGCGCTGAAGGACCAACACCTGGTGAATCAGGTGAGAATGTGTCTGATGTTGAATACGAAGAAGTAGACGACAAAAAGGATAAGCAATAACGTGCACGTATAATTAATATAT
>DASWHX010000021.1:0-4151 GCA_036397995.1 Cyclobacteriaceae bacterium
AATCGTCAGAAGATTCGAACTCGAAGGTGGTAACCATTGGGCCGACTTCCGGATCAAAATCGCTGGAGTATAAATACCATTTGGGATCTATTGTAGCTTTAAAGACCAGTTCGATTTCATCGCCAGGGTTTGGGTCCGCCGGAACAACAGAATGTTCCCACAGAATTGGTTTCATAACCTGACCGGTAACTGCCAGGGGAATCAATACGAGACAACTCCACAAAATTCTTTTCATCGCATATTCTATTCCAATAGAATCAAGAATTAACAAAAATAGTTCACTCTGAAGAAGAAGATTCATACTTTGAACAATAATTATTAAGATTTTTTGATGATGGTAATTTTGGTACGGAATTCCTATTTGCTAAATCACCGCACCACGTAATCAAACCGGCCGTACGAAACATCGATATTTCCGCAGGAAGAACCATTTATGGTAAAACCAAAAGTTCCTGAGATTATTATGGAATTCTCATCTGTAACTGTGATTCTGCGCAGGTATAATTGACCAATCCCTCCGGAAGAATTGCATAAGGTATTTAGATTTTCAATGGCTCCGAAATTGTCAATTCCGTTAAGTATAATTTTTGTATTGTCAAGAGTCGTCAGATTGAGCAATGCATTGATTTGAATACCTTCAATATGAAATTTAATGATTTCGGCCTGGTTATTTCTAATTCCAGAAAACTGAATAACCAGGCTGTCGCCTTCATCATAAAGATTTACCTGGGGAGCCCCGGATACAAAGAAAAGAGATTTTTCCACTACACCTCCAAATCTGATCGTTAATGATAGCTCCGGCTGCATTGTTGCCAGTTTCGGTATACATTGGAAGCCGCGGATCTATTGGGTCAGGAATAAAAATCCCATCGCAGGAAATAAGCAGAAGTAACAATACAAGAATGTCTCTATTTTTCATGAGGGAAAATATGGTTACTGAGTCTTAATTTTAGCCCTAACAGAAAATTGCGATTTTTTATATCTTGAATTTCGCCGGTAAAATTTCCCAATTTGTCGAATGAATAATAATCAAGAATTTGAGTTAGTCCGATACAAAACCGGGCATAAAAACCCAGCCGTTTTTGTTCGAACAAATCAAATCCAATAATCAAGGATGAATCAAAATTATTGAATTTGGATGATTCAGCATATTTAACGTCTGAAGTGAAAGTAAGGAGATCGAGGGATATACCCGTTTGCAATGAAACAAAACGGTATGAATATTTGATGATGAAAGGAAATGAAAGGTAAAGAAGCTCCGCTTCATAATCTGTAGTACCTACCGATTGTTTATAGCCTTTCCAAAGAAATAAAAACTGCCTTTCTATTGAAAGATAGGAAAGATTTTTAACAGGTCTCATGCTCCATGCCGCGCCAAAATGATAATTAGAAACACCTTCAACATTTCCCGCCAGATAATCTTGCTTTATATAATTCCGGTTGAAGCCTCCCAGTATAAATATTTGCGACCAACAATTATTCGAGAGCAGAATAAAAATTGCAAGAATCAAAAAAGTTTTTGGCAGGTGAGCATAACGAAGGGGAGAATTCATATGATTGAAATTTCTTATCAATTTGGACAATACGGTTATTCTTTAATAAGCAGAGAATAATGAGTAAGGATTTAAAGAAGTGACTCCGATTAAAATTCCAGCCGAACCGGCATCAAATTTTAGAATTCTGAAAATGTTTGTAAAAGAGAGTAATGGTCTCAATTCCTTTATAGAAATTGAATAATCCATAGTGCTCATTCGGGGAATGAATGGCATCAGAATCCAGGCCAAAACCCAGTAAAACCGTATCTGTTCCCAGCACTTCCTTGAAAAGCGCGACAATAGGGATGCTGCCTCCTTCGCGGGAAGGAATTGGTGTTTTGCCCCACGCTTCTTCAAAAGCTTTTGAAGCTGCCCGGTAGGCTTTTGAATCTGTTGGAGTAACCGTTGGCTCGCCACCATGATGTGCAGTTACCTTGATTTTCATTGTGGGCGGAGTAATTTCCTCCATATGTTTGGCGAAAATATCCGTTATTTTATCACTGTTTTGATTGGGAACCAGTCGCATGGAAATTTTTGCATGGGCTTTTGAAGGTAATACAGTTTTTGCTCCCTCATTTGTGTAACCACCCCAAATGCCATTTACATCCAGTGTTGGCCTGATACCCACTCTTTCAATGGTAGAATATCCTTCCTCTCCTTCCACCTCATCTATCCCCAAATCTGATTTGTATTCATCCAGATTGAAAGGTCTTTTAGCCATGGCAGCTCGTTCTTGAGCTGAGAGGTCAGCAACATCATCATAAAATCCCGGGATCGTGACACGGTTTTTTTCATCTTTTAATGTGGCGATCATTTTACAAAGGGTATTGATCGGATTTGCAACAGCTCCGCCATACACTCCTGAGTGCAAATCTCTGTTTGGACCGGTTAACTCCACTTCCATATAACTTAACCCACGCAGTCCTACTGTAATTGATGGTGACGAGTTTGAAATTATGCTCGTATCTGAAATGAGGATAACATCGCAGGATAATTTTTGCTTATTGTCCTTTACAAATTGCGCCAGGTGTTTCGATCCCACCTCTTCTTCCCCTTCAATCATAAACTTGATATTGCAATTCAGATTTCCGGTTTTGTTAAGGGCTTCGAAAGCTTTGATATGCATGAAAAACTGCCCTTTGTCATCGGCAGAACCTCTGGCATAGATTTTTTCATTTTTGATTACAGGTTCAAAGGGTGGTGAATCCCAAAGGTCAAGAGGATCAGGCGGCTGAACATCGTAGTGTCCATACACCAGCACTGTAGGTACGGATTCTGATACAAATTTCTGTGCCAGGACAATGGGATGTCCTGGTGTTTTGCAAACCTCCACATTTTCTGCGCCTGCTTCTTCAAGGCGCAGCTTTACGTATTCGGCAGCCCTGGCTACATCCGCTTTATGCTTGCTGTCGGCACTAACTGAAGGAATCCTCAATAATTCCAATAATTCATCAAGGAATCTTTGTTTACCTGAATCCAGATATTCTTTAACCTGTTTTTCCACCATATATATATTTAATTCTGATTATTTTTTCTGTTGAAGAGGTGCGTTTTATTTTCTTCGCCCTTAAACATTCTATGAATATTCCTGTTGTGCGTGACTAGTATTACTACGAAGAGAATAAATCCAAAGATGATTAACATCGGCTCGCCTCCCTGGAACCGTGGAATCAGCAAAAGCATAAATGGGAACGATAACGCGCCAATTATTGAAGAAAGAGATACGTATTTTGTCAAAAATAACAAAATCATAAAAATCACGGCGCTCAAAATGGCAACTTCATAGTGTATTGCCAACATCATCCCCATTAAGGTTGCCACTCCTTTGCCCCCTTTAAAACTGAGAAACACCGGGAAAAGATGTCCTACAACTGCCATCAACCCGAAGATAATTTTGAAATTTACTAATTCGTTTTCCGGGAATGTTTGCAATTTGAGCAGGACAACCGGAAGTGATGCAGCCATTAATCCTTTAACCACATCAATTAGCAGAACAATTGTTCCGGCTCTTTTGCCCAAAACGCGAAATGTATTAGTGGCACCCGGGTTGCCACTCCCGTGTTCCCGAACATCAATGCCATGATATAATTTGCCGAACCAAACCGCGGTTGGTACAGCGCCTAATAAATAAGCGATCAAAATTCCGGCAGCAAGCAAAAGGATTTCCATTGTTTATGTTCTTGGGGCCCCAAATATACGATATTGGTTTAAGAGAGAAAATTACCGATTGCCGTCTTTTTTCTTTTTTCCTCCAAAACCATCGTCAGTCAGATCTTCTTCAATCGGGGCCGCATTTAATTGGTAGGGCTGCTGGATATTCAGGTAATCATTTCGAAAACGGTTTACAAAGGTGAGTATTTCCGATTCATCTCCGGGGATAAACACAAATTCTCCAATCTTAGATTTGCCTGCATTTGATTTGGTCGCGATAAACTCATTGTATGCAGGATTGGAAGAGTATGTTATCAGCTTATTATTCTCATAACTGAAATAATACCAGGAGTCAACCGATGCTTTCAGAAATAAATCAATGCGCTCACCGTCCAGGCGTTTAATAATTTCCAGAAATCCTTCAAACGAACCATTTATATCTTCTCTTAGAATATTTGACACTCC
>DASWHX010000022.1:0-1536 GCA_036397995.1 Cyclobacteriaceae bacterium
CTAAGAAAACAATTGAGTTATTCCATAATCAATATCGGCGGACTGGCAATTGGAATCGCGTGCAGTTTTGTGATACTGCTTTATGCTATGCAAGAGCTAAGCTATGAGCAGAAATTTGATAAGCATGATAGAATTTATCGAATTGCAACACATTTTATGACGATGGGCGATTTTGCTAACGGCCCGGAACAAGCGGCAAAAGTACTGCCTGATGAGTATCCCTGGGTGGAGGAGATTACAACAGCAAAAGTTATGGGTGAATTGCCATTATTCAATAAAGAAATAGAATCAGTTGGAATCGGGCTAAAAGTGAGAAACAATTTCTTCAGGATTTTCAATTACCCTTTTATCTCCGGAAGTCCGGAACACGCTCTGGATAATTCCGGGTCAATAATTATTACATCGAAATTATCAGAAAAATTATTTGGCGGCGAAAATCCTATGGGGAAAATTGTAGAGGCTGGCAAAGAAAAAAATCCCTATGTTGTTACCGGAGTAGTTGACATTTCTGATCTCAATTCACATATTAACGCGGACTTTTGGACGGCTGAAACTCCGGCTGAGGAGGAACCAAATTCCAATTGGCTTTCAGCATCCTCCTATATTTATCTATTGTCTTCCCATAATGTTTCATTCGGGGAAATTCAGGAAGCAATGGATAAGCTCATAGAAAAAAATGTTTATCCAAGACTCGGTGGAGATTTTTCATTTGATGAATGGTATGCAAGGGATGACGCCTTTCGTTTGATTGTTCAGCCGGTTGATAATATTTATTTATCCGGAATTTTGAATTTTGACTTAAGCCCCGGGGGAAATGAAACAGCTGTTTACGTTCTTCTTGCCATTGCGATTTTAATCTTAATAATCGCTTCGGTCAATTTCATAAATCTCACCACGGCAAGAGCTGATAAACGATCAAAGGAAATTGGAATTCGAAAAGTAATCGGCGGCTCAAAATTATCATTGATGTCACAATTTATGATGGAGTCAATTTTGATCAGCCTTTTATCTGTAATATTAGCGTTAGGCGTGGCCGAATTAATTTTGATGATGTTCCAATCTTTCACCGGCACTATTTTATTCAATTCAGTTTTTGAAAATCCAACAAATATTTTTCTGGCACTTGGAATTGGTGCTTTACTTGGGATTTTGAGCGGATTCTATCCTGCCTTATACCTTGCAGCATTCCAGCCGATACACGCGATTAAGAAAGGTACTCATCCGGGTAAATCAAATCAAAGTTTCAGAAATATTCTGGTTGTCTTTCAGTTCACCCTTTCCATTGCCCTCATTACAAGCACGCTCATAATTTTTGGCCAGCTTGAATTTATGAAGAAAAAAGATTTAGGCTTTAACAGATCGGATGTCCTGATTCTTGACAACGCCTATGTATTAGGTAACAGTTTTGAAGATCTTAAGAATAAACTGGAGAATCTTGACGGAGTGATCAACATTTCTGCAGTAATCCGGCTGCCCGGATCTGATAACAGTTTTAGCATAACGAGCCTTAGTGTACCGGGATCTGAGGAATCATTG
>DASWHX010000023.1:0-10627 GCA_036397995.1 Cyclobacteriaceae bacterium
GTTTTTTAATTCGTGAATTCTGATTCAAATTGCTTCAGTTTTTTGAATTTGTAATGCAAATAAATAAGAAATAGTTTTTGGTGATTCAGGAATTTAAATCTCCGATAAGCATAAATCCACAAACTTTCATACCGGCTTTAATAAGTGTTGACCGGGAAATTTTATTTTTGATATTGCAACGGGCGGCCGGTACTCTCCCCGCCAGATAACATTCTTTTTTTACTTCCTGCAACATATAACTGCCAAATCCCTGGTTTTTGAATTCCGGGTTTACTTCCATATATAAATCCGCATAAGGAATATTATAATGGAGGAGAAATCCCCCGGTAGCTACAGCGATCCCATTGCGGATAAGGACATAATCACCAGGCTCGCCATCAAACCGATGCGGAAATGTAACTTCATTGTCTTTTCTTTTACGGAATTCAATGTCAGAAATTTTAAAACCAGTAGCAATGTAGTCTTCAAACAAAATTGTATCAGAATAAATTTTTTGAGAAAATTCAAAAACAAGTGAAGTAAGAAAAAAGTCATTAGTTTGGCACTCAAGAAATTTGGCTCCTGAGTCTGAAATAAGTTTTTCGAAAAGCGCAGAGGCGTTTTTGCGTAAGTGAGCATGCAAATAAAATTCAAAAATAGAGTCCCGATCTGTCAGCTCTTCCTTCCCCTTTACCGATCCATATCCCACACCTTGATTATCAAGACTTATTAAATATGAATCCGACCAATGCCGTTCATGGCAGGCATTGTACCTAATTTGGAAATCATTCTCTTGCAGAAATTGTGAACGAAGGTGGAGGATTTCTTCAAGCTTACATTTTCTTATTTCAAAATTCATGCAGGAAAAGAGATTGGAAATAATCCAATCCCTAGTTTAATGTTGCGTCTACAGAAATTTTGGCATTAATGGATTTGGAAATCGGGCAAGTTTTCTCAGCCTCTGCTACCACTTCATCAAATTTGGCTTTATCAATTCCTTCTATTTTTGCATTTAGCGTTATATGTGAGGTGGTGATTGAGCCATCCTCCAGGGTAACTACACATTTGGACTCCAGTCTTTCAGCCTTGAATCCTGCACCGTCAATCAAAAATGAAAGTTTCATACAGAAGCATCCTGCATGAGCAGCGGCAACCAATTCTTCAGGGTTAGTACCAATACCCTGTTCAAAGCGGGATTTATATGAATATTGTGCTCCATTTAGTACTGTACTCTGTGTTGTCATAGTTCCGGTACCCTCTTTCCCGGTTCCAATCCATACGGCTGTTGCATTTCTTTTCATAATTCTATTGTTTGTTTAAAGTTGTTTGAAATATTTCTTAATATAATAATATAGGAATAACAATCATTGAGCAGTTTGGTTTTTTAAGTCTTTAAAATAAGATTTATTAAAATTTTTCAATACTGAAATCCAAATTCAGGATTAATTGATATTTTGCGGCGCTTTATGAAGACACTTCCCAAAAACGTCTGGATCCTTACAATTGCCCAGTCGCTGGTTATGGCAGTAAGTTCACTGGTCGTTTTTGTTGGTGGAATTGTGGGAGCAGGCCTGGCGCCCAGTGAAAAATTAGCTACTCTTCCCGTTGCGGCAATGATTGTGGGTACCGCTATTTCGGTACTGCCGGTAACCGGCCTGATGCAGAGATTAGGCCGCCGGAATTCATTTTCCTTTATACTTGCGTTCAGCATTAGTAATGCTCTGGCAACCGCTTATGCTTTGCATTTTGAGTCTTTTTACTTCTTTTGTTTCAACGCTTTATTATTTGGTGTTACCAATGCTTGTGTGATGCAGTTTCGCTTTGCCGCCATGGAAAGTGTAAGCGTTGAACTAATACCAAATGCAGCTTCCGCGGTTTTGATTGGTGGTATTGCCGCGGCCTTTGTGGGTCCTGAAATTGCTTTGGCGGGGAGAAATCTCTACGAAACCGAATTCGCAGGCTCATTTTTTTTGCTGGCGGGCGTATTTTTAGTGGCATTTGTTGTTCTTCGATTTTTTAGAAATGTGCCAATTAAAAAATCAGAAATGGATGAAGGGCCACGACCATTAAAGGAAATTTCAAGCCAACGGGTTTTTTGGGTAGCATTGACCAGTGCGGCAACCGGGTACATGATCATGAGTTTTATTATGACCGCGACTCCAGTCAGCATGAATATTATCGATCATCATTCCCTTTCTTCCACAAAATGGGTGATTCAAAGTCATATAATTGCGATGTACGCTCCCTCGGTAATAACCGGCTTTCTCATAAGAAAAGTAGGAATTTCCGGAATGATGATTTCCGGATTGGTAATCTATGTATTGTGCATTGCGATAGCCTTTGCAGGACATGATTTAATTAATTATTGGGTTTCATTGATCTTTCTTGGGCTTGGATGGAACTTCCTTTTTATTGGTGGCACCTCTTTGCTTCCACTGTCCTATCGACCCGCGGAACGGTTCCGGGTTCAGGCATTGAATGATTTTGTAGTGTTCGGAAGTCAGGCTATTGCATCCCTATCAGCCGGGTGGTTGGTTTTTGCTATAGGATGGGAGAGTATGTTGATCGTAGTTATACCAATCATAGTTCTGCAAGGTGGTATAGTTCTGCGGTCGGCAGGCCAACCTTAAATTAAGGGGGGGGAAGTACCCCCTGCCCGGAAATTGTCCCCTTGTTTTAAGGGGGACTACAGGGGGTTTTGACTACCATTTTGAGAACCACCCCTGCCCCTCCTTAAAAAGGAGGGGAAAGTACCCCTGCTCGGAAATACAGGGGGTTTTTTCCTTCCCACATAGAGCAAATGCATTTCTATATTCTGAACCAATGGAAATTGTCCCCCTTGTTTTAAGGGGGACTTCAGGGGGTTTTGACTACCATTTTAAGAACCACCTTGCCCGGAAATTGTCCCCCTTGTTTTAAGGGGGACTACAGGGGGTTTTGACTACCATTTTAAGAACCACCCTGCCCGGAAATTGTCCCCCTTGTTTTAAGGGGGACTACAGGGGGTTTAAATACCTGTTAGAACCACCCCCTGCCCGCAAATTGTCCCCCTTGTTTTAAGGAGGACTACAGGGGGTTTAAATACTATTTTCATAACCACCCCTGCCCAACCTTCGGTCGACAGGCCCTCGTTAAAAGAAGGAGAGGAATATAAGATTAATTAGGTAATTGGTGTACTGTGCAGACATAAGGAAGGGTTAGAGGTTGCACAGAAATAGATATTAGGATCATGAAACGGACTTATGGGATGTGCACCCAGCGCTTTGAATTAAAACATAAACCGTTAGGACTGATTTTAAGGATTGGCATGGATCTCCACACCGTGCAAGATCCGAACAACGTGGAGATCTTTCAGAATATTTTTACAAAATATTTATAACTTAATTGATATTTTTGAGCTGAATGACAGCAAGATTTTTCGGGTGGAGAGGCAATATTTTCAATCAGTATCTGATAAGTCTGATCCTGATCTTTTTGACTTCGGTGATCTGTTATTTTTCCCCAGGTTTTATTGACTACAGGGTAGTGGCTCTGATCTTAATGCTGGTTTTGTCTTTACTGGCTATGCTTTTTGATATTTTCCCGGTATTGATGGCGGCTATTCTCAGTGCCATTATTTGGGATTACTTATTTATCCCGCCAACCTTCACTTTTTATATCGGGACGCCTGAAGATGCGCTACTATTTTTGATGTATTTTGTTATTGCCTTAATAAATATTGTCATGACTTCCAGAATACGGAGTTTCGAAAAAAAAGCAAGAGATAAAGGTGAGCGGGAAAAAACGATCAGGCTTTACAATACCTTACTTAATTCTTTATCTCACGAACTGAGGACTCCAATCTCTACTATTGTAGGAGCCATTGATACAATTAAGGAAAATGAACACAAATTATCAGAACGAAATAAGCTGGAGTTATTTAATGAGATTGAAATAGCGGGCTTTCGTCTTAACCGTCATGTAGAAAATCTCTTGAATATGAGTCGTCTTGAAGCGGGTGTTCTCAAACCAAAATTAGACTGGTGTGATGTGAATGAATTGATTTACACTGTTATTAAAAACAACAAAAATAACGCTTCGCAACGTATTATTGATTTTGAACCGAATGAAAAACTGCCCTTCTTCAAAATTGACCGCGGATTAACAGAACATGTACTCAATAACATCCTGCACAACGCTCTTCAATATACGCCTGACAAATCAATAATTGTAATTAGTGTTTCACTCGTGGGTGATTACTGCAGGTTCACGATCTCTGATAATGGCGAAGGCGTGCCACCAGAAGAACTGAAATCGGTATTTGATAAATTCTTCAGACTTCCCCAAACAGGTACCGGCGGAACCGGTTTGGGATTATCTATAGCTAAGGGGTTTACGGAAGCACAGAATGGAACCATTAAACTGGAGAACATAAGATCGGGCGGTGCCAAATTTACTATTGAAATTCCTGCAGAAGTTTCATCTTTAAACGATGACCTTAAAAATGAACAAAGCGTTGATACTGATAATTGATGATGAGCCTCAGATCCGGAAGCTGCTGAAGATCATTCTTGAGAGCAATAATTATGAAGTAGTGCAGGCAGCTGCGGGCAAGGAAGGCCTTTTAAAGGCGGCCAATCACCCACCAGAACTTATCTTACTGGACATTGGATTACCCGACAAAAGTGGCCATGAAATACTCAAAGAACTTAGAGAATGGTATAATAAACCCATAATAATTCTTTCAGTTCAGGATAACGAAAGCGACATCGTTAATGCACTCGATGTCGGTGCTACGGATTACATTACAAAGCCATTCAGGACAGGAGAACTATTGGCACGCATCCGTTCGGCTATTCGAAGTAGCCAGAATATCAATTTAGATGAAACAATAATTACCTGCGGTGATCTGAAAATAGATCTGATCGCGCGAACGGTTAAAAAGAATGATGAAATAGTAAAATTCACTTCCACTGAATATAATTTACTCGCCTTATTTGCAAAAAACGAGGAGAAAGTACTTACTCACCAGTTTATTCTAAAGGAGGTTTGGGGTATTGGTTACCAGACAGAAACGCAGTATTTACGTGTATTTGTAGCTCAACTGCGAAAGAAGATTGAAGAAAACCCAAACAACCCCAGGCATATTGTTACCGAAAGCGGAGTTGGTTACAGGTTCAGCTAGTCTTTATAAAATCTTTATAGATACAGGCCAAACTTTTATTTTCTACCGATCCATTGGAAGATAAATTTGAGTTGCAGGTGACATTCTTATATTGGAAAAGAACGGACAATCGCAGGCAGCAAAAGCAGCTGAGATCTTATCAATTTATTTTAGTACAAAGAAATTGATTGAAGAATTACCTTCCAGAGAGATTTCAGGGATTTCAGATTATCTGAATTGCTACCAGCTTTTGAAAGCAAGGTTTGATAAGTCTTTGATCACTGAACTTGATCAATGCATTCTGGAAACAAAAAAAATGATCTTCCTTGACATTAATATGAATAGCGAAAAGGAAGTTCATCCCAGGATCAGCCGAAAGCTCAAGCGCATTTTAGAAAACCTACTTCTTCTTAAAGAACGAGTACAAGATTCGGAGTAATTATGCCAAATAATCAAAAATCAAAGTAATGAGTTATAATGAAGTTCTCCAGATTGCAGTGATAACACTAAGTATTATTCTGATCATTTGGCTTGTTGGTGTAGTGATCCGGGAGATCTATAAAAAATAGTTTGGATGAAGAAAAAGGAAAACCATCTAACTCCCTATGAAAAATGGATAAAGGAAATCGTCCACTTGAAATGGCCGGTGGTCATCTTGTTTATTTTGGCATTAGTACTAGTAATTCTTATCGACTTTTTCCTGACTGATTAGGATCGCTGACTCATCTTATGCGCATATCCCGGTGGTTTCGATATCGTAATAAAATAAAGGAAATCCTCAAATGGTTGAAACGAATTCCTTTTTGGGTAAGCTTGCTGGCTGTTCTTGCCGTAATTTTTGATCTCGGATTCGACCAGTCAGCGGTCATTCAAAAGGATCTTCTAAGGTTATATCGCATTTCTATCCTTGTTGGTATTGTCTCTACCATATTCAGATACTATTTTGTTGAAGACCGGCCGCGTTACAAAGTATGGCCTTTTGATGCGCTACTGGTTATCCTTTTAACCGGTGTAATGATCGGGTGGAACTTGCCGCTGCTCGAAAAAATTCAATGGCTTTACACTGCAGTATTTGCAGTTTTTGTTCGGGAGTTTTCGGCCTTAAAGTTTGATTACAGCAGGCATATACTTAATCCTGCACAGCTGTTTATTATCAGCTTCCTCTCGATAATCCTCACAGGAACTCTTTTGTTGATCCTGCCCAATTCTACGCATGATGGCATAACTCCCATCGATGCCTTTTTCACATCTACCAGCGCAGTTTGTGTTACCGGCTTAATTGTGGTTGACACTGGCAGCTACTTTACAAAATTTGGACAGGTAGTAATTATACTACTTATTCAAGCTGGTGGATTAGGCATCATGACTTTTACCAGTTATTTCAGCTACTTCTTTAAAGGAGGATCTTCGTATGAGAATCAGTTGCTGCTGAAAGATATTACAATGGCAGAGAAAATGGCAGATGTATTTACTACCTTGAAACGAATCATCCTGGTGACATTCATCATTGAGACCATTGGAGGGGTTCTCATTTATACAAGCCTGGATACGAATACAATTCCACCAGTTGGGGAACGCATATTTTTTTCCATCTTTCATGCCGTTTCGGGGTTTTGCAACGCAGGTTTTTCCACACTGCCTAATAGTTTGTACGAGCCTGGTTTTCGCTTTAATTATCCACTGCACCTGGTCATTGCTACATTATTTATTATTGGTGGAATTGGATTTCCGATCCTTTTTAATTTTTCAAAATACTTAAAATATAAAGTTGTCAAGCAAATCCTGCGTATTCGTGAGCAGAAAACGGATATTTATTTAAGCCGAATAATTAATATCAACAGCAGGATTGTAATTATTACCACGATCGTTCTAATTACATTAGGAACTATTCTTTTTTATTTTTTTGAATATGATAACACCCTGGCAGAACACCATGGTTTTGGTAAGGTAGTAACAGCTTTCTTTGGCGCAGTAACGCCCAGGACAGCCGGTTTTAATTCAGTTGACACATCAGTATTAAATTTTTGGACCATAATGTTTGTTTTTCTGTTGATGTGGATTGGTGCATCACCCGCTTCCACCGGAGGGGGTATCAAAACAAGTACGTTTTCCATCGGCATCTTAAATTTTATTAGCCTGGCCAGAGGCAAGGATCGCATAGAATATTTTGGCAGGGAAATAGCAGAAGTATCAGTAAGAAGGGCTTTCGCAATCATTTCTTTGTCTCTAATTGTAATAGGTGCGGCTGTTTTCTTAATATCGTCTTTTGATAGTGATAAGGACTTAATCCTAATTGCTTTTGAATGTTTCTCTGCATACAGTACCGTTGGTTTAAGCCTTGGCATAACCAGCGAGCTGAGCAGTGCAAGCAAGCTGGTAATCATAATCACCATGTTCATCGGCAGGGTAAGTATGCTTACTATACTGATAGCGTTATTGAGAAAAGTACGGTACATGAAATACAGGTATCCGACCGAAGAAATTCTTATAAACTAAAAATTAAACATCCATGAAGTGCATTATTATTGGTCTTGGCAACTTTGGTTCATCATTATCAGAAAAACTTACACAGATGGGACATGAGGTGATTGGCGTAGACAGCAAAATGAGCCGGGTGGAAGCCCTGAAGGAAAAGATCACCCACACCGTCTGCCTTGATTGCACGGATTCGCAGGCTGTTAGCCATTTGCCACTAAAAGATACTGATATTGTAATTGTCTGTATTGGTGAGGATGAAGGTGATAATATCATGGCAACAGCATTAATGAAACGGCTGAAGGTCAAACGGCTGATCAGCAGGGCAGTTTCACCCTTGCATGAAACTGTACTGGAAGCAATGGGAGTTGATGAGATCGTGCATCCGGAAGAAGAAACAGCAGATAGGTGGGCAAAAAAATTAAATATTAGCGGGGTTATTGACTCTTTTGATCTTACCGGGGAATATAGCATAATAGAAGCCACAGTGCCCCCGCGGTACGTGGGCAAAACACTTCTTGATGCAGGCTTCCGGAAAAATTATGATGTGGTGGTGTTAACAACTATAAAAGTAACTGAAGAAGATAATCTGATTGGCATTACCCGCAAGATTTAAAAAGTTCAGGGAGTGGCCTCTTCAAGAACACTATTAAGTGAGGGAGATATTCTGGTAATGTACGGTAATATTAAAGACATTGAAAGGTTGTTAAAGGAAGAGTGAAAGAACTAAATTTCCGTCTCATAACCTGAGTAATGTATCGTATAATAAGACCTGTTTTGTTTATCATTTTGAGCGCAATAATTTATTTTTCGCTGCTGATCTTGTTTTATCATTTTGAATTTGAAGTTCCCGGATCGGGGGTAAGAAATTTTGTTGATGTGATATGGTGGTCAGTGGCAACAATAGCGACCGTTGGCTACGGCGATATTGTTCCTGTGACGACAGAGGGCCGTACAATTGGATATGTTTTTCTGTTTTTAAGTGTAACCGTCTACGCCTATGTGATCGGTAAAGTATCCACAAGTATAAAGTCACATTATAATAACAAAAAGCTGGGGTTCCTTGGAACAAACTTCACGAACCATACTGTGATTATCGGATGGGATGACTTTGGGAAAAAAGTAGTTGATCAATTGATAAAAGCCAACCAGAAAGTAGCTATTGTTACAGAAGAGAGGAATTATGTTGACCAGATCTATCATTTGTACAGTTCAAAAGCTGTATTCGTATTGTTTGCCAGCTGCACCAATTATAAATACTTTAACAAGCTAAATATTGCCGAATGCAATATTGTATTTCTAAACAATGGAACCGACACCGATAACCTGGTGCATTTACTAAATCTGAAGAGACATTTCCCCGGATTGGAATACATTGTGAATGTTGATAACCCCGACCTTAAAAATAATTTCTACAGGGAGGGAGTGAAGTATGTGATATCAGGTGATGAACTGGCTTCCAAATTGATGGCCAGCTATATCTTTGAACCAGACGTTGCTTTTTTCAATGAAGAAATAATCACCTTTGCAGATTCTGATGATAAGTATGATGTGAAACAATTCAAGGTGTTGGATAGAAATCCTTTTCTAAACCGTGAGTACAGCAAAGTTTTTTTCGACCTTAAAAGAGAATATAGAGCTATATTAGTTGGGATTTCCCGGGAAATGAACGGAAAGTATATGCTTAAGAAGAACCCCGCTGACGGAACGATTATACTTGCCGGTGATTATTTGCTTGTGATAGCTAATCGTGTTGTGGCTGAAAAATTATCGAAGCTATTCGGAGTAAAGGAAGGCGTGAATTAACAATTCAATTTTTTGACACACCACATAATAACAGCTGCATTTCTATTTTCAGAACCACCCCTAACCCACCTTCGGTCGGCAGGCCCAACCTTAAAAAAATTGTCCCCCTTGTTTTAAGGGGGACTACAGGGGGTTTTGACTACCATTTTAAGAACCACTGTCTCGTCCTGAAATAGGTTGACAATAAAGTCAACCAAAATGAATCACATAGAATTAAAAGAAAGTATCATTGCCGAATATTTATCCACAGGATTAAGTCTTCGTAAATTGGGGATCAAGTACGGATTAAATTTCCGTAATATCCATCGCTGGGTAATGCAGTACCAAGGTCGCATGAAGAAACCAACAACAAGCAAACGTGTAAAGCCCAACCCGGACCTGGCTCAGGAAGGCATGCCCACTGATGTGAAGAAACTTCAAACGGAATTGCGCAAAGCCCGGCTCCTCAATGAAGTTCTCACCGAAGTAATCAATATTGCCGAAGAGGAACTCGGATTGCCTATCCGAAAAAAGTATGGCACCAAGTAGTTTTAAGAATAGTGCAAAGAGCGCCTTCCCGATCTGTTGGGATGCTTTGTTCATTACTTGGTTATAGTCGTCAGGCGTATTATCAGCATATTAAAGTTCAAGAGCAAGAAGCTTTGAAGGAGGATTTACTCCTACAGGAAGCATTGCGTATCCGCAAAACACAAAAACGGATTGGCACTCGAAAGTTATTAATCATGATGATTGATTTTATGCAACAACATACTATCAGCATAGGCCGGGATGCCTTCTTTGAGATGTTGCGTAATCAAGGATTGTTGGTCAGAAGAAGGAAACGCTCAAAGCCCCAGACCACGTTCTCTAATCACTGGCTGCGCAAGTATCAAAATCTGATTATTGGTTTTGTTCCTAATGCACCCAATCAACTGTGGGTAAGTGATATAACCTATATCCATTTAGAAGAAGGCTTTGCGTATCTAAGCTTGATCACCGATGCCTACAGCCACAAGATTGTAGGGTTTTATTTGGGCGAAGACCTCTCTGCTAAGGGCTGCATAATGGCCTTGAGGATGGCGCTGAAGAATAATCCATTACGTGATAATCTTATCCATCATTCCGACAGGGGCCTGCAATATTGTTGTCATGATTATGTGGAGCTTTTGGAGGGTAACAGCATTAAAATTTCGATGACACAGAATGGTGATCCACTTGAAAATGCAATGGCCGAAAGAGTAAATG
>DASWHX010000024.1:0-18696 GCA_036397995.1 Cyclobacteriaceae bacterium
TTATTTCAGTATTCAGTTGCCTGCAAGATAAAAAAAATCCTCCACCGGGAGGATTTTTTTAAGAAAGTGAAGGACCGGCCGGGGCTAAACCCAATCCCCGGCCGGTTATTGGTAGGCTAGTTGACCCTCACTACAAGAAATTTAGACGTATTCCAAAAGCGGTCAGGATTTGTAATAACCAGGCTCGCAAGTAATTCTCCATTTTCAGATTCTTCAATCTTATAGGAATCTTGCGGATGATTGGTAATTACCCTAACCTTCTTCACCATTAATGGAATAGTCTGAGTCTTTTGAATATCTATACGAAGGAAATTATCTCTATCTACTTCACTGTTTAAAGCTGACACCGCGCCTAATCCAAGTATTCCTCCCTCCTTCTTAATAATTTGCTTCTCTTCAAGTTCCTTTAGGGTGCCGGTTGCGACAAAACCGGAAGACAGTTCCTCAAGGTTTCGGGAAATCAATTTCTTTTGATTCTGGATAGTCGCAATTTGCACTTGATTTACGGCCGATAATGTATCTACTCTAATGGTCAGGAATCTAACATTGTCATCCAATGTTTGATTTCTGAATGCCAAATCTTCAAGTCTGGTAGTTAAGGAAGTAATTTCTTCATCCTTTTCTACAAGTTTTGTATTTACCCGTGCTACCAGTTTCTTAAACTCAGCAACCTGAAAATTTGAATTCTTAAGTAAATTCTGCAATTCAGTGATCTTTTCTTTATTGGTTGTCATTAAAGAATTGATTGCCTGTAAATCATTAACAAGACTTTTTCGCATTTCATGATCAAACTCAACATCCTTGCTTGCATTAGTTGCAATCATATTTTGCTTCAGCTTTATTACAGCCAGATTATCTTCAATTTCGCTAATTGTTTCCAGGTATGAATTCATACTGGAATCCATTTCCTCCAACTGGTTGGTGAGTTCATTATTCCTGATTTCAAGATCTTTTAATTTCCCATTATCGCATCCCATCAGCAACACCGGAAGTGCCAACACCATAAACACATACCTCTTCATTATCCGTTTCATTTCCATTCTCATTTCTTCCATTCTCATTTCTCTATGCTTTTATATTTACTCTTAATTTTAACTTTGGTTGATACTTTATAATGTCAAAATGTACTCCAAAATACTATCTGCCTCATATTCAAATAATTACAATAATTCCGAAACGATTTTTGTTGTCATTTTGGGAATTTATTTGGCAAAAAGGGATAGAATTACCCGCTAACATCACCTGTATTTATTTAATAACGAAGCGGATGGATAATCCAATGTTATCAACCCACGGTCCGGCATCTTCAACAATATTGAATCCTGGTTTCCAGTCAATGCCAATGTTCAGTGGTATGTCATCAAAGGTATATTCGAAGCCAAGAATTCCGTCAACACCTACGACCGAGTGATAATCCCTGTCCTCATAAAACCAGGGGTGGTTGCCATAACCTCTCCATGATCCAAAATGCCCTCCAAAGCCACCGTAGAATTTAAAGTTTGGAATACTAAACGCTGGAGTATAGAATTCTACCAATCCACCGATATTAATTCCACGCCAGATACTTTCCAGTTGTCCTTCAAACGACATTGTTTTATTAATAAAATGTTTAACAGAAATACCTGCAGTTGAGCCGACTCTGATTCCAACAGCAGAGGAATAGTCCTGGCTATAAGCTCTGATAGAAATTCCGGGCAAAATAATTAATAAAGCGAACGCAAGTTTTCTAAAAGGTTTCATAAACTATTTTTTGGTGATACCAAGTAGTACAAGCACTATTCCTGTTTACAATTTACTGTATATCAGGTGCTTAACGCATAATTCAAAATTTGCAGATTGTCGAAATGGCAGGATAATTTTCGATTTGAAATCAGGAGTTAATTTAGTTGTTTTTCATGTGGGTGTTCTTCCATTTCCTTGAGCATCCGATAAATTGTAGAAAAACCAACATCAAGCTTTTTTGCAACCAGCTTTACGTTATTATCATATTTATTAAGATAAGATTTTACGATCTTATGTGTATGTTCCCTCAAGGTAAGTTCACGGTTTGTATCCTCTGAGAATGAATCATCAGACGAGCCGAAAGTAATATCCTCCGGCAGTATTTCTACTTCGTTAGACATTACAGCGGATAATTCTATAATTGAGCGCAGTTCGCGGACATTTCCCGGAAAAGAATAGTCGAGTAACATCTTTTGCGCACTACGGCTCATTACTTTAAGCAGCAGATCATTTTCTTTGCAAAAGTTTTCCAGGAAAAACCTGGCAAGCATGAGCCTGTCATTTTCTCTTTCCCGTAAAGGCGGCATATTGATGGTTAATCCAAAAAGACGGAAATAGAGATCATCCCTGAAATTGCCTTGCTTCACTTCTTCCTGAAGGTTACGGTTCGATGCCACAATAATTCTGCAATCCGTCTTTACAGGTTTGTTAGAACCAACCCGGGTAATTTCTTTTTCCTGAAGTGCCCGAAGCAATTTAGCCTGAACTGAAAGATCCATTTCACCTATTTCATCTAAAAACAATGTGCCACCATCTGCTTCCTCAAACTTCCCGATTCTCCTGGCCTGAGCACCGGTAAATGCTCCTTTTTCATGACCAAATAATTCAGATTCGACTAACTCTCGCGGAACCGCTGCCATATTTACCGGTACAAAGTTGCCTTTTTTCCTTGTGGAGTTATAGTGAATTGCTTTGGCAGCAAGTTCTTTACCTGTGCCCGTTTCACCGGTAATCATAACTACTATATTGGTTTTAATTGCTTTATCTATCAGCTCAAAAACTTTCTTCATTGGTTCACTATTTCCAATCAGTGAGCGTTTGAAATCATATTTAACTTCAACTTCTTTTTGGAGGGTTTCAACTTTTTTCTGAAGACCGCGTTGATTTCGAATATTCTGCACGACATTAAGCAGGCGATCCCGGATATCTTTAGTCTTCACCAGGTAATCATAGGCACCTAACCTCAATAATGAAACGGCGGTTTCAATACTTTCCTGCTCACTAATAATAACTACCTCAATGTCCTGTTTAAAACTCTTGATCTCTTTCAAAACCTTCTCACCTTCCATATCCGGTAAGCGGTAGTCAAGGGTAATAATATCCGGGTTATGCTTAAGAGCATCGATACATTCTTTTCCTGACTTGAATTTCATAACCTGGTAGTCAGGGTTTAAGG
The DNA here is from genome assembly GCA_036397995.1 of Cyclobacteriaceae bacterium. GTDB lineage: Bacteria > Bacteroidota > Bacteroidia > Cytophagales > Cyclobacteriaceae > DASWHX01. Next base: position 3,179 of record DASWHX010000024.1, read on the forward strand.
AAAGGTTATAAGTCAGCAATTCACTGTACCATTCATCATCTTCGACTACAAATATTTTTAATTCACTCATTTTTAAGAATCTAACTTTTAATTTTGTGAGGTTTTATACGTTCAACTTCGCTTTCTAATTGTTGAATTATTTTCTTGCCGTCTTTTTCTAAATTTTTAATGTGAAGGTTAAGTTCTGTAATCTCCATTTCATTTCTGCCGGCACCTTCAATTGATTTCAGAATTTTTACAATGTCATTTAAACCGAGATGCCTGCATGGCGGAACCATCTTATGCGCGACTGATGCCAGATCTTGCTTATTTCCCTCATTCAGTTTTTCTTTCAACTCTTTCATTCCATTTGAGAAATTATTGATAAAAAGAACGAGCATGTTATACACAAAATCAAGATCATTATTGCCAATTTCAAATAAATTGTTTAGGTCAAGCTCATTTGTATCCGCGACACCTTTCGTCTGAATCTCAAGCTGGTCCCAACCAATGAAGTTAGCAATTGAGTTGATCAGTATCGATTCTTCAATAGGTTTAACCAGGAATCCATCAAATCCTGCTTCAACACATTTTGCCCTTTCTGTATTGTTGGTGGTAGCGGTAAGTGCAAGTATCGGAATTGTGCTTTTACTTTCGGCCCGTATTTTTTTTGTTAATGTTATACCGTCAAGACCGGGCATTTGGATATCCATGAGTATCAGGTCAACAGGTTTTTCTTTCAGAATTTGTTGAACATCATGCGGTCGATCCGTGGTGATTACTTTAGCATTATTGTTCTCAAGAATGGTTCTGAATAACAAGAGATTGTACTTCTCATCATCGACCACCAAGATTATTTTCTCTTTAATTATTCCTTTAGCAGGGGTTAACTGCTTACCGGTTTCAGGCAAATCTTTTTCGGTGCCGATTGGGTAAATGATTTCAAAATTGAAAGCACTCCCCTGACCTACGTTGCTGGTCGCCCAAATTTTTCCGTTTTGAGCATCAACCAGTTTCTTGCAAATGCTTAAGCCTAATCCTGATCCTCCATATTCACGAGCGGTGCTGTTGTCTACCTGGTTGAAGGTTTTGAAAATGGCAAAAATTTTACTCGGCGGAATACCTATTCCTGTATCAATAATGCTGGTTTTAAGTTTGCACCGGTTTGCTCCAATGTTTACACTTACTTTAATTGTAATTGTGCCGGACTTGGTAAACTTGATTGCATTATTTACCAGGTTGATCAAAATCTGCCTGTACCTTACAGGATCTCCAATAAGAATTTCAGGAACATTATCCACACCAATTTCCAGCTTTAAAAATTTTGATTCCGCAAAGGGTTGTAATGCCTCCTTAACTTCTTCAATACAAACCAGTGGCTTAAAGCCAATTTCTTCCAGACTAACATTCCCACTTTCGAGTTTAGAATAATCCAGAACATCATTGATCAGAGCAAGCAAATGCTCAGAGGATTTGGAAAGTACATTGAGGTAAGCCTTTTGCCTGGTATCCATGGATGTTTTTTCCAATTGCCTGGCAAAACCCAGGATAGAGTTAATCGGAGTTCGAATCTCGTGACTGATATTTGAGAGGAATTCTTCTTTTACTTTCGCTAATTTTTCCGCCTCATCCTTTGCATCCTGCAGTTTTCTTCGGGTTTGGTTATTTACCGAAACATCTCTTATAATGATTATCACCAAAATTGTAAACAACGCCAATGAACCACCCCCTATCCAATAAATTCTGTTCTTGGTCATTTGGGTCATTATTTCAGCGCTTTGTGATTGTTCTAATGATATTTGTCTTTCTCTCTCCTCAAACTTGTTCATAAGACTCCGTATCCGGGTCATTATTTCATTATCCAGCTCAAATAATTCTATTTCCCTGGCCATCATGCTTTCAACTGAACTTTTCTCATTTTGTCTCATTTGCGCTACCGCGGAAACTAACTTTTCCTTAAATGCATCTAACTCTTTTGAACCCTTTGGTTTAGCAGTGGAAAGGTTTCTTTCTGCCAGAGTAATTTGAGGTAGTGAGGTTGAATCCGAGGCAGATCCTACCGCGGCAATTTCCGAACTTTCCCTTTCCTTATTTCTGGTTCCAAATATTCGCTGAAAAATATTTGGTCTCTTATTCTTTATTTCATCATCAACCTGGCTGGTTTCAAAAGGTGGAACATCCGGCAATACCTTTAGATCATCTCGATTATCTGAGCGGTCAATGAGCTCAAGATCCAGTAATGCCCTATCATACCTGTCGATATTTTCAAGAACCTGATTAAGTATATCTGCTCTCTTGTCATCCTGCTTCATCACTATAAGATCATTCATAACAAAGTACTTATGATCTATAAGGTCAGATAAGGAATCCAGCCAAATTATTTCATGTTCGTCATCATGGCAGAGCTCATATAAGTCTGACAGCTTTCTTTCAATGGTTGTTGCGGTTTCGTAATAAGGAATCAGGTAATTTGCATCAAGGGTTATGGTATAAGCCCTTACACTCGACTCCGCGTTGGATAAATCAAAAAGTATCTCCTTCATTTGAAGATTCTTCGGATTTGGTCTCGATTTCTCCTCAACAGTGGAAACTAACCGGGTAAGACTCTCAAAAGAATAGTAACCCACCAGAGAGATGGCAAAAAATATTAAAACGAATCCGGCAAGAATTTTACCTTTCAAAGGTTTTAAGTTAATTCAGATAATCTTCAAGGCTCAATTAATGTTCCAGCAAAACACAGTTCAATTTAAGCAAAATTTAGCCCTTTTCTATTAAAAATTTGTCAAAATGAGACATTTGGAATGGGTGATATTGTTATTTTGACAACAAGATGAATTGTCCATCATTAAGTTTTTCAATTTCTACTTCCGCCGAATTCAAGACTTCTTCGCCCATATGTGTCAAGTATATCTTTCCTGCATTTAATCTATGCAGATTTTGCGTCAGGGTTTCATAATCCATATGATTGACCCCACGATTTGTTAAAAAATTGCAATCCACAATAAAAATATCGGCACTTTCCGAAAGTTCAATGAGGTTATCAGTCCACATAGTATCTCCCGAAAAAGCAATGATAAAATCATCTATAGTCAACCTGATTCCGTGTGGGTAAGATTCCGGAGTATGAACCACCGGCAGAGCACTGATTTTACAAAAATCCAAATCAATTTCTTCTTTGTCTATATAATAGTGAAAAGTGATATTTTGTTTATCTATCAGATTACTTGTTCCAGGATACAGACATTCCATTAAATCAGAGATTCTTTTCTTTCCTTCCTTAGGTGAGGTAATGAAGAATCCTTTACTCTTATGATTGCCAAATTCGGCATCAAGGATCAAGTTGGGAATTCCTCCGAAATGATCACCATGAAAATGGCTGATTGCAATTCCTGAAATTTCCTGGAAACAATATCCACATGCTTTAAGTTTGGTAAGCGTGGTGGATCCGCAATCCAGAAGTATTTTTTTCCCCAGATGACTGACCAAAAAACTGGTATTTGCCCTGCCTCCGGAGGCAAATGCATCACCACATCCAAGTATATGAATAAATGATTCCATACTAAGCTTACTTAATAATGTTCCAAAATCCGAATGTCAGGAGATTCCATTTTCTGCTGTGTAAAACATTGCCAAATTCACGAAGCCGGAAAAGATTGATGTAAGGACTACTCTTTACGGTTCGTCTGTAGGTTCTTTACCCTTCGTTTTAATATACCAGATTATCCCGCCTGTTAATGCTCCGGTAATAAGAAAAATATCTGCCATCGTAAATCCATGATCACCTGCTTTAAAAACGATGTATTGATAAGGTATGATCCCTGTGGTCCACTTAACAATCCACATTATAACATAGCCAATCAGGATTCCATAAACAGGGAAAAAAACCGGCTTCGTATATCTTTTTATTCCACTACCCATTTTTGAATTATAAATAATCTTCTCTTACCGGATTGAACACGTCAAGGATAGTGCAATCTGTTTGCGAATATCCGGAGTGCTTCACATTAGACGGAATTACTAAAACACTTCCTGCTTCTAAAACATGTTCTGCACCATTGACTTTCAGAACGTAAATGCCATCAAGGACATTAACCACTTGTTCATGGTGGTGTGAATGTTCCGGAAGCGGGGAATTCGCCTTGATTTTCCAGTAAGCAAATGTATTGTTTTGGGAATGAATAAATTTCCCTAAATAACCTTGAAAAACTTCTTTTGCTTCAATCTCATCAAGTTTGTAAGTATCCATAATAATTACTTTTTTATTTGAATTGTTGGTGAAATAAAACTTCCTCTCCCACCCACTACAATTCTTATTAAAGGCTTGCCGGTATAATAGCATTTACCTCCTGGTTCCCTGTTGTGGATGAGGAAGTGCTTTGGAAATTTATCATAGTTGGCTTCGGTTTTCAAAGAAATTTCAATAATCTTTTTCAATTTATTGAAAAGTGTCCGGATCTCTTTTCGCTCCAGGGATTTTGTTTTCGTTTCGGGGTGAATTTTTGATTGATACAATATTTCATCGGCAATCCAGTTTCCAACACCGGCGGCAATTGATTGATCCAACAGTAAAGATTTTACCGGAGCATTTCTACCACTTATCTTTTCAAAAAAATCCTTGAACGTTAATTGAGTTGCATCAATGCCCAGGCGGGAATTAGCCAAATACTGTTCCAGATTTTTTTCATAGGAAAGCCACCCGAATTTCCTTTTACAAATGTAAGCGAGATATGATCCATCAGTAAATTGAAATAATACCCGCGTATATTTGGGCTGGTCTTCTCTGTTGTTGAAAAAACTTAGGTTCCCGGTCAGACCAAAATGCATAACCATGCAGCCACCGTTTGCAAGATTCACAAACAAATACTTGCCAATCCTTGATACAGAGGTAAACCTGTTTTTCTTCAGCCTATTAGAAAATATCTTTTTACCTGGCTTGGTGAGTCGCGCATCATCAATCCATAATTCTCCAATGGTTTTGCCCAATGAAGTACCTTCAAGGTACTTTCGATAATTCTCAACTTCAGGTAGTTCCGGCATTCAAACTAAATATTCGGTAATAACCTTTAACTTTGATTGTTCTAAGGTAAGATAAAGATCCATATTAGTTTATCAAGTGAAAATACGCATTGAGCAATTTCTTGAAATGGCCTCTGCCAGCCCTGTATTAGATGTCAGAACACCGGCAGAATTCGCTATTGGGCATATACCAGGTGCAACAAATTTTCCTTTGTTTCAGGATGAAGAAAGAAAAATTATCGGAACCATCTATAAAAACCACGGCCACATAAAAGCAGTTCTGGCGGGTTTGAATTTTGTTAAAGACAGGATGACAATCATGATAAATGAAGCCATGAATTATTCCCATAATGAAGCAATACTGCTCCATTGCTGGCGGGGTGGCATGCGCTCCGAGAGTGTGGCCTGGCTGTTGAACTCGGCAAGAATACCGACTCATACTCTAAGTGGCGGATATAAAAGCTTTCGTAATTATGCCCTGGCTTTCTTTGAACAAAAACTCAACCTTGCAGTTATCAGCGGACCTACTGGCGCCGGGAAAACAGAAATTCTTCAAAAATTAAAAGATAAGGGAGAGCAGGTAATCGATTTGGAAAAACTGGCTGAGCATAAAGGATCTGTTTTTGGTGGAATTGGTAAAGAACAGCAGCCTTCCAGCGAGCATTTTCAGAACCTGTTATTTCAAGAGGCCAAATATTTTGATTTGGCAAAACGAGTTTGGATAGAAGATGAAAGTCTCCTTATTGGGCGCGTGTCGGTTCCTGAAGGCCTTTGGAAACAGATGGTCAGGGCACCACGGGTAAGAATACTAATCAACAAAAACACGCGTATACAGAGATTAGTAAATGACTATGGCAGCCAGGATATGAGTAAACTTGCCGATGGAATTACCCGTTTGGAAAAAAGGCTGGGAAATAAATCGATGAATGATGCTCTCCATGCTTTGAAAAATGGAAATCTTGATGAAACGGCCGACATCCTGCTTACTTATTATGATAAGGCTTACCTGAATTCCTTTGAAAAGAAAAAAGATACGGAATGGATACGCATTGAATCAGATGACTTCAGCATAAATTCCATTGCTGAACAATTAATAACAAAAGCGTATCCGCAAACCTCTGAAGCAAATTATGATAGATGAAAAAATCCGCTTGACTCAGTTCAGTCATGGAGCTGGATGTGGCTGCAAAATTTCACCTGAAATACTGGAAGACATTCTTAAGAAAGATGCTGAAGTAACGCCTTTTCCCGGCTTGCTGGTCGGAAATGATACCAAAGATGATGCGGCAGTTTTTGATTTAGGCAATGGTATTTCCGCTATAAGTACAACAGATTTCTTCATGCCTATAGTGGATGACCCATTCGACTTCGGTCAAATTGCTTCGGTGAATGCGATCAGTGATATTTATGCAATGGGCGGTAAGCCAATCATGGCCATAGCTATTTTAGGATGGCCGGTTGATAAACTTTCACCTCAAATTGCTAAACAGGTAATTCGAGGGGCGCAGAAAATTTGTTCGGAAGCAGGCATCCCTTTAGCCGGCGGTCACAGTATCGATAATCCGGAACCGCTTTTTGGTTTGGCCGTTTCGGGCATTGTAAAAAATAAAAATCTGAAAAGAAATAACACCGCAAAACCCGGCGACATACTTTATTTGACCAAACCATTGGGTATTGGAATAATTACTACTGCTCAAAAAAAAGGAATTGTAAAACAAAAGGATTTGGAGGCGGCAGTTGAGTTAATGCTAACTATGAACTCGCTCGGTACAAAGCTTGGTGAACTTCCTTATGTAAATGCGTTGACAGATGTCACAGGCTTTGGCTTGTTAGGTCACCTGTTGGAAATTTGCGAAGGGAGTAATTGCTCAGCTAAAATTGAATTTAGCAAGGTTCCGTTACTTAAAAATCTACATTATTATCTTGAGCAAAAATCTTTTCCCGGAGGTACTACGCGCAATCTGGATAGTTACGGAGAAAAAATTCAACTTACTGATGAACATGTCAAACTAATCCTGGCAGACCCTCAAACCAGCGGCGGGTTACTCATATCAGTAGACCAATCCGCAAAGTCTGAATTTGAAGATTTTCTTGAAAGGAATTCAATAAAACCAAAAGCCATAGGACAAATGGTCCTGAGAGAAAATAAAGGCATAACCGTGGTTTAACCCTTACCCAACTTTCTGATAAAAATAAACTCCACCCAATGCCAGCCCACCTCCTACCAGGGAAAGCATGGCCGGAATTTCACCAAGCCAGATCCAAGATAAGAATAAAGTCATAATAGGTATCAGGAAAATAAAACTGGTGGATTTTGTTGCCGTATACCTGTTCATTACCCATGCAAAAAGAATATATCCTGCTGCTCCCGGAAATATACCCAGATAAATAACAGATACTGTGTGCTCTAATCTCGCATTTTCAATTGATTGCAGGAGTCCCGGTGATAGGAATAACATAAATAATGTGCCGGCTACAATAACATAGGTTGAGAATTCCAGCGGTTTATATTTTTTCAGAAATGGCTTCTGCAGGACAAAAAATGCTGCAAGTGAAATTGCCGCAACCACCAGCACCAGTGCTCCACCACTCAATGAAAGTCCGTTGCTTTCTCCCAACACAATTATGGAGACTCCCGTAAATCCACCCAGTAATCCCAACCAGCCATATTTGCTGATTCTCTCTTTTAGAAATAAAATGGCAAAAACTGCAGTTATAAGCGGAACACTGTTAACAATAAAACTGGCTGCGCTGGCATTCACGGTTATCTCACCATAATTCAATGCAACATGGTACACCGTTATACCTATGAATCCAATAAATAAAATTGCAGGTATGTCCTTGCTTTCAGGCAACCTGATATTCATCAAATATCCGGCAACAACCATTATTGCTGAGGCAATCAGATATCTGAATAAAGCAAGGTGGAATGGAGAATAGGATTCCAATGCAGATCGAATGCCTACAAAGGCGGAAGCCCACATGGTAATTACCAAACCAATTGCAATAACCGGCAATAATCTTTTTTTCATATTAAGTCATCAATTAAAATCAATGGAAACCAGCATGCTTTGAAAATATGAGAACTGGTTATTCAGATTTATTTATTCAAAGAGAGATTAAAATAATACTCCTGGGGAATAGAATGTGACGCGTTCACTTCATCGTAAATTGCATCTCCGTCCTTAGAATCTTCATTCCAGAATTCCCTGAGTCGTAATCTACCATCCGGAAGAACCTCAATAGTGCCCTTGCTCACTCCCGAAACCAAAGCGCCTTTATTATTATAGTGATGGAAATGTTTTTCGAAGGCGGAGTGACCAACGAGCTTTGCCAAAAAATTTCCATGCAAAACTTTTCCTCCTTCATACTTGCCGACCAATAAATCACCCTCCTGATTCAAGGTGAAGATTGTATTAGTTCCAATGTCCCTGACATTCGAATTCGCAGTCAGCCTGAATTTCTTATTGGCTAATATTATCATTTTTAAATCTTTTTTAGCAAATAAACGTAGACCTGTGTACATTTGATTTATTAATCAGATGAATAGTTTTATTGATTATTATTAATTCTACTAATAATATGAATCTGGAAATCAGACATCTTAGGCTAATTGAGGCAGTGGCTGAAGAAGGCAGTCTAACAAAAGCTGTTGATAGACTTTTCCTTACACAGTCAGCCTTAAGCCATCAGTTAAAGGAGATTGAGACTCAATTGGGCTCCCCTGTTTTTCACAGGGTAAACAAAAAGCTGGTTTTGACAGGAGTCGGCAAAATTGTTCTTAAGTTGGCAAAGCGAATCCTGAAAGAAATGGAGGATACTGAAATTCAAATCAGGAGTCTGGTTAACGGGGATACCGGTGCCATTAGATTGGCCACTGAATGCTACACCTGCTATCATTGGCTTCCGCCTCTGCTGAAACAATTTCACAGAGAATTTCCCAACATTGAGGTTAGCATCCACCCGGAATTCACCTCGAACCCTATCAGGGAGCTGTTGAAAGGCAAGATAGATCTTGCCATTACCTCGCTGCCGTTGGAAGATAGTAACGTAGTCTACCGGGAGTTATTCAGAGATGAGATGGTGGCCCTTGTAAGTGCCGACCACTCCTGGGCAGGTAAAGAATATGTAAATCCGAAAGATTTTACCGACGAGAGTCTTATCATTTATGAAAAGCCTTTAGAAGATTCTGTATTCTATAGGCAGTTTCTGGAACCGGATGGAATTCGTCCTAAAAAATTAATCCCAATCCAATTAACAGAAGCAAGCATTGAATTGGTTAAAGCAAAGATGGGTATAAAGGTAATGGCAAGATGGGCTATTACTCCTTATTTCGACCCTGCAAAGTTGGCGACGGTAAAAATTGGCAAGAAGGGACTTAACAGGACCTGGTACGTGGCCATGCTAAAGAAGTCTGGCAGTGCATCTTATCTTGATTTTTTCATCGAACATTTGTGCCTTACCTGTTTAATGAAAGAGCAATATCCGGCTGTTTACGCATAGATTCGGTTTTTGAATTGAATTCATCTGCTAGGTATTGAATCAATGCCTTTTTGATAGCCCCGGACTGTTTTTGACCATTAATAGCATCTATTACTTCCAATGAATAATGATGGAAGTGAATAAAATAGCCCACCCAGAAAGGATAAAGAATAGTTTCTTCAAATTCAACGCTCCTGACCTCCGCTTTGAGTTTTGTTCTCAAATTCCGATGCAACAAATGAAAAGCATATTCTCTCTTTGCAATTTCCTTTGCATCATCTTTATCAATTTTAATTGAATGATAATTTTGAGTTTCATCTGAAAAAGGCAGAATATTTTCAGAGTTAAGAAAAGAAAATGCTCCGGTAAGAACATCAATCAAAACGTGTTCTGATTTTACTGCTGAATTTCCCGGATCAACCGTTACCTTGAACAAATGAAAGCCCAGATAAAGTAGTTCTACCTTGTCTGGAATTTTTCTCTTAAAGAATAATCCATCCTTAAGTAAGTTTTGTGCCTTGCTTATGTCAACTTTATCTCTTACCGCTCTCATTATGCTACCCTTTTATAACCGTAATAAAATATTGCTGAAATGATTGCCAGAAGCAACCCACATATTACATTCGTGATAACCGCGGATGGTGTACTGCTGATGGCAGCTGAAATAAAGACCAAGCCCGAGAAAAATAGCAGGAACAATGAAATTACCCGCATAAATTTCTTGTCATTTTTCGGTTCTTCGCTCATATTAGAAATAGCTATACAACAAAATTTGAACAATCACTAAAATTAAAATCCAGTACCTGAAATCTCTCCCTCGACGCTGATTTTTGGCATCCTTGAAGATATAGCTTTTCTTCATTAGCAAAGCAAATATCAGAGATGAAAGAAAAGTAAGAATTAAAAGGATTCTTGCTCCGGATAGAGATACATCATTAAGCCAATCAAAATTAAACATCACTTTTCCCTAATTTATCTGAAATTATTTTTTGCAATTCATCATCATTTTGAGAAAGCCCGAAAATTAAGCCTCTCATGGAACGAACATCAGGGGGTTTCGTCACAAGTGTAACCAATATTGTTATTACAAATGCTCCACAAAAGCTCCACCAGGCTATATACAGGTATGGATCATTTAGTGAAAAGAGGTACTCACTATAAATAAACATCAGCAGAGCCAAACTTACACCTCCCAGTAATCCAAAAATTCCAGCAGGTCTTGAAGTGCGTTTCCAGAAGATACCCAATAGCAATATTGCCAGAAGCGGTCCCTGAATAAATGAATTTAAGGTCTGAAAATACGTATACACTCCGCTAAAATAATCGGTTAATGGAGCCGATATCATCCCAATTATAAGAATGACAGCGGTTGTCCACCTTCCTACTTTCAGGTAATGTGAATCTATCGCATGCTTCCTGATGAATGTTTGGTACAAGTCTTTGGTGAAAATAGTAGAAGTACTTGCCAGGAAAGAATCGATGCTGGACATTAATGCGGCGATAAAAGCAGCAAGTACGAGACCGGTAATTCCCGGAGGAAGTAAATGTTCAACAAGGTGGAGAAGGGTGCGATCGGAATCGGGCAAGCCCGGATACAAAGCAAGAGCAATAATACCGGGAAATACTATGAAAAGTGGTACGAGGGTCTTCAGGAAGGCTCCACCTAACATACCGGCCTTTGCATTCCATTCGTCTGAAGCTCCAAGACATCGTTGCACAATATTTTGATTACCTATGTAATAAGCAGGGGCTAATACCAGTGTAAGTCCGAAAAGAATCCCTGTCCAGGGATAGGGTGAATTTGTATCCATCGGAAGTACCAGGTTGAAGTGATGCTCATATTCTGCACCCCGGGACTGAATAATGCCAACCATGTTGTTCCACCCTCCTAACTCAATGAAGCCAAGAATCAAAATGGCGGAACTTCCGATCATCATAATGATTACCTGGACAACATCGGTCATTACCACCGCGCTTAATCCGCCAAAGATTGTGTATACTCCGACAATAATGGCCATTAGCATAATGGAAAGTGCCAGAGGCCAACCGAGTAATCCGGAAATAATGCCCCCCGCTATCCAGAACATAATGCCAATGTTTAGTGAAATAACGATGAGCCAAATTATCGCGCTAAAGCTTCGCACATAAATGTTATATCGCAAACCAAGATATTCCGGTATCGTATAAACACCATTTCTCCAATAATATGGAATGAATACCAGACCTGCCAGAACCATTGCCGGTACAGACCCTATCCAATCGTAATTCGCGGCAACAATACCATGCTTATAGGCTTCACCTGATAACCCAATGAAATCAGTTACTCCTATGTCAGAACCAACAATTGAAAATGCAATAGCCCAGAAAGGAAGCATTCGGCCCGCCAGAAAATATCCCTGGGAAGTATGCACATATCTTCTGAAGTAAACTCCAAGAAAAAGAATTCCCAGAAGATAAAATATGATAATGATATAGTCGATAATGGCAAGGTTCACTGCTTATTTCAGGAGTTATGATTTTAAGGTCAGTTTTATTACATTATTTCCTGGACACGAGTTTATGGAATTCATGAAGTCCTTCAAGAGTCAGATTCGCGTTAACTTCATCGAACAAATAATTGAGGTTTGAAAGAATGGAAGATAACCCGCCGGTAGCGTAGACCCTTACCGGCTCACCTATTTCAGATTTAATTTTAGCGATCATTTTTTCAACCAGTCCTGTGTATCCTAATAAGATTCCAGCCTGCATTGCATGAATAGTATTTTTCCCCAAAGCACTTTCCGGGATTACCAATGGAATTTCCGGCAGTTTGGCCGTACTTTTTGAAAGGGATTTCATTGCAGTTTTTAATCCCGGAGCTATCGCCACACCCAAAATTTCTCCATCTTCACCAACCGAAGTAAAAGTCAATGCTGTTCCAAAGTCCACCACAAGACATTTGCTTCGGGCAGAATTATAGGCCGCGAGCGAATTTGCAATAAGATCGGTTCCCATTTCCTCCGGATTTCTAATTTTTACCGGCAGAGTATGGTAAAACTCCGGCCCAAGAGAATAAACTCGTTGCTGAGTCAGGTTTTCCAGAATTTTTATTACAGGATCAGTTAACCAGGGAACAACACTGCTCAACGCCACGGACTCAATTAAAGAGGAGTCAATATTTCTTTCAAGAACAAAATCAGAAATTATGAGCGCATATTTTTCCGTGGGATCACTTGTTTCAATGCGCAGAATGTGGGACCAGGTATCCCCTTGTTTAAATCCTAAAACTATATTCGTATTTCCAATATCAGCGGCAAGAAACATGGCTATACTTTTCTACTTATTTTCTATTCATTAAAATTTATGAAAAACTAAATTTTAGCCTTTTCTTTTATCCAGGAGTCCTTTAAGGTTACCGTTCTGTTGAAAACAAGATTGCCCGGTAATGAATCCCCGTCAACACAAAAATACCCGGTTCGTTCAAATTGGAATTTATCCAATTCCTTAGCTTCTTTCAAGGAAGGCTCTACCTTAGCGTTCTTAAGGATTATTTCCGAAGCAGGATTTAACATATCTTTCAGCGATTTATCTTTTACAGAGCCGGGTTCCTCTACAACAAATAACCTGTCGTATAGTCTGACTTCTGCATTAATAGCATCCTGCTCTGATACCCAGTGGATTACGCCTTTTGTTTTCAATCCGGAAGTATCACTGCCACTTCGTGAATTTGGAAAATACTCACATCTGACCTCAGTAATTTTACCTTCGGTATCTTTTTCATATCCGGTACACTTAATTATATATGCGTATTTCAGCCTGACCATTCTATCCGGACCTAACCTGAAGAACTTTGAAGGCGGGTTTTCCATGAAATCCTCCCTTTCGATTAAGAGAGTTTTTGAAAAGGGTAATTCTCTGGTACCACTGTCCGGATTCTCAGGATTATTTTTAGCCGGGAGCATTTCAGTTTTTCCAACAGGATAATTGGTAATAATAAGTCTAATGGGATATAAAACTGCCATTACCCTGTTTGATTCTTTATTCAATTCTTCCCGAACACTAAATTCTAAAAGAGATAAATCTATCACCCCATCTCTTTTAGCAACTCCTATCCTGTCGCTGAAATTACGAATGGAAGCAGGGGTATATCCACGCCTGCGCATTCCGGAGATTGTCGGCATTCGGGGGTCATCCCAGCCCTTAACATGTTTTTCATTTACCAGTTGAAGAAGTTTCCGCTTGCTCATAATTGTGTAAGTGAGATTGAGCCGCGCAAATTCAATTTGTTGAGGAGTAAAAATTTCAATTTCTCTTACCAACCAGTCATAAAGCGGCCGGTGCACTTCAAATTCCAATGTGCAGAGCGAATGGGTAATTTTTTCTATGGAATCTGATTGCCCATGTGCAAAATCGTAAGTAGGATAAATGCACCATTTATCACCAGTTCTGTGATGCGGGGTTTTTTTGATCCGGTAAAGGACAGGATCCCGCAAATGCATATTCGGAGAAGACATATCAATCCGGGCACGTAGAGCCCGTGACCCTTCAGGATGAAGCCCGTTCTTCATTTCTTCAAACAAATTCAGGTTTTCTTCTATGGAACGATTTCTGAACGGACTCTCAATTCCGGGTTTAGTTGGGACACCCCGGTTTTTGCTCATTATCTCTTGCGATTGATCATCAACGTAAGCCTTCCCTTTCTCAATCAACCTGACCGCATACTCATAAAATGTGTCAAAATAATCGCTGGCGTAAAATTCATTATCCCAGTCAAATCCCAGCCATTTAATGTCTTTCTTAATTGAGTTGACATAAGAGACTTCTTCCGTTTCAGGGTTTGTATCATCGAAACGAAGGTTACATTTTCCGTTGTACTCTCTGGCGATTCCAAAATTGAGACAAATAGACTTTGCATGACCAATGTGAAGATAACCATTGGGTTCCGGCGGGAAACGAGTATGAACCCTACCATCATTCTTGCCCTCCTTCAAATCCTTTTCAATCCTTTGAATGATAAAGTTACCTGCTAATGTCTTTTCCCTGGAATCCATTAAAAGTGGGGTCAATACCTTAAAAAATTCAGATGCAAGTTTAGTGAAAAATGGTCAAAGAAAGGCTTCTGCTAAGATTTTCATTGAGTGTTACAATAGTCCTAGGGTTTGGGATTTATTTACCATACATCCAGAAAGTAGTTAACCATATTTGGGTTATGAATGAAGTAGAAACAAATGCGATTTCAGGAATTATCATGCAAACATTCCTAAGAAAAAAACTCCTAATCTATAAGGAGGTTATGCAGACCCTTGACCAGTACCGCGATGTCTGGCAGGATAATGAAGATTTTTGTAAGGCTGTCGACCGTTTTAGTGTGGTGTCACAGAGGGAAAGCCTAGACCTGTATCTGGCTGATAATATCCTCAAATACACCATTGACTTTAGAATGTTCGGATTCCGGAAAAACAACCTTGGTTTTTTTCAACAGTATTTCCGCGCAAGAGTATTGGCCAAAAGAGAGCTGGTTAAGTAGTTTAAGTTTCATGGATTAGGTTAGGGAGAGTCCTGGTGATTGCCGGGACTTTTCTATTTTAGTGTTTCAGCAAAACCGGTGTTAACCGCCTATAATGCCGGCCCCCTGACAGATTTGATTTTCAGCTCATAAAATTCCGGGGTTATGAACCGCATGTAAACTGAGGTTAAGAATTTCTGCAATTTCTTTGAAGAGTGACCTTGGATTACTTTTTTTCACTTTCAATTTCTCTTACTATAAGTTCCGCTGGAGAACCATTTCTTCTTCACCAGGCCATTTGGCCAGGATAATATCAGAAATTTTATTAAAGAAAAAATTTTCTCCTTTTGAATTTATCCGTGAATCAGTTTATTAATTGCTCGCCCCAAACGATCAGGAATCCATCAGGTCTCAAAAAAAATTGCTGAAAAGAAGCCAAACTCAAAATAAAGAGTTTAAGGAATAGGGTTAATGTTAAATTTCCCCCGAGTCGGCAGATGAAATTATTTTTCTGATATTTACGAAGCCATATACCATTGCGCCCAGCCCAACCGCC
>DASWHX010000025.1:0-6698 GCA_036397995.1 Cyclobacteriaceae bacterium
TAACTATCAGGAAATCATTTCCGGACTTGAAAAAGTCTGGAAAACCTTTGAGTCAGTAAGACCTTTCACTCCCTTTTTCTTAAATGAGCGGTTGAACAACCTTTATGAAGATGAAAAAACTACCGGAGACATGATTGGGTATTTCTCGTTGCTGGCAATTTTTATTGCCTGTATGGGATTATTAGGATTGGCGACTTACTCTACACAAGTTAGAGTTAAAGAAATTGGAATTAGAAAAGTTCTGGGAGCAAGTTCTGGTAATCTGATCGGCTTGATAAGCCGTGATTTTAGTTTACTGGTTTTTATTGCCATGCTGCTATCCTGGCCCGTTGCGTGGTATTTAATGAATGAATGGCTGAGTACATTTACGTATCGGGTCAACATGAGTTTAGGAATATTTGTGATTTCAGGAATTGGAACGCTGTTATTGGCATTAATGGTTATTTCTATAAATGCATTTAAAGCCGCCACCGCAAACCCGGTTGATTCGCTGAGAAATGAATAACAGCTGTCATTAAATGTCATGCCGAGTTTAGAGTTTAGAGTTTAGAGTTTAGAGTTGAGAGTTAAGAGTTGAGAGTAAACGCTTTTGAAAGATTTAGGAAATATCAAACTTAACTTCTGGTTTTCGTGTTCAATGTTCACTTAAAGAGAAAATACTATGTCAGCAGCTAATATCTATCTCACATTTGATGGTAATTGTGAAGATGTATTCAATTTTTACAAATCAATTTTTGGTGGTGAATTTCTTTCTGTGAATCGATTTAAAGAGGTTCCCCAGGATCAGGGGATGGAAATAGGAAAAGAAGATGAAGAAAAAATTATGCATATAACTTTACCCATTGGCAAAGACAGTGTTCTTATGGGCAGCGATACGGCGGGGGGATATGGGGGGCCAATAGTGCAGGGCAATAATTTCTCAATTTAGGTGAATGCAGATAGTAAGGAAGATGCGGATAAATTCTTTACTGCACTGTCCGCAGGGGGCGCAGTTAAGATGCCCATGGGCGACACATTTTGGGGATCCTATTTCGGCATGCTAACTGACAAGTTTGGTATTAACTGGATGATCAGTTTCGATCATGGTCAGAGGGAATAGCTTACCAACTAAACTCCTAACTCTAAACTCTCAACTCTTAACTCTCAACTCCTAACTCCTAACTCCTAACTCTAAACTCTAACTTCCATCTGCATCGTCCGGAAAGTTAGATTCACCCTCGGTCGCCTGACTTTTTTAGTGGGAGGCAGCCGGTGCTGCCAATAGGTTTGAGTTTCTCCCTTCATCACCAGCAAACTTCCGCTCTCAAGTATGATGGATATTTTTTGTTTGCTTTCCTTATGCCGGAATAAAAAATTGCGCTCAGCACCAAATGTCAGGGAAGCAATGGATGAATCTTTGGCCAAAGCTTTTTCATCATCGCTATGCCAGGCCATACCCTCATCACCAGTATGATAGAGGTTAAGCAAACAGGAATTGTAGCTGGATTTAGTGAAGCTCTCTACTCTCTGCTTTAGTTCCAGTAATTCTTTCGTCCATGGCAGAGCCACTTTGGTAGCGTTTGAGTAAGTATACGCATACTCATGGTCTCCATACCAGGCCGCTTTTCTTTTGGTGATAATATGCCTTCCGAAAATAATGGCTTCATCATTTTTCCATTCGATATCCTTCATCATACGCTCAAAATAATATTGCGCTTCATTTCCGGAATAAATTTTCCCGTAATAATGCACGACACCATCATGATGGAGCAGATTTCGTAACTTTTTGCTATTAAAAAGATCCATTTTTCCAATTCAAATATTGAGTTCTCAAACAATTTCCACAGGGTCTAAATCCATTTTCCCATGCTTCATTTTCTGATTGAAAAAAAACCCGGTTTTTTATTAACATCCGCCCGCCGGATTTACAATTAAGTTTGCCATAAATTTTCAACTGTTTATTTCCTGCAAGCCGAATTATTTTATTCTTGATTCTCGAAGTCAGGGAGAATGTGGTTATGTCACTATGATGAATCATTTATAAAATCAGTTCATTTTTGCAGCTTCCCATCCAATAATAGCTGCCTTGCGGGTAGCTCCCCACATGTAACCTCCGAAATTTCCAGTCGACTGAATTACCCGGTGACAGGGAATAAGATAAGCAACCGGGTTGCTTCCAATTGCGGTTCCTACGGCTCGTGAAGCTTCAGGTTTTTGAATAGCTTTCGCCACTAGTCCATAAGTTGAAAGCTGGCCAATCGGAATTTTCAGCAATGCTTCCCAAACTTTAAGCTGAAAGTCAGTTCCTTTGAGATGGAGTTTTATTTCGCCCAGCTTACTCCAGTCATGCCGGAAAATATACAAAGCATTTTGCTGCATGATATCCGTAATCTGTTTCATCTGTGCTTTGGGAAACTTGTTGGTTAAATCCATGAATGATTTCTTCTCATCATCGGCAAAAGCCATATAGCAAATACCTTTTGAAGTGGAGCCAACCAGAATATTGCCAAACGGACTTTCTGCAAAACTGTAATTGATAATCAAATTTTCACCACCGTTCTTAAATTCGCCGGGCGTCATTCCTTCGATATTTACAAACAGATCGTGCAATCTGCCCGTTCCTGAAAGGCCGGTTTCATAGGCCGCGTCAAACAAGGTTGCCTGCTTTTCCTTTAAGATATCCTTAGCATACTCAATGCTCAGGTATTGCAGAAATTTTTTAGGACTCACACCGGCCCATTCCTTAAATATTTTTTGAAAATGGTGTGGGCTAAGATGCACTTTTTCAGCTACTTCATCCAGCGTGGGCTGTTTCTTGAAATTCTCGTTGATAAAGGTTATGGCGGCGGCTATGCGCTGATAATTTATCTCCTGCTCTTTCATTTTGATTATAATTTACAACAAAAGTATTTTGGAAAGAAAGGGGATGAAACCCGATAGTTGCGAAGATATATGAAGATATATATGTAGAGTTTTATTTAAAGTACACCATTAATCAGGTTTTTTTTCACTTAATAAGGTGATAAATAACCTGTTTTTGTGACAACAGATTTGAATTTGATCTCCGACATTAAAACCTAAACTCTCCAACCAACGGCCAGAGAGCTTGATTTCAGGAACAATTATTTTGCTCTTTTCGAAGCCACGGAATTTTGAATAAATTCTTAGTTTTCTGTTATTGATCAAAATTAAAATTTGTTGCATGCAAGCTACAAAAGCAAGATGAATTGTCAAATTATAATATGACACAATTGTCGTATAATAAAATGACATTTAGGATGTGACAAAAGATGAGCTTAAAAAGAAAATCGGCCGGCGTGTAGTTGAGCTAAGAAAGCAGAAAGGTTGGAGCCAATCCGACCTGGCAAGGGCCTGCAATAAAGACCGCCAGGCCATGGAAAAACTGGAAAATGGAAGAGTAAACCCCACACTTTATTCATTGCTCGAACTCTCCGAAGTAATGGGCGTAAGTTTACCACATTTGGTTAAGTTCTAAAATTTTAATGATCGCTTTACATTTATTCAATTCTTTTTTTCTGGAGACTCCTGCGAAATTGGATTGTGGCATTTTTCAACTTAGGAAAATTGGTAGTTGTTAACCATGCATCAGATATTTGGATCTGAATTAACTCACGTTCATGATTTATATATTTTTTTTAGTTTACTTTGATTAAGGCTAAATCGATTATTTCAAGAGCAGTGGTTAAGCCTGCTTTATCCTGAATTATCTCTCCGCTGTTGCCGGATGGAAATGTGTGACCCTTGTAATTCATCAGATAATATTTGTTTTCACTACTAATTTCTATAACTGCTTCGTAAATTATGGAAGGCTGACCTAATAAACCTGCTCCACTATGGTAAAGGGAATCATCTGGAAAATCAAATTCTGAGAAAAACTCATTTTCGTCAAAAGCCACATTCGCCTCTAATAGGATTTTGAATTTTGTTGTCAACTCAGGATACTTAGTCCGGAGATTAAAGGAATTGCCAGGCGTTGCTCCGGTGATTCCATCAGGCAACTGATTATCACCATTAGGTGAGAAATATCCGCCGGCAGTTTCAATCCCTCGTTTATGCGACCAATATGGAAGGGCGTCTACCTTAATAATATTTTCTTTAGTGTTTAACCCGGAATCTAAATCCTTGAAATTCTCTTTTGTTCTGCCTCCATAAAAGACTCCTTTTGCAGTTGAATAGGTTGTGAAAAGTGTTTCCAGATATTCTCCTTCGTTGTTCTCAATCCAAACCACTATCTGCGGATACCAAAAATGCTGACCGGCCCTCACCTCAAGGGTTAAGTTGCTATTCGAATGCAAAGGGTACTCCACAAAAATATTGCTATCGAAAGTCTGTGGTTGTTTTGATTTAAATCGGGCATAAGAATTTGCAAGGAAATCAACAGGAAAAACCTCGAAACCGAAAAGCCCCAGTAATAGAAGAATACTAATAGGAACAACCCATTTTCTTCTCAGGTATTTTTTTAATGAAATCCAATTTGAAGCAAAATGCAGGAGTGCACCTGAAAGAAATAAGCCTCCAAAAAAAACATGCAGGAAGATCAGAAGTCCACTAGCCTTAACAGTGAAAAGCAAGATTCCGCTTACGCTTAGAACAATGAATGTAGTAGCTATGAAAAGGCTTACAAACGGTCTTTTTGGCATTAAATTGAAACCCAAGATTCCCTGGCGTTACTTATTCAGGGAATTCTTGAGGTTAATAATATTATTCCTGAGATGTCTGACTATTTCGGCATTGGTGCCTGTGTAATTAACCGTCTTGAGGTTCAATAAATCATTGAGCTTTGCAATTTCTTTTACCATTATCTGGAGGCTTTCATCATCATCAGTACCTATGGCTACTTCTGTAACTTCAATAAGTCCTTTATTGACTTTCACCAGGTCTTTTAAATTAATCAAATCTTTGCGTAGCTCAGTCAAAATTACAGCTTCACCTATTTTTGTATTTTCAGGACCGCAAGTCTGAGGCGAACAACCGCTTTTTTGCTCCTGACCGATTTGCTCCTGACCGAACAATGAGGAAGAAATTCCTATCCCAAGCAAGGATATCAATACTAACTTTTTCATAATTTATTCAAATTTAAATTTAATGTGACTTATTCACAGAGTAAGACGTTCAACCAACAAAAAGATGCAGGATTAACAAGATTTCTTTTCCGGGTCTTTGTCGACGCAGCAAGTAACTCTTCCTGCTGAGTCATATTCTAAATAACACTTTTCAAGGAATATTGACCGGATTTTGGTGCGCCCTCTTTGAATTTTGGACCTAATGGTGGAGTAACTCACTCCAAATTCTTCAGCCAAAGCTTTTTGTGATTTTCCCTTAATTTCAGACTCGATTAACAAGTATTTTGTTTCATCATCCAGTTGATTCATGTAATGATCCTGACACTTTATTATTTCATTTTGAAACTCTGTATCGTCAGCACTTTGATGAAAATCCGAAGTAGTAAATTTTGACTGAATGCTCTTCCTTCTATAATAATCGATTAAATGATTTTTTGAAACCTTGAATATCCAGTGACTTACGTTATTGACCTTTTTTACAGTTGGAAGATTTGCAACAACTTTTTCAAAAACTCCCTGTGTAAGATCAAGAGCATCTTCTCTGGTTGGAACTTTCTTACTAAAATACTGAAAGACCTTATCGTAAAAAGTTAAAAACTCCATGCATGAAACTATATGGCAGCAGAACCAGGTTGGTATCCGAAAATTACGAAAACAAAATCTTTACGTTGCATGTTCTGAAATTAATATTATGATTCTCCTCCTATTTTATCATTTTCTAATGAATTACCTTAGTTAAAAGCTGACAAATAAAAATATGAGAAAGGAATTAACAACTTTAGTTTTAGGACTGACGCTTATAATTTTTGGGACAAGCTGTGGCTCTAATCTTGGTTTCTTGTCAGATAAAAACCGGACGGTAACCAATATAGAACTGGGCTCAAAAAATTTCACAGTACTAGGCAGGGTCAGTGGCACATCATCAGCTACTTATTATTTGGGTTTTGGTGGAATGAAGAACCAGGATCTGTTGGAATTAGCAATGAAGGATCTCCTTTCCAAAGCCAATTTGGAAGGTGGACCGCGTGCGCTCGCCAATCAGATCGTGGATGTTCACGTAGGAGGATTTCCGCTGCTTTATGCGAAAATAACTGTGAAGATAAGCGCCCATGTAATTGAGTTTACCGATTAATATTTTCAATCAGCGGGATCAAGGAAAATCTTCTCCCGCAGATTACCTTTAGTATTGCGCAGAAATCTTTGAATAATTTTCTCTGCATGATCTGCGATTATCAGCGGGATTAAGTAAAATTTTCTCCCGCAGATTACGCGGATTTGCGCAGAAATCTTTGAATGATTTTTTTCTGCGGTGATCTGCGATATCAGCGGGATCAAGTAAAATCTTCTCCCGCAGATTGCGTGGATTTGCGCACAGAAATCCCTGAATAAATTTTCTCTGCGGTGATCCGCGATACCAGTGGGATTAATAAAAATCTTCTCCTGCAGATTGCAACGGATTTGCGCAGAAATCTCTGAATGATTTTTCTCTGCGGCGATCGACAATATCAGTAGGATCAAGTAAAATCTTCCCCACAGATTGCGCGGATTTGCGCAGAAATCCTTGAATAATTTTTCTGCGGTGATCTGCGATATCAGCGGGATTAATGATTTACAGAAACTCTGTTTACATAACCA
>DASWHX010000026.1:0-3159 GCA_036397995.1 Cyclobacteriaceae bacterium
TACTCCGGCTACATTGGGAGTGCCGGCTTCATGTTTGTGCGGCGAGTTTCTAAAAAGCGTTGAGTGCATTTCAACCTCTGTTATCATTCCGCCGCCGTATGCTAATGGGGGTAATTTCTCAAGCAGATTTTGCTTTCCATAAAGAACACCAACGCCCATAGGTCCATACATCTTATGCGCAGAGAATGTCAGAAAACCACACGACAGAGCCTTGACATCAGTTTGGTAATTAGCCACTGACTGGGCGGCATCAACCAGTGTAATTGTATAATCGGGATTCGACGATTTTAAAACGGATTCCACATCGTTAATGGTACCCAGTGAATTGGATATTGCACTTACAGCAATGACTTTGGTTCTTTCACTGATCTTATTTATTACTTCACTCAATTTCCATTTTCCATTCTTATCGATTTCAATAAAGCTTAAGAATAACTTGTTTTTCTTAGTCAGGATTTGCCATGGCACCAAATTGGAATGGTGTTCCATTTCACTAATCAGGATTTCATCATTTTCATTTAGTAAACCGGCAAGAGCGTTAGCTACTTTATTAATTGAATCAGTTGTGCCGCCGGTAAAAACAATACACTCCGGATTTCCGGCATTTAGAAATCCTGCAACCTTCTCACGACTTTTTTCAAAAAGAAGATTTGTTTGGCTTGCCGGCCAGTAGGCTCCCCGATGAACATTTGAATACCGGCCGCGGTAAAAACTGTCGATAGCATTTAAAACTGCTGCCGGCTTCTGAGTCGTAGCTGCATTATCCAGATAAATAAACGGTTTTCCCTGAGGAGTCAGCATGGACAAAATGGGGAAATCTGAGCGAATTTTTTGCTGATAAGTCACAGATTAATTCACCTTAAATCATAGCCAAATAATCTTCTTTCTTATCAATATCCAGAATTCGGATTTTCGTCTCCATTGGAATTTTAGAAACTTTTTCCGGGTACTTTTCAATTACCTCTTTTAATCCTTCCGGTTTTTTGTGTGCCAATATTTCTGATTTGTATGCTGATGAAAAAATAACCGGATTGCCTCTTCTGCCATCAAAGAATGGAATTATTATACAATCCTTTTGAAAAATAAATGACTTTCGAAACCCTAAAATTACGGAGTTGTAATGTCTGGTTTCCAGCAAAGGCATATCACCCATGCAAATTATGTAACCCTCGCAAAACTCCGATGCATGCCGGATTCCAGCCTGTATGGACGACGTCATTCCGGATTTATAATCTCCATTCTCAACAATTCTGACCGGATATTTATTTCTTTCTATTGTTTCCCGCACATTTTCCTGCTGGTGACCGACAACTACAATCACCTCCATTACTTCACTGGCCAGAATGGATTCCAGTGTTAACTGCAGAATCGTTTTGCCGTTCAGTGTCATAAGGAGCTTGTTTTCTCCCTCCATTCTTGAGGATAATCCGGCCGCGAGGAATATGGCGCTAATCATTTGTAAATTATTATGTATTAAATTTAGTAAATCCCTTCTGGCTTAAAAAATTCTTAATTAGGAATCTGCAATTTTCTGTTAACAATTTTGCAAATACTGAATTAACAATAGATTTGAGCAACCACAGGGAAAATTGTGAACCATTACAACGCTAAACAGCTTAAGAAGATTTCCAAGCTCTATGCATTCAACTGCTTAAAAAGGGAAACTTTTTCTTTTCTTGCTTATGGTACCTTAAGGGAGGGTGACTATAATCATAATTATTATGGGGCAGGTCTCAAGTCAACAAATAAGAAATCATTTGTCGACAATAGTTCTTTGTGGACCCATGGCCCTTATCCCTATTTGCTAAAAGAGGAATTTCAAATCAGACAAGTTTTGGTTGAAGAAATAGAATTTGCAAACCAAAGCACAGCCTTCGAAATCATTGAGATGGAAATTGCCTCAGGTTATCAGCTTGGTTTAATAGAAAAGAAATTAATTTTTTTCTGGCCTGACAACTCACAAACATTATCCGCTTTCCTTAACCGGCCGGTAATCGAAATCTCTTCAGGGGATTGGTTTGATTACCATTCAGCCACCTCGCTTTAGACCTTCCATGAATAACCTTGTCTGTTCTTCATAATTTGAATTGTTGGAATCAACTGCCCATTGATGTGCTTCGGTAATGGTTTGAATTGATTCATCTGTTTTCCCTAAGTCACTTAATATTTTTGCTTTAAGCAGTCCGAACATCGGGTTTTTCGGACTCAACTCCAGGGATTTGTTTGACCATTCCAATGCCTTGTTCAAATCCTTATCATTGTGGTAAAAATACTCGGCTGACCTGAAGTAAGTCCTCGCGTTTATTTGCTCTGAATTCTTCATCAGTTCTTCCAGCCGGGCCGCAATTTTAGTATCAACACTTACCTGAATGGGTATCTTTACCATAGTGTTAGCCCAACTCAATGTTAAATTGCAGCTTTCGGTAGTAATATCAGTAAATTGAATAGTGAAAGTCTCCACTGTCATTGGATTATTAATCGATGGAACTTCAAAGCGGAATGCATCATTCTCCTGCTTGTAAACATTACCTGCCAGGGATCGCATTCTTATATTCTTGTGACTAATTATGGTCCATGTTTTCTCATTGGGTATTGTATATAGCGCGTAGGTTCCGGCGGGCAAATCATTCCCGCCTACCTTTACATCTTCTGTAAAAGTTAGCTTCGTTGAAGCGTTCGCGCCAGTGCGCCAAATCTCCCCGTAGGGAACCAGACCGCCAAAAATTTCTCTTCCCTTTGCACCAGGGCGTGCATAGGATAAATTTATCTCAGTTAAACCAATCTCCTGCGAGATTTTTGAGGCCGGACTGAGCGTGGGAAAATTCAGATCCTGAGAAAATGAATTATAATTAACTAAAGTGATTAATAGTAATATTCTTTTCATAGCTTAAAATATTAATTGGGAGAATGAAGATAATAAAAATTGGGTGACCTTTCAATGTTAAATTGACGCAGTGCTTCGGTTGCCTTGCACACTCGTCTTCTGTTGTGTACATAGAAATCCCGAGTCTTGTAGAGGGAATTTGCTCCTCGCTTTGAAGGTTTTAGACCCGGCGTTTCATGACCAGGTAGGAAGGCAAAACAACTTTTAAAAAGGTTAAAAATCCTTTAGATTAGTTGACTATATAAAAGGGGTATATTCAATAGACATATCCGGTT
>DASWHX010000027.1:0-11758 GCA_036397995.1 Cyclobacteriaceae bacterium
CAGCATATCCAGGCCTCTTAACGAAGCTTTCAAACCGGCAGAATCACCATCATACAAAATGGTGACATTCTCCGTGTATCTTTTTATTAGCGTTATCTGCTCTTTGGTCAGAGCAGTTCCGGAGGATGACACAACATTGCCGATACCAGCCTGATAAAGAGCTATGACATCCGTGTACCCTTCCACAAGATAACAGAGGTTCAAATCACGGATAGATTTTTTACTTAGATTCAGACCGTAAAGAACACTGCTTTTGTGGTAAACCTCTGTCTCAGGACTATTTACATACTTGGGTAAATTCTTGTCCTTCTTTAATGTCCTTCCTCCAAAAGCAATTACCTTACCTGACAAATTGTGGATGGGGAATATTACCCTGCCTCGAAACCTGTCGTACGTTTTTCTATCCTTTCTGATGATCAATCCGGCCTTTTCCAGAATATCTTCACTGTACTTATTAGCCTTTGCTTCCTGGTAAAAAGCATCCCACTCCTCGATACTATAACCTAATTCAAAAGTCTTGATGGTTTCATCTTTGTACCCTCTCTCCCTGAAGTACCCCAGCCCCACGCTTCTCCCTTCATCAGTCTCATGAAGATTATTAATGAACCATTTATTTGCAAAATTCAGAACAATAAATAATGACTCTCGTTCATTTTGTTCCTTAATATCCTCATCGGTTAACTCCTTTTCCTGAACTTCTATTCCATATTTCTTAGCTAAATACTTTATCGCCTCAATATAACTAAGTCCATCATGCTCCATGATGAAGTTTATTGCGTCACCTCCTTTTCCAGAGCTAAAGTCTTTGTAAATGCCCTTAGATGGACTAACAAAAAATGATGGAGTTTTCTCTGTGGAGAAAGGGCTTAATGCTTTATAACTTTGACCTGATTTTTTCAGAGTAACAAAATCACCAATAACTTCTACAATATCGATTCTGCTCTTTATTTCCTCTATAATACGCCGGTCAATCATCCTTAACAGTAAAGTTATATCGATTATTACCCAATTTAAACTCCTAATTATCAATTTAGCGGTAAATTTATTACTTATCCGCTCTTTAAAAACTAAATTTGCTGTTATACAAAGTGGCATGAGTGCAACAAAAGAGGAAATATTAAAAGCATTAAGCACAGTTGAGGATCCTGATTTAAAGAAGGACCTTGTTACTCTTAATATGATTCAGAATCTGGTGGTTGATGGAAATCGCATTTCCTTTAAAGTTGTTTTGACTACCCCGGCATGCCCTTTGAAAGAAATGATTAAGAACGCTTGTGAAGAAGCAATTCATTCAATAGTAAACTCAAATGCGGATATTGCTATTGAAATGGCTTCTTCAGTAACAACAATCCGTTTGGATAATACCCCTCTCCTTCCGAATGTTAAGAATATTGTTGCGGTGGCTTCAGGCAAAGGTGGTGTAGGAAAGTCAACCGTTACCGCGAACCTTGCCGCGGCACTGGCAAAGCAGGGAGCAAAAGTAGGATTATTAGATGCCGACATTTATGGTCCATCCATACCCACCATGTTTAATTGCGAGCATGAAAAACCGGGTATGAGAGAGGTTAATGGGAAAAATATGATTGTCCCCCTTGAGCAATATGGCGTTAAGTTAATTTCAATTGGCTTTCTAACCCCGGCAGATAACGCCGTAGTGTGGCGGGGGCCTATGGCAAGTTCGGCTTTCAAACAATTTATTTCAGATGTCTTATGGGGAGACCTCGATTACCTTTTCATTGATCTGCCACCCGGTACCAGCGATATTCACCTAACTCTAGTTCAGACAGTTCCGGTGACGGGTGTAATTATCGTTACAACGCCCCAAAAAGTTGCCCTGGCGGATGCAACCAAAGGTTTATCCATGTTTCGGCAGCCTCAAATTAATGTACCTATTTTAGGAGTTGTGGAAAACATGGCTTTTTTCACCCCGGAAGAATTACCGGATAGTAAATATTACATATTTGGCAAAGAAGGTGGCAAGCTACTTGCTGAGAAACATGGAGTTCCTTTCTTAGGAGAAATACCACTGATTCAAGGGATTCGTGAAAGTGGCGATAACGGGCAACCTATGTCGATTAAAGAAGATATGACCAGAACATACTTTGCTAAGCTTGCAGAAAATGTTGCACAGCAAATTGCAATAAGAAACGCAAAACTTGAAAAAACAAAGACCGTGGTCGTTAATCAAAATTGATGGCATGAAGAAATTAACACCCTCGTTGAAAAAAAGAATTGAAGAGGCATTGAACTCTATTCGCCCGTACCTGGAGGCGGATGGTGGCGATGCCAGAATTCTGGATTTGAACGATGAGATGGTTTTAACCATTGAATTTGTCGGCTCTTGCGGAACATGTCCTATGTCGACAATGACATTAAAGGCTGGAGTGGAGGAATCAATCCGAAGATTAGTACCTGAGATTAAAGCTGTTGATTGTGTTAACTTAACTTCTCCAAATGACCCTCGCGCTCAATTGCCACAAAATATGGTTCGCTAAGGCCTTCGGGTTTCTTTATCGAAAGTATTTTATAAGAAAATTATTTCCACTTCAGATTCCGCTTGTCTCGATACTTTTTATGTTATCAGATAGTAATAGTCATGCCCAGGAAAGGTGTGGAATTATTGAATACCAGGAGTATCTTAAATCAAAAGGTATAATCATTGAAACAAATTCTGAATTTGAGGATTGGCTGATCAAAAAGAAAAATGAACGAAACTTAAACCAAAAACTTGGGGTTGAAAAAATCACCCAGGATATCTACACAATCCCGATTGTCGTACACGTCATTCATAATGATGAACCCATCGGATCCGGAGCCAATATTTCGGACCAGCAAATTCAGAGTCAAATTGAGGTTCTGAATGAAGATTTTCGACGACAAAACCTTGATGCAATATTAACACTTGCCGAATTCGTGCCTGTTGCGTCTGATCCTGAAATTGAATTTGTCCTGGCAAAACAAGATCCGGATGGCCTGGCAACAAATGGTATAACAAGATCAAAAGGATCACAGGCTAGTTATACTTTTGCGGATGCTGAACTTTTGAAGAATCAAAGTTATTGGCCCTCTGAAGATTATCTTAATATTTGGGTCGCTAATTTATCCCCGGGCTCCCTTGGGCTGGCAAGTTTTCCGGTTACAGACCTCGAAGGAATAGAAAATCCCGAACTAAATCGTCTGTATGATGGGGTTGTGGTAGCATATGATGTTTTCGGTTCTCAGGACAAGGATCCAAACGCGGATTTACTGAATAATTTTGATAAAGGAAGAACTACAACTCATGAGATTGGACATTTCCTGGGTTTAAGGCACATCAGTGGTGATGGCAACTGCTCAGTAGATGATTTCTGCCTGGATACACCTAACCAGAATGGCCAAACCAATGGTTGCCCGGCTAGTAGAAATACCTGCGGCTCAAACGATATGTATCAAAACTATTTGGACTACACTGACGATCGTTGCATGAATATATTTACAATGTGTCAGAAAGACAGAATGCGAACAGTGCTGGAAAATAGCCCCAGGAGACTTTCCCTGCTTACTTCACCCGGACTGGAGGAACCCGTGCCCATCAACGCGGATATTGCAATTTCAGAAATCCATGCTCCCTCTACCGGCGAGTGTACTCAACTAATAACACCTTCTTTGCAGCTTAGAAATGCCGGTACAGATGTTATAACCGAAGCAATTATCAAAGTGTCTGCCAATAATATAGAACTTGAAACAAGTACATTTAACCTGAACCTAGCCAGTGCAGCATCCACCGATGTTACCTTTAATCAAATTCAAACTCAAAGTAAGGGTTATTTTACTTTCGACTTTGAAGTTCAGTCCGTTAATGGTGTACCAGATTTAAATACACTCAATAATAACAAGTCGATAAATACCTTTATCTCCTTTGATTTATCACTTCCCACTATTGAAACTTTTGATGCATTTCCAGTGAGTTGGAATCTGATTAATCCCGATGAATCCATAACCTGGGAGTTAAGCAACGCACCTTCAATCTCATCATCGAATACTGCAGCCAAAATAAATTTCTATGACTATGAAAACGGGCTTGGACTTGAAGATTATCTAATTACTCCCCTGATCGACTTGTCCGGATCAACAACCGCTTCATTGATTTTTGACAGGGCTTACGCGATATATCCCGGATCCGAATCTGATAACCTTACCATCGCTGTAAGCCTCGATTGTGGAACTACATTCCCATTCAAGGTGTATAACCGAAACAGTATTTCCCTTCAGACAGCAACACCTACTCCTCTTCCATTTATCCCGACATCTGCCAATGAATGGCAAAAAGATATTGTTGACTTAAGCGCATTCGCGGGGCTAACGGATTTACAAATTGCCTTCATAGCAACTAATGGATTTGGCAATAATCTTTACCTGGATAACATAAAGATAATTAAGTCCCCCATTGCGGACATCAGTATTAGCAGAGTAACCTCACCGGACGAAATTTCCTGCAATATTTCAGTTTCTCCAACCTTATTAGTTACCAACAGCGGAACTGTCACAATAAACAATCTAAGTGCTTCAATCAAATCAAACGGAGTAGAAATTAGCACTAAAGATTTTGGTTCATTGAATCTTACAGCAGGGAATCAAAGAACATTAATTTTAGATCCAATAAATCTTGAACCGGGAAATAATCAACTTACTTTCGAAGTTAAGCTTTTAGCAGGCACTACAGATTTCAATCCTGATGACAATGCCCTGGATGGAAATTTTGTTTTGGTTACAGAATCTGAATTTATACCCCTTCGTCAGAAATTTAAAGAACCGGGAAATATTGGAAATTGGATAATTGCGAATAGCGGCGCGGGAGAACAATCATGGAAAGTAGAAGAAGCGTTTAGCCAGAGTCAGAATAATTATGCCGCATCAGTTAAAGCATGGAGCAATCAGGCAGTTGGTTCCCGGAGTGTTTTGATTTCACCAGTTCTGAATTTTTTCCTGGTCAGAGAATCAAGTATGTTTTTTAGAGTAAGCTATGCCTCAAGGCTTGACAAGAATGATATCTTAAGAATTAAAGCTTCAACGGATTGCGGAAATAATTTTGAAGTGATATATGAAAAAGGAAGCCAGGATTTAGGCATCAGACAGTCAGAGTCAGAATGGTACCCGCAGTCGGAATTGGACTGGATAAACGAATACGTCGACCTTACCAATTTTGCCGGAGAACAGCAGGTTATATTCGCCTTTGAGTTTACCGATGGTGGCGGCAATAACCTCTTTCTTGATGATATCGAATTCTTTATTTCCAATGACCCGAATCCAGTCCTTATAAACAGCACCTGGTCTGTATATCCAAACCCTGCTGTAAATGGTATTTTCGATATCACCCTTAACTTTGATGAAAAGCAGAAAAGTGAAGTAAGAATTATTAATTCGACAGGACAGGAAATGTACCGCACAACTGTTATTAACTCACTTAACCAAACCGTCCCCGTAGATCTGACCACCCATCCCTCCGGGATATACTTTGTCAGATTGATAAGTAAGGAGGTAAATGAAACAAGGACGGTGATAATTAAGCCTTGACCTGTCCTTTAAATATTTTTATCTCTTATTTTTGGTGCTTTAGCCGACAATGCACAAGACAAACATAGCAATCATTTATGGCGGCAGGTCTGTGGAGCATCAAATATCCATCAGGTCTGCAAGAAATATCGCTGAAAATATAAACAGGGAGCTTTTTCATCCTGTTTTAATAGGAATTACAATGGAGGGCAACTGGTTTCTGACCGACACAGTATCCAGGGAAATAAGTGAGGGACTTGCATTAAAGCTGAATTTGAATATTGAGGCTAAAGAATTAATAGATGCATCCGGTATTTCACATGCAATTGACATTGCTTTTCCGGTATTGCATGGTACTGATGGAGAAGATGGCAGTGTTCAGGGTCTGTTAAAGGTTCTGAATATTCCCTGTGTAGGAAGTGACGTTTTGGGTTCCGCAATTTCGATGAATAAACTGGTATCCAAACAATTATTGAAGCATGCCGGAATCCCCGTAGGCAATTTTATAGGTATTTACAAAGACCGTCATTATGATGTTAACAAAATTATTACTGACCTTGGAATTCCCCTGGTAGTAAAACCTTCATCCCTGGGATCATCTGTTGGAGTTGGCATTGCAAAAAGAGCGGATCAGGTGGAGTCCATGATCCAAGATGCATTTCAGTATGATTATTCAATTATTTTGGAAGAATATATCCAGGGCAGGGAAATTGAATGCGCAATCATTGGAAATGAGAACCCACAAGCATCATTGCCGGGTGAAATTGTAGTGAGCGAAAAGTATGAATTTTATTCTTATGATGCGAAATACGTTGATCCCTTCGCTGCCCGTTTGGATATACCTGCAAAAATGAAACCTGAAATTCAAAAAAAAATTCAGCAAACTTGCCTTGAAGCTTATCGTACTCTTAATTGCTGTGATTATGCAAGAGTAGATTTATTTCTAACCAAAAAAGGTGAAATTTTCATTAATGAGATTAATACTATTCCCGGGTTTACAAATTCCAGCATGTTCCCTAAAATGTGGGAACATATGGGTATTCCATATTCTGAAATTATCACTAAATTAATAGAGCTTGCTATGGGACGCCAAAAGAAAGGTAACGAACTTAATAGAATCTATAATTCAAATCTTGAGTGATGAATTGGTTTCAGACTAAAACATGGGTTGATTTGGTGCGACATCTGTTTTTAATATTTGTCATTGTCACTGTGTTGGTTCTTGGGCTATTTTACATTTACCTGCCAGCAAAAACCAATCATGGTGAGGCAATTACAGTTCCGGACCTAATCGGCTTAAATATCTCTGACTTAGACAAATTTCTGGTTGAAAGAAATTTAAGATACGAAATAAATGATTCCAGTTACGACCACGTGGCTGAACCATTAACTGTTTTACAGCAATTCCCCAAACCAGGTGTTCTTGTAAAGGAAGATAGAAAAATCTACTTAACAATTAATAGAAAAACTCCTCCCGAAATTAGGTTACCTGCGTCAATAATCGGGTATTCTCTAAAAAACGCGGAAGCGGTTCTTACAAGTTATGAATTACTAAGAGGTAAAATTACCTATGTTCCCTATCCTTACTCTAACCTGGTATTGGAAATGAAACTGCAGGGAAAAAATCTCTATGAAGGTAACCGTGTTCCAAAAGGTTCGGCTATTGATCTGGTTGTCGGCGATGGATACGGAAAAAGGAAATTTGCCATTGATGACCTGACACGGTTGACACTCGATGATGCAAAAATATATCTAAATGGTTCCGGATTGAAATTAGGAATCGTGACCGGACAAAAAGACTCAACGGATACGAATTGGATTGTATCCAAACAAATTCCACTCCCTAACGATATGGTTAGCATTGGTCAGTTCGTTGATATATGGGTAGCGCCTCTTGACTCGTTAAATAATGAGCCTTTGGATGAATAGTTGGAGAATGATGACCATGAAGAGTTCTAGTCTTTTTTTGTTAATAGTAACATTCCTGGTACAGGCTCACGCCCAGATTAAGGTTGTCCCGATACAGGGAGTTACTCATTCCAAAAAAAATAATGCATACAGTACACAGAATTACAGAATTACTGCCGAAAAGTTGGTATTGCCTTTATGGGAAGATTTTAGCACCTATGAAGGCCAACCGGATACAACATTATGGATTAATAGCGCTAACGTTTGGGTAAATCATGGTATGTGCATTAACTGCCCAAGTATTAATGTTGCCACTTTTGATGGACTTGATAAGAATGGTAACCCTTACAGTCTGGACCCCTCCGATATTGGTCTGACAGATAGCCTGGTTTCAAAACCAATAGATCTTACCCAGGTGGCTTTTGCGAAAAGAAACTCTGTCTACTTAAGTTTTTATTACCAAAAAGGCGGCCAAGGAGAACCACCTGATGCCCAGGATATGATAGAACTTCAGTTCAGAACTGCCGGTAATAGATGGGCTCGTGCCTGGCCGGCAGATCCGGAATCTCTTAATTCACTCACTTCAATATTTAATGGAGTTTCTATTCAGATTGTTGATTCACTTTTTCATGATAATTTTCAATTTAGATTTCTTTCTACCGGAAGAAAAACAGGGTCGTTTGATGTCTGGAATATTGACTATATTTATCTGGACAAAAACAGAAGTCAGGATGATTATGAAATTCTTGACCGCGCAATCACATCAATCCCAAATTCAATTTTCAAAAATTACACCGCAATTCCGCTCAGGCAAATTTACTTTGGAGATCAATCAATCATAGATTCAACTGAAGTGCGGCTGTTTAATTACGAAGTCAGCGAACCCGTTCAAGGGATAGAGTATTCGGCGATTTTGAAAAATACTAAAACTCAACTTGAAATTGAGAAGATAATAGATAAGAAAGCACATATAATAATGGCAAATAACTTCCTGGATTTAAAAGCCGGAAAACCAACCCTTCAACTTTTGAAAGACCAGGTATCAGGACCCGACGATTCATTGTTTCTCGAACTCATTTATTATGTAGATACCGGGGATACACTCCTAATCGACGAAATAAACACGACAACTAATGATACCACATATATTAGTTACATTGATTTAAGAGTAAATGATACAATAACCAGAAAGTTTACTCTGCATAATTACCTGGCCTATGATGACGGAACTGCTGAATTCGGGGCCGGAATAAACCAAAATCAAGGTCAAATTGCTTATAAGTTTTTCATTCAACAGCCTGACACGCTAGTTGCTTTCAATATTAACTTCCCTAACATCAACGGAAATGTTGCCGGTCTCCCAATTGACTTGATTGTATGGAGTCATCTCGACGGATTTGCAGATTCTGAATTATACAGACAGCCATTTACAATTCAGGCAAATGGAATCAATGAACTTAAAACTTATGAGCTGTTGAAACCTCTAGCGGTTGAAGACACCTTCTACATAGGTTTTCAGCAATCAACTAATGAATTTATTCCAGTGGGGCTGGATAAAAATTCCGACTCCGGTGAGAATATATTTTATAACGTGAATGGTGTTTGGCAAGCCAATACAGAACTAATCGGAAGTTTGATGATGAGGCCTGTATTTGGCAAAGGAGGTGTTATTACTCCGATAAATTCTGAAATCCCGGGAATAAATATCTATCCTAATCCAACCGATGGTAATTTTACGGTTACCGGAAATCCCACTGAGGTTAATATTTATGACTTTAGCGGGCGTAAAATGAAAGCCACCTTCATCGCAACCTCATCAGGAGTTGCTGTTTCAGCAATAGGTTATAAACAGGGTATTTACCTGGTAGAAGTAATTACTCCCTCTCAAAGGATAATCCAAAAATTGATTTTCAGATAATTAGGTTCCTTATCTTTAACCCATGATTAACAAATCAGATACCCTTGAACAAACAAAAGTATACATTTCAGCTGATGACTTCGCGAACATAAATACCCAAAAGGAATTAATTAAGATTCTGGATAAAAAGAATATCAATTACTCTAAACCTCTTCGCATCTTGCGGTACGAAAGGGAATTGGTTAAACTTCAAATTGAGTTGGTTAAGCTTCAGACCTGGATTAGGGACACTAAAAAAAGGGTTGTAGTAATTTTTGAAGGCAGAGATGCAGCAGGTAAAGGAGGTACCATAAGAAGATTTAGAGAACATCTGAATCCAAGGGCTATGAGGGTTGTTGCGCTAACAAATCCCAATGAGGTTGAAAAAGGACAGTGGTATTTTCGAAGATATGTGAAAGAACTTCCTAACCCCGGGGAGATTGTTTTCTTTGATCGAAGTTGGTATAATAGGGCGGTGGTGGAACCTGTAAATAAATTCTGCTCAAAAAAAGATTACTATAAATTTATTCAACAAGTTCCTGAATTCGAACATATGCTGTATGAAGATGGAGTCAAAATAATAAAATTCTGGTTCTCGATTTCCAAGGAGGAACAATTGAAAAGATTTGAATCCCGAAAAAAGAATCCGTTAAAGCAATGGAAATTGAGTCGTGTTGATGAAAGATCCCAGGAGCTTTGGGATAAGTACACCTACTACAAGGAAGAAATGTTTTCAAAGACGCATACAACCTATAGTCCATGGATCATTGTCGAAAGTAATAGCAAAAGGAAAGCAAGGCTTGAAAGTATGCGTTATGTTCTGAGCAACTTTGATTACCCGGGTAAAGAGAGTGCCCGCACAACTTTATATCCGGATCCCAATACGGTAAAACGTTTTCATCGATCAGTACTTCAGATAGATTAGATTGGAACTTTCAACAATTGATATTGAACTGCTGAACTCTCAGGATGGCCTGAAACAACTTCTCAAATCCAAGAAGTTAAATATGAGAAAAATTCTGAACTACCTTCGATACGAAAAGGAATTAAGAGAACTTCAAACAGAAGCAATAAAACTTCAAAACTGGATCACCAATAATAATAAGCGTTTGGTTATCCTTTACGAAGGCAGAGACAGTGCCGGAAAAGGCGGTGCCATCAGACGTTTTGTTGAGCATTTGAACCCCAGACGGTACAAAGTGGTGGCATTGCCAAAACCCACAATTAAAGAAAAAGGCCAGTGGTACTTTCAAAGATATGCACAACGCCTTCCAGACCCTGGAGAAATTGTCCTGTTCGATCGTAGTTGGTACAACAGGGCAATTGTGGAACCTGTAAATGGATTCTGCAATCAAAAACAGTACAAAAGGCATCTTGAACAGATTCCTGAGTTTGAAAAAATGTTAAAGGAAGATGGAACCATCCTAATCAAGCTTTGGTTTTCTATTTCCAAACAAGAGCAGAAGAAAAGACTTATTGCAATCAAAAAAAGTCCGCTCAAACAATGGAAACTAAGCCCGGTTGATGAAAAGGCCCAGGAGCTTTGGGATGTTTATACTCAATACAAAGAAGAAATGTTTTCCCGGACGAATACCAAAGAAAATCCATGGATTGTTGTTATGGCAGATTCTAAGATCAATGCCAGGGTGGAAAGTATGAAGTATATCCTTGAACAAATACCCTACGCCGGCAAATCTGAAAACCTTGAATGGAACAGGAATGTAATTGTCCAAATTTAGATTCCTTCAACAATAATTGGCCTTGGACTAAAGCTCAGCACAAAAATTAATAATGCAATCCACCCAAGAATCTTTCTGTTAAAACTTATCGGTTCATCATACAAAGTGGGCGGATGCTGAATTCCCAAAAACCTTCCGATAATAAAAGCAAAAATAAGCCAACCCTGATACCCAATTACTCCGGGAAATAAGTACACCACTCCAAATTGAGCCGTGAAAGTGAGAACAGCTATAAATAATCTGTCTCTGAATTGTTTGGAAATGGTATAGTAGGTTAAATAAAGGAAGCCGACATAGAGGATGCTGTACAATACAGTTTCTGCAAAGCCCACATTGGGATCAAATGGATTAATCACTCCCAGGCCGGCATAGAATACAAACGCAATAAAAATGCCCGACGAAATTATCCTGTGATTTTCCCTGCCGAAAAGTCCATACAGAACATGCCCTCCATCTAACTGGCCAACTGGAATAAGGTTTAGAGCAGTAAAAAAAAGTGCCAGAAAGCCCGCGAATAACCAGGGATAATGCATTGCCTCATAATGATTGGGAAGTCGTTCCTTATCGGCAACATTATTTTTAAAGAATTCAAATATCAGGTTAGTCCCCAGGTAAACTTTAGGTATTTGGGTAGAGAATTCAATAGTGTCAGGCAATAGATTTAATAATTCGCTTTCAGGGT
>DASWHX010000028.1:0-8334 GCA_036397995.1 Cyclobacteriaceae bacterium
CCGGTGATTTTTACCGGTACCAGATGAACAGGATGATAGACAGGAACACTCATCATGTGGATGTGCTGGAAGTAATTGTGAACGATTGTGTTGCTGAAGGCGAATTATTCCGGGTAACAGATTTGGGAAGAAGTGTGTTTAACGATGAGAATGTGGATGGTTTGAAATTACAGTTATTTATTGAAGTTGCGTTTGAATACGTTAAGGGAGACTCAGCCTGGGTTTTCCTGCAGTCATTAGACAAAAACGCCGCAACATTTTACCGTGAATTGGACGAACAGTTACTGGCTCGATACAACCCGTTCGTGGAGCCAGTATTTATCAAATCGAAAATCGGAGATGCGATTGGAGTTTTTGGCTCGGCCGTGCGCTCGGATTCCATTCTGCTTATTTATCCGGTGAGCGCGGATTAGAAAATAACCGGAAAGTACAGAAATTCATCCACAACTACTTAGCAGAGGGAATAGTTTTGAATTAAAAGCATTGTTTATTTTGGGTGAAAGTGAAGAACTTTCACTCTGAATTTTCTTCGCTCTAATACCGGGGGCCAGGTCTTGATTTGTAATTGTATCCTGTATAGCTGCCAGGAGATGCCGATTCGTTGAAATTCTTCTACTGAATCCCCCAAACTTTACCATGATTTCCTTCGGTTTCCTGAGTCGGTGAGTGATAATATACCGATGCGGGTCAGTTTCGCTTCCCCTAATCAGATATTCTTCTATAAAAGAACCCGTCAATTAGCAAAAACTTTGAATTCATTTTTCAAATATGCAGGTCTGCTTCAATTTTAAAAAGTGAATGTCGAATATTGAACAAGAAATAAAGGAAATTCAATCGAATTCACACAGAAATTGGTACTTGTTATTGCAATCTCTGATTTAGAGGTTTGATTGAAATTTGTTTAACACCTCTTCAATTACCTTCGGATAATATTCGTATTCCAGTTGATGAACCTTATGGGCTATCGATTCCGGATTTTCCCCCGCTCGTATTGAGCAGGAAGCCTGAAAAATGATATCTCCTTCATCATAATGTTCATTCACATAGTGAATGGTTATACCGGATTCCGTATCTCCTGATTCTGAGACAGCCTGATGAACCCTGGCTCCATACATTCCTTTTCCACCATACCTGGGTAATAATGCGGGATGAATATTAATAATGCGACTGGGAAATTTTTCAATAAGATTTGCGGGGAGGAGCCAGAGAAATCCAGCCAGAACTATAAGATCAATGTTGTTATCAAGTAGAAGTTTGAATAAGACATCACCTGAAAAATCAGATTTCCTGGTGAAAATAACATAGGGAACCTGAAGTTTCCTGGCGCGTTCAATAACAAGTGCGTCATTCTTATTAGAAATTATCAATTTGATCTCTGCCGAATTGGATTTTCTGAAATGGTTGATAATTTTTTCAGCATTGGAACCGCTGCCGGAGGCAAAAATTGCAATAGAATGTTTCATGCCGGGTACCGGATTAACATCATGGTAGCAATGCCTATGAGCATGAACCATTTTATTGAGGAGCTGAGAATATTGAAATCTCTTTTCTTATCTGCACGAATCAGCATCCCCGACAGGAGAATTAACGGTACAAGGATAAAGTAAAGAACAAGGTCAGGTCCGGGAAATCTGGATCCGGAGAACAGATATAAAATGAATATAAAAAACGATGCATTAATAAGCAGAAGAACTCCCTTTGTCCTTCGAACGCCTAAAACAATAGGAAGAGTTTTGCTTCCAAACTTTACATCACCCTGAAGGTCCTCAATATCTTTAACAATTTCTCTTACCAGGTTGGAGGTAAACGCAAATAAGGAGTAAAGAACAATAGCCATATTCAGCTGATGGTAAAAGATCCCAATTACCATAATGGTAAGTCCTGCAAGTGCTGCAACCACCAGGTTGCCAAGAAATAGTGTTCTTTTCAATTGATTTGAATAAAGCCATAAAATAAATGCAGCGGCAAAATTTATAATTCCAATTCTGTAATCAATAATCAATCCGAGGGATATCCCCAGGAGATTGAAAACTGTGTGTGCCATCATTACAGATCTCCGCTTAAGAACGGTACCTACTACTACTTTTTTGGGTTTATTGATCAAATCAATTTTCACGTCATAATAATCATTGATCAGGTATCCGGCAGCAGCAATCAGAACAGTAGATATAACCAGAATAAACAAATCAATTTCCTGCAATCGATTGGCGGATTCATAATTATTTATCAGAAAAATAGCGGCGAGGTATTGGGTCAAAATAATTACTGAAAGATTTTGAATTCGGGTAACCTGGAAAAACCCCGGGATAGAAAACGTTTTAGGCTGATCGGGTTCGCTCATTCGGTATTACTTGAATTCAATTAAATGGAATTCTCTTTCAAATATCATAATAATCAATAATGTGTTGGGTAATTATTCTATAGATTTTCTGAACTTCTTCATCATTCGCAAGAAACTCAAGGTGGTTATCCAGAGTTTGAAGGTCTTTTCTAATGGCGGGGCCGGTCTGAGAAAATTCGGGCCCAATCTCCAAACTCTTTGTTATTGTTTCAACAATAAGAGGTTGAAGAAGCCCAAAATCCAGGTCGTTGCTTTCCGAGATGGATTTTGACAATGTTAGCATGTGATTGGTAAAGTTACAGGCAAACACAGCAGCTACATGCAGGGCTTTCCTCGATTTGGAATCAATGATTACTGCCCGTGAAGCAATGGACTCCGCTATATCTGAAAGAACATTGATTACAGGCATGTCATCGCTTTCAATAAAAATGGGAATTTCTTTAAACGAAATTTTTCTTTGTTTACTAAAAGTTTGCAATGGATACAAAACTCCAATATGTTCAGTGGCTGCATAATCAAGAATGCTTAATGGCTGAGCACCGGAAGTGTGTACAAGGATCGATTCTTCAGGCAATGCAATTTCGGTGACCACGTCCTTGATGGCATCATCTGACACACAAATGATAAATAATTGGGAACTACTGGAGGAAAAATCCAAATCCTTTTTGACCTCAGCATGATACAATCTTTCTACAAGCGTCGCTGCATTCCTGGGGTTCCTGCTGTATACTTCATGGACTGCATAGCCGGCATTTTCAAGCTCAGGACCAAGATGCCAGGCAACATTACCCGCACCAATTAAAGCACATCGCAATCCTTCGGCCATTGGGAAAAATTAACTCCTGGAAATAGTGTGGATAGCATCAACCAGTTTATCTAAATCATAAAGATTAGTATAAACATGCGGAGTGACTCTAACGCCATTAATATTTTCCCACTTGATGCCGACGGTATGGATCTTATAATCCGAAAATAGTTTATTTGCTATGTCTCCGGGATCAATTCCATCAATACTAAAATTACCCAAGGCGCAGGATGCATGGGGTTCCAGGGAAATGTTAAGCTTTACCCGGTCAATGTCCATTACATTCTTGCACCAGTAATTTTTTAAAAAGCGAAGCCGTTCTTCTTTACGTTTACTTCCAATGGCATTATGAAAATCAAGAGCCTGGCCAATTGCCTGTTCGGGTGCGAATGAGCGCGTTCCCAGACCTTCAAATTTTCGTATGTTATCACTTAGAGGTTCATGGTTCGGGAAAAGCGGCCATGTATCGGCAATATTTTCTTTTCGCACGTACATCATTCCGGTACCGAAGGGTGCGCACAACCACTTGTGCAGGCTGGTCCCAAAATAATCGGGTGCCATTTCACTTAAGGAGAAATAAAAGTGCGCGAATGTATGAGCTCCATCGACAATACTAATGATGTTACGTTTCCTGGCTTCGGCGACAATTCTTTTTGCCGGGATAATTTGTCCATTCCAGTTAATCATCTGGGTAATATGAACCACTTTGGTTTTAGAAGTGAAAGCACCGGTGTAAGAATTAACCAATTTATCCTCATTATTTTCGGGAAGTTCAAGATTCAGCCATTTCAAGACAATCCCATCCCGCATTTCTCTTTGCTTCCAGGCATTAATCATATTTGGATAGTCTTGCTTAGTGAGAATTACCTCATCACCCTTTTCCAGGCGCATCCCAAAAATGGCAGTATCCAGTGCTTCTGTTGCATTTCTGTCCACTGCAACCTCTTCGGGAGAACAATCTGCCAGATGTGCCAACTTTTCACGAACCGGTTCACGGCCCATGTCCAGAATTCTCCACATATAATAAGAGGGAGCTTCATTGCTCAAATGATAATAGCGATCAACAGCATCCTGAACAACTTTCGGCTGCGGACTTACACCCCCGTTGTTCAAGTTGATGATATTGGCGGAAACTGTGTAAGCCTGGCGGATGGAGTTCCAAATTTCCTCCTCCATAGCAGCTTCTGCAGGTGATAATTTCTTCAGATTCAGCAAAGCATCTGAGACATCCTCCGCCGCCGCCCTGGCCAGTGTTGTACTTATGCTCAGTGTACCGGCGATACCGGCAAATTTTCTAAAAAACGTACGTCGCGTGGGATTCATAATCCTTGAATTTTAATAATACTGTTAAGTTATGGAAATTATGATTAGCGATAAACGGCAAAAAGTATTTATTCTTTTTCCTTATCGCGGATTTTGGTGAACTCCTTGTATCTACGATAGATGGCAATACCAAATCCAAACATCAAAATGAATGTGCCGGACCATAAAATATTGATGAAAGGTTTTTCCATCGCTTTTAGTATCACGTAATCTTTTTGAGTGGTATTTAATCCAAGGGTGAACTCATTATCATCAGGATGAACTTCCAGGAAGGTAATTTTAATACCCAGGTCATGTTCTACCGCAGGTATCCTGCCCACAAGTCGATCTTTTATCAGGAAAATGGGTTCAAGTTCGTATTCATCCTCATCACCTAAGATTTTGATGCGCGCTTTAACCGCTACATCGGCAGGTCCCAGTGCAACGCCTTCCACCTCGGTTATCCTTTCCATGCTTTCAATCTCCGAGACATAGTCATTGACAAAGAATTTTTCATGAGCCTTCACGCGAATCTCTTTCATTTCATCCCATTGAACAGGCGAAGTTGGATCGGGAATTGAAGAAACATGCGCATATAGATCGGATATAACCCGACGGTGTATATCAGGAGAAGCCAAAATACCTCCCATGTCTTCGTTAATTTGCGCCCGTGGGTATAAGGTAAATCTCTTGCCGGATTGGGAAACATATTCAACTTCATAGTAGGTATTTTCGGGATAAATTTCGACCGTATCACCTTTTGAAGCATAGATTTTTCCATTTGCGGAAATTTCCTTTTTCACAAAAGCAAGAAAAGGATCATCGGTGGGTCCTAAATCATTTTTCTTAACATACCCGGGAATGCCTTTTGCTTCCATTCGCTGACCCTTATACTTTAAGGTATACCCGCCGATATTTTTGGTTTCATTCAGCACAAGCAACACATTTTCAAGATTAAATTCGGAGGTGAAATCAGGATGAATCACGGTTCCGGTTGCATTGGTGGTAACTACCCTCGAGTAGCCGGACGAAGTGAGGATGCCGATCAACATCATAGCGATACCAATATGAGCCACCCCACCCCCTGAAAGTGAAATATTATTTTTTGATAGCTGATAAATAATCTTTCCGTTGGCTATGATTGAATAAATCGATGCCGTTAGCAAAAGAATATAGGATAAATTGCTGATGCCGGAAATCAAAATGATGACTGCGGAAATTATTAATGACATGGATATCGGGCCAATCAATTCATTAAATAACTTCGTTTTTTCCATCTTTTTCCACCAAAAAAACTGACCGGTTCCCGACAAGAGGAGAACTGCAATGGCAAACCATTTTTGCCATGTGGTGAAAAATTGAATCTGATCAGCAGGTAATGCCGCTTGTGATGGAATCCCTATCAATTGAAGTATCTTGTTGAAAACAGGTATGGAGGTTGGTATTAATACCTGGAAGGACATTAAACCTAAAGTGGTGGCACCAATGAAGATCCAAAACTCCCTGGAGTAGGTAGAGGCTTCTCTGGTGGAGGTTGGAATATTTTTCCAGTGAAAGGCAGATAAAATGACAGCGCCGACCGTGAAAAATAAAAGGTAAATTAATAGCTGACCTGATAATCCTAAATCTGTAAAGCTGTGTACAGAAGCATCACCTAAAATTCCGCTGCGGGTTAGGAACGTGGAATAAAGGATGAGGATAAAAGTGATAATTACCAACACGATGGAAGACTTTAGCGCTGTGGCCGAATTCTTAAAGGTTATCATAGTATGGATACTGGCAATCAGGAATAGCCACGGGATGTATACGGCATTTTCCACCGGATCCCAATTCCAATATCCTCCGAAGTTCAAAGTTTCATAGGCCCAGTAACCTCCCATTAGGATTCCCAGACCCAACACCGCAGCGGAGAAGATTGTCCAGGGCAAGGCGGGCCGAATCCATTCTTTATATTTTTTATTCCAGATTCCCGAAATGCAAAATGCAAAAGGGACTAAAGTTGTAGCAAACCCCAGGAAAAGAGTAGGAGGATGAATTACCATCCAATAGTTTTGGAGCAAAGCATTGAGTCCCGTACCATCTTCGGGAATAAAATCAGGGTTTATCTGAAAAACAGGAGCATTAATCATGAAATCTCGTAGCAAAATAAATGGAGTAGAGCCAATTTTTAAATTGAAGATAACAACCCCCAAAATCATGGAAGCAAGGAAAGTTTGAACCAATGAAAAAACCGTCATCACCGGAGCCTCCCAAAACTTATTGGTTCGGATAAGCACAACACCAATGGCTGCCTGCCAAAACATCCAGAGAAGAAAGCTTCCTTCCTGCCCTTCCCAGAAACAAGAAATCATATATTGAGTTGGAAGATGCAGGGAGCTGTGACTCCAGGCATAATGGTATTCATAATAATGATTGTAAATAATAAAGAAAAGTGAACCGACCACTCCAATGATCGCGGCAAAGTGAATATAAAAAAGGGTTCTTCCATTTTTCAGCCATGGCACTTTGTGGTGAAGATCCGATTTTGCATTGGCTTTGAAAAAAGAAAATGCGGCAAGAATTGCCGTTACAAATGAAGTTATGACAAAGAAATGACCAAGATTACCAATAAAAGTGTGAACCATTGGTTTATTACTTTCCCGCGGTTTTAATTTCTGTTTCCTGATACTTGGAAGGACACTTTAGCAGTATCTTGTCAGCAACAAACATTTCGTTCCGATACGCGCCGATGACAACAATTTTTTCTGAGCGTAGAAAATCATGCGGCATGGGTTCACTATAAAAAACATTCTGAATATTATTCTCTTCATCCTTCATGGTGAAGGTAAATGAAAGTAGATTATCACTGCTTTTTAATCCAACCACTTCGCCAATTTCATTCTTGGTCAATTCTCCAACCACATGTATCTTGCTACTGTTACCATTTATGGACATCTCTTTTGCCTGGCTGAACGTTACGTAGGTACTTGCATCGCCGGCGGTGGAAATTATGATCATAACGGCTACTGCAATAACAATCAGAGCGAAAATATGTGATCTCTTCATACCCGGTAACTTCAAACTCTTTTCAAAGTTACTTAATATTATTCTTTTTTAGGCTCAGAAGATTCTTTTTCAAGCTTTGAGATCTTCATGTCCAGCGTAAAGAGATAGAATACGAGTCCGAGAACCATAATAAGCACCACCATCACTACAATGTATATTAAACCACCGGAGC
Organism: Cyclobacteriaceae bacterium; assembly: GCA_036397995.1. Classification (GTDB taxonomy): domain Bacteria; phylum Bacteroidota; class Bacteroidia; order Cytophagales; family Cyclobacteriaceae; genus DASWHX01. Next base: position 7,666 of record DASWHX010000028.1, read on the forward strand.
GCAGTCCATCTGCCATTTCAATTTCATCAGGCTGGAAGCTGCTGAGGGAAAGCCATATTAAGCCGAGAAGGAGACTTGTAAATTTTTTCATGATTCATAAATTTTTTTCATTCTTTCTGAATAAAGTCTTCTGAACCGGAAAGTTAATAAGGAGATCCAGATACCAAGAAAAGTCCAGCCAAGTACGGCAGGGTAGAAGACAAGTCGCATGTTGCTGTCAAGATCATAGGTATTAAAGCCAGGATTTCCTCCGCTGCCAGGGTGCATGGAGCTTGTTAATCTGGGTAAAATAAATAGCAAAGGTATAAGGGCCGCGTAAGCGAAGACATTATAAACAGCACTTACACGGGCTTTTCTTTGTTGATCTTCAATAGAGTTACGCAAAACCAGGTAGGCGAAATAAATCAACATTGCAATTGCGGCCGCGGTTTGTTTAGGGTCTCCGTGCCAGGGAGTTCCCCAGGTGTAATTTGCCCAAACCATGCCAGTAATAAGACCTAAAACTCCGAATACAATTCCGGTTTTAGCAAATGAAAGAGACATATCATCCAATTGCTCATCGCCATTCCGGAGATACCTAATGCCGTAAACCATTGAGACAGTAAGAAGAATCACCATTCCAAACCACATGGGAACATGAAAGTACAAAACCCGGATGGTTTCATGCAG